>JACPCX010000171.1:0-3424 GCA_016184305.1 Candidatus Rokuibacteriota bacterium | reverse complement strand
GGTCACGCGCCGGATCGCCCGGACCCTCACCGTGGAGCCGAGCGCCCCGGAGCAGTCGTTGTATGCCGAGCTGTCGGAGTTCCTCCGCGCGGGCTGCCGCCGGGGTGGGGAGATCACCCGGATGATGGCGCAGACCCTCCAGATGGAGCTGGGCTCGAGCCCCCGGGCGGCCGCCGTCACGCTCGACCTGTACCACGGGGGCCTGCGCCGCGCCGAGAAGGAGGACGCCGTCCGGGCCTTCGAGGGCTCCGCGCGGATCCTGGTCTCGACGGAAGCCGGTGGCGAGGGGCGCAATCTCCAGTTCGCCCACGGCCTGGTGAACTACGATCTTCCCTGGAACCCGATGCGGATCGAGCAGCGGATCGGGCGTCTGTCCCGGGTGGGCCAGACCCGCGACGTCCACGTCTTCAACCTCGTCGCCCCGGGGACGATCGAGGAGACACTCCTGGAGGTGCTCGACGCCAAGATCAACATGTTCGAGCTGGTGATCGGCGAGATCGACATGATCCTCGGCCAGCTCACGACCGATCAGGACTTCGAGGAGATCGTCACGGAGCTGTGGCTCACGGCCGAGGGCCCCGAGGCGTTCCGGACGCGAATGCAGGCCCTCGGGGACCAGCTCCTCGCGGCCAAGCTCGGCTACCTCGAGACCAAGGCGCTCGACGACCGGCTCTTCGGCGACGCGCTCGCGCCCGGAGCGGGCCCGTGAACGAGCGGGGCGGGGTCGAGGCCTTCACCGTCGCGGCACTCGAGCTTCTGGGCGGCGTCGCGGAGCCGCAGGCCCCCGGGCTCTACACCGTCCTCTGGCCGGACCCGGGCGCGGGAGAGCCGGCCATGCGCCAGCTGGCCTTCGACCCCGAGCTCATGGACGAGGCGCCGGACGCCGAGCTGGTCTCGTTCGCCAGCCCGGCGCTGGAGCACCTGCTCCAGCAGGCCACGGCCTCCGGGCGGGTGGCTCGCGGTTACCTGCACGCGGGCGCGAACGCGTCGCGCGGCACCGCCGAGCGCCTGGCGCGCGCGTACCGCTTCCTGGACAGCGCGTGGACGCCGCGACACGGCCGCCCGTGGTGGGTCCCGGCGGGCGTGTTCCTCTTCCGCGTCCGCTATCTCTCGGACGCCCGCGAGGAGGACCTCGTGGAGGTGGCGGTCACCCTCACCGACGGCCGCCTCCTGCGGCGCCTCGGGGAAGCGCTCGATCGCCACGGGCTCGTCGCCGAGCCCCTGGAGGCGTGGCCCATGATGGCGGAGCGGCCGGCTGGCGAGGCGTACGCCGGCGCGCGGCACGAGCTCGAGCAGAGGCTCCTCGCCCCGCTGGGTCTCCGGCGCCGGGAACTCGAGTCGCGGCTCGGCCGGGAGAGCGGGCGGGCTCAGGCCTACTACGCCGAGCTGATCCGGGAGCGCGAGGAGCCGCGCGCCGCCCTGCCGGCCGACAGCCCGGAGCCAGTCCAGGCCGACTCCAAGCTCCTGGCCATCCGGCGGGAGCGCGAGGGGCGGCTTGCCGAGCTGCGCGCGAAGTACCGGCTGTCGGCGGACGTCTCGCTCCTGAGCGTCCTGCGTCTCTACCTGCCGCGGGTCGTGTTCACGGGGACGCTGGCCGGCAAGCGCGGCCGGGCCGAGCTGACGCTCTGCTGGGACCCGATCGCGCAGACGGGAGAGCCCGCGCGCTGCTCCCGCTGCGATGGCCCCACGTACGAGGTGGGCCTCCACCGAGGTGGGGGCGCCGCCTGTCCGCCCTGTCTGGACGGCGGCGACCGGTCACCGCGCCGGCCGTGACCGCATCATCTGGGGCCCTGCATTTCCAAGCCGAGAGAAGTAGGGGGGAACGGGACATGCCGAACGATCCGACGCCCGCTGCCGTCCACCGCGGGGACATCGGCCTCGATGCCGCCTCGCTCAAGCGCTCGCTGGGCGACCACCTGGTCTATTCGGTGGGCAAGGATGTCATCACCGCCACCACGCGCGACTGGTTCTACGCCACCGCCTACATGACGCGCGACCGCCTCATCGAGCGCTGGATGGAGACCATGCGCAGCTACTACCGCCGCGACGCCAAGCGGGTGTATTACCTGTCCATGGAATTTCTCATGGGGCGCACGCTGATGAACAGCTTGCTCAATCTGGGCTTCGCCGAGGAATACCGCCAGGCCCTCGCCGACCTCGGGCTCGACGTGCAGCAGGTGCGCGAGATCGAGCACGAGGCGGCGCTCGGCAACGGCGGCCTGGGGCGGCTGGCGGCGTGTGTTCTCGACTCGATGGCGACGCTCGGCTTGCCCGGCTACGGCTACGGCATCCGCTACGAATACGGGATGTTCTCCCAGCGCATCGACGGCGGCCGCCAGGTGGAGCAGCCCGACAACTGGCTGCGCTACGGCAACCCCTGGGAGTTCCCGCGCCCGGAGGTGCTGTACCCGGTCAAGTTCCACGGCCGCGTGCTCGAATACGCCGACGACCAGGGCGCCCTGCGCCACCACTGGGTGGACACCGATGACGTGATGGCGATGGCGTACGACACCCCCATTCCCGGGTACGCCACCTCCACCGTGAACAACATGCGGCTCTGGGCGGCCAAGGCGACGCGCGAGTTCGATCTCCGCTATTTCAACGAGGGCAACTACATCCGGTCGGTGCAGGACAAGAACGAGTCGGAGAACCTGTCCAAGGTGCTCTACCCCAACGACACCACGGCCATGGGGCGGGAGCTGCGCCTCAAGCAGCAATACTTCTTCGTGTGCGCGTCATTGCAGGACATCCTGTACCGCCACCGGAAATTCCACGACAGCTTCGACTCATTGCCCGACAAGGTCGCCCTCCAGCTGAATGACACCCACCCGTCCATCGCCATCGCCGAGCTGATGCGCGTCCTGGTGGACGTGCATCGCCTGGCGTGGGACGCGGCGTGGGACATCACCGTGCGCACCTTCGCCTACACCAACCACACGCTGATGCCGGAGGCGCTCGAGACCTGGCCGGTCGCGCTGCTCGAGAGCCTCTTGCCGCGCCATCTGCAGATCATCTACGAGATCAATCACCGCTTCCTCGGGGACGTGATCCACGCGCATCCCGGCGACCCCGATCTGGTGCGCCGCATGTCCCTCGTGGACGAGAGCGGCGGCCGGCACATCCGCATGGCCCACCTCGCCATGGTCGGCAGCCACACGGTGAACGGCGTGGCGCAGATCCACACCGACTTGATGAAGCGGACCATCTTCGCCGACTTCGACCGCCTGTATCCCGGGAAGATCGTCAACGTGACCAATGGCATCACGCCGCGGCGCTGGCTCAATCAGGCCAATCCCGGGCTGGCGGGGCTGATCACCTCGCGCATCGGCGACGGCTGGGTCAAGGACCTCGACCAGCTGAAGCGCCTCGTCCCGCTCGCCGACGATGCCGGCTTTCGCGCCGACTTCGCCGCGGCCAAGCGCGC
>JACPCX010000154.1:0-13271 GCA_016184305.1 Candidatus Rokuibacteriota bacterium | reverse complement strand
CCCGACGGCCTTCGTCGAGGCCTCGGCGCAGGTCATCGGCGACGTCGAGCTGGCGGAGGAGGTCGGGGTCTGGTTCACCTCCGTGATCCGCGGCGACGTAAACGTCATCCGGATCGGGCGCGGGAGCAATATCCAGGACGGCGCGGTGATCCACGTCAACCGCCGCGGCCCCCCCACCATCGTCGAGGAATACGTGACGGTGGGGCACGGCGCTCGCCTGCACGGCTGTCACGTCAAGTCCCACTGCCTCATCGGGATCGGCGCGGTGGTCCTGGACGGCGCGGTGTTCGAGGAGGAGTGTCTCGTGGCGGCGGGCGCCGTGGTGTCTCCGGGGACGAAAGCGCCGCGAGGGAGTGTCCTCATGGGGGCCCCTGCGCGCGTGAAGCGCCAGGTCACGGAAGCGGACCTGGACCTGATCCATCGCTCGGCGAGGAACTACGTCGCGCTGGCCGCCGAGTACAAGGCCGCGCAGGGCGCCTAGCCATGCCCATCAAGGCGGTGCGCGACATCCTCCGGGCCGAGTCCCCCCGCCGGCAGCGCGTGGAGGCCGCGGCGAGGAGCGTCTGAGGCAGGCCGCGGGCTCGACAGTGTGGTGGTGATCCGCAAACGGCCCGTCGTGACGCGGCGTCGAGACTCAAGCGGGCGATGGACTGGCGATCGTTCATCCGTGATGAGATTGCAGCACAAGCCTATGAGATTTCGCTGCACGCGGACGACGAGCGCCTCGCGGAACAAGTTACGGTAGCCGAAGTAGAGGCCGCGCTTACGGGGTGCGAGGTCCTGGAGGACTATCCCGAGGATCCGCGGGGGCACAGCTGCCTCGCTCTGGGGTTCACGCCGGAGGGCCGTCCCGTCCACGTTGTGTGCGGGCGAAACAGCCTCGGGCACCTGGTCTGGATCACGGTCTATGTGCCAGCGATGCCGAAATGGCGAAACGCTCGAACACGCAATCGCTGAGGAGATTACACTCATGGAGATCCGGTTCGCAGATTGCATCTACTGCGGAGGGCAGGTGCAAGAGTGCACGGCGACTCGGGAAGTGCGCTGGCAGGGCGAACTGTTCCTGGTCGAACAGGTGCCTATGGGCGTCTGCAACCAGTGCGGCGAGCGGTTTCTGAAGCCGGACGTTGCCAAGGCCATCGACAGGCTCCTGCAAACGCGCAAGGCCACCCGGACGGCGCTGATCCCGGTGCTATCCTATATCGGTGACGCCGCTTAACCCGCCATGTCAGGACGAGATAGCTGACATGGGTGAAGCGCTGCTACGAGGCCGTGGAGGGCGATGTGGACCGCGGCAGGGAGATCCCGCTCTGAACATGTCCAATCCAGCCGGGCGCGCGGGCCGGTGGGGGGGGCTGGGGGAGGAGCGGCGCTCGCCCCCCCCCAGGGCGAAGTAACCATGCCCATCAAGGCCGTGCGCGGTGTGCGCGACATCCTCCCCGGCGAGGCTCCGCGGTGGCAGCGCGTGGAGGCTGCCGCGCGGCGCGTCTTCGAGGCCTACGGGTACCGGGAGATCCGGCTGCCGCTCTTCGAGCGCACCGAGCTGTTTGCGCGGGGGATCGGATCTGCGACCGACATCGTCCAGAAGGAGATGTACACGTTCGAGGATCGGAGTGGCGAGTCGGTGACCCTCAGGCCGGAGGCCACGGCCTCGCTCTTGCGGGCCTACATCGAGCATGGGTTTCAGGTGGAGCCCAAGCCGGTGCGGCTGTACACCATGGGCCCCATGTTCCGGTACGAGCGTCCACAGGCCGGGCGCTACCGCCAGTTCCATCAGGCCGACGTCGAGGCGCTGGGCGAGACGCATCCGGCCGTGGACGCCGAGGTCATCGCGATGCTCATGGACTTCTTCGGCGCGCTCGGCCTGGCGGAGCGGCTGGAACTCCACGTGAACTCCATCGGAGACGCCGCCACGCGCCCGGCGTACCGGGCGAAGCTGCTCGACTACTTCTCGCCGCGCGGCGGAGAGCTCTGCGCGGAATGCCGCGGGCGCCTCGAGCGCAATCCGCTCCGCGTGCTCGACTGCAAGACGCCCGGCTGCCAGCCCGTCATCGAGAAGGCCCCCTCGATCCTCGACTCGCTGACCACCGAGGCGGCGGAACACTTCGAGCGGGTCCGGGCGTGCCTGGATGCCATGGGGATCGTGTACGCGGTGAACCCGAGGCTGGTTCGGGGACTGGATTACTATGTCCGCACCACCTTCGAGGTGCTCACCACGGAGCTGGGCGCGCAGAATGCGGTGGCGGGCGGTGGACGCTACGACGGGCTCATCGAGCAGCTCGACGGCCCGCCCGACCCCGGCATCGGCTTCGCCATCGGCCTCGAGCGGGTGGTCCTGCTGCTGGGAGATGGGGAATCAACCCCCGTGCCCGTGGTTGTCCTGATCCCCCTCGGGAACGCGGCGCTCTCCCGGCTCCTCGGCATTGCCCGCGATGCCCGCCGCCGGGGCGCCCGGGTGGATCTCGGCTATGGCACCCGCAAGCTCCCGCGCGAGCTCGAGCGAGCGAACCGGCTGGGCGCGGGCGTCGCCGTGATCGTCGGGGACAACGAGCTCGCCAGCGGGCAGGCTCTTCTCCGTGAGATGAAGTCGGGGGAGCAGCGCGCCGTGCCGCTGGAGCGCCTCGCCGACGAGTTGGTGGGGCTCGCCGGGCGGCGGGGGACGGCGCCATGACCGAGGCGCGCGTGGAGGCCCTCGGCGGCTGGAAGCGAACGCATAGCTGCGGGGATCTGCGCTCCGAGCACATCGGGCAATCGGTGACCGTCATGGGCTGGGCCTTCAGGCGGCGGGACCACGGGGGGCTGATCTTCCTGGATCTTCGCGACCGCGAAGGGCTGACCCAGTGCGTCGTCAACCCGGCGGAGGACAGCGATGCTCACGGGAGGGCCGAGTCCGTGCGGGGGGAGTTCGTGCTCGCCGTCCGCGGCACGGTCGGGGCGCGCCCGCCCGGGACCGAGAACCCGAAGCTCGCTACCGGCGCCGTCGAGGTGCAGGTGACGGAGCTCAGGATCCTCAACGATTGCCGTCCGCTCCCGTTCCAGCTCGAGGACGACGCCGAGGTGGACGAGACGCTCCGGCTCAAGTACCGCTACCTGGACATGCGCCGGCCGTCGGTGCTCCGCGCGTTCCAGATCCGCGATCAGGTCTGCCGGGCCGTTCGCGGCTATCTGCATGCCCAGGGGTTCCTCGAGGTGGAAACGCCTTTTCTCACCCGGTCCACCCCCGAGGGCGCACGGGACTTCCTGGTGCCGAGCCGTCTCCAGGCGGGGAGCTTCTACGCGCTCCCGCAGTCTCCCCAGCTCTTCAAGCAGCTCCTGATGGTGGCCGGGTTCGAGCGCTACTTCCAGATCGTCCGCTGCTTCCGCGACGAGGATCTGAGACGGGACCGGCAGCCCGAGTTCACCCAGATCGATATCGAGACGTCCTTCCTGGACCGCGATGACTTCCTGCCCATCATCGAGGGGATGGTGGCGGAGGTCTGGCGCCAGGTGAAGGGCGTCGAGCTCGCGCTGCCCTTTCCCCGCATTGCCTACGACGAGGCGCTGGCGCGTTACGGCTCCGACAAGCCGGACCTGCGCTTCGCCATGGAACTCTCCGATGTGTCCGTGCTCTTCGCCGGCGGGGAATTCCAGGCCTTCGCCCAGGTCGTGGCGGGCGGCGGAGCGGTGAAGGCGCTCCGGGTGCCCGGAGCAGCCGGGATGAGCCGCAAGGAGCTGGACGATCTGACCACCGAGGCCAGGCAGCTGGGGGCGAAGGGGCTCGTGTGGATCAAGGTGACCCCGGAGGGGCTCCAGTCGCCTGTCGCGAAGTTCCTCCACCTCGTGGAGGAGCGCCTGCTCGGGCTGCTGGAGGCCTCCCCGGGTGACCTGCTGCTCCTCGTCGGCGACGCGCCGGCGGTGGCCGCGTCGGTGCTCGGACGCTTCCGGGTGGACCTGGCCCGCCGCTTCCATCAGATTCCCGCATCCCGAGACGTCTTCGCCTGGGTCGTCGACTTCCCGCTGGTGGAATGGAGCGAGGACGAGAAGCGCTGGGATCCGGTGCACCATCCGTTCACGGCCCCGCGCGACGAGGATCTGCTCCTGCTGGAGTCCGACCCCGGGCGGGCGAGGGCGAAGGCCTACGACCTCGTCCTCAACGGCCAGGAGGCGGCCGGGGGCTCGATCCGTATCCACCAGCAGGCGGTGCAGGAGCGGCTGTTCGGGCTCATCGGCATCTCGAAGGAGCAGGCGCGAGCGCGCTTCGGATTTCTCCTGGACGCCCTCGAGTTCGGTGCGCCACCCATGGGGGGCATCGCCTTCGGCCTTGATCGTCTCGTGGCCACCCTGACGGGCCAGGAGTCCATCCGGGAGGTGATCGCCTTCCCCAAGACGCAGAAGGGGACATGCCCCCTCACTGACGCGCCGGCGCCGGTGGATGCGCTGCAGCTCCGGGAGCTCGGCATCCGGATCGTGGAAGCCCCGAGGTCCCCGTGATATCCTCGAAACCAGAGGCATATCCACTCGTTGACTGAAGCCACCAGCGTCACGCGCCGCATCGATGTCCCCCCGGACCTGAACCTTCCGACTCTTCTCGGTCGCAACGACGAGCACCTGCGCTCCCTGGAATCCCAGTACGGCGTGCGGATCAGCGCGCGGGGCCACCAGATCACGATCAAGGGGGGGGAATCGCAGGTCGAGCACGCGGAGCGGGCGATCCGGGCACTCGCGGACATGGTGAGAGTGCGGGCGCCCGTGGGTGCCGCCGAGATCCGTGCGGCGCTCCGCGTCGCCGAGACCGACCCGGGGGCGGACCTCAAGTCCCTCTTCGCGGATGTCATCCCCGTGCCCTCGCGGAAGAAGCTGATCACCCCGAAGACGGTGAACCAGAAGCGCTACCTGGACGCCATCCGGGCCTACGACCTCGTCATCGCCATCGGCCCGGCCGGTACCGGCAAGTCCTACCTGGCGGTGGCGATGGCGGTGGCGGCGCTCATGAACCGGGAGGTGGCCCGGATCATCCTGACCCGCCCCGCCGTGGAGGCGGGCGAGCGGTTGGGATTCCTTCCCGGCGACCTGGCCGAGAAGGTACACCCGTATCTGCGTCCGCTGTACGACGCGCTGTACGACATGATGGAGGCCGAGAAGGTCGCGTCGCTCAGCGAACGGGGCACCATCGAGGTTGCGCCCCTGGCCTACATGCGGGGGCGCACGCTCAACGATGCGTTCATCATTCTCGATGAGGCGCAGAACACGACGTCCGAGCAGATGAAGATGGCGCTCACCCGCCTCGGCTTCAACGCGAAGATGGTTGTCACGGGGGACGTCACCCAGGTTGATCTGCCCGCCAGCCGTCCCTCTGGGCTCATCGAGATCCAGGCGGTCCTCCAGGGAATCGACGGGATCGAGTTCGTGTACTTCGACGACCGGGACGTCGTGCGCCACGACCTGGTCGGGGCGATCGTCCGGGCCTATGATCGCGCCCAGCCCTCGGAGCAGCGTCGCTCGGGGCTCCGGGCGGGACGGCCGTTCGAGGAGGCTGCGGGCCCGGCGCCCGAGTGATGGCCCTCGCCGTCCGGAACCTGCAGCGCCGCATCCGCCTGTCTCCGACCAGGGTGGGCCGAACCGTGAGGATTGCACTCCGATGTCTCGGACGGGCGGACAGGGACGTCCACGTGAGCCTCGTGGACGATGCGGTGATCCGGCGTCTCAATGCCCGGTACCTCGGGCGCTCGTCGCGCACGGACGTCCTGGCGTTCAACCTGGAGATCCCCGGTGGCTCCGTGCTGCTCGGTGAAGTCATCGTTTCTGCCGACACAGCGGCGCGGCAGGCGGCGCGGCTGTGTGTGCCCGTGGCGCTCGAGGTTGATCTTCTGGCCGTCCACGGCCTGCTTCACCTGGTCGGCTACGACGACGCTGAGCCGGCGGAGGCCCGCCTGATGCACGAGCGCGCGCGGGAGATCCTCTCCCGCTCCGCGGACCGTCCCGTGCCGGCGCGCCTCTGGTCTGGTCTCCTGCGCGCGTGATGCCAAGCCCACCGCACCGGGCGGGGTTCGTGGCGCTGATCGGTCGCCCCAATGTCGGCAAGTCCACCCTCCTGAACCGGCTCGTCGGGGAAAAGATGGCGATCGTCTCCCGCCGCCCCCAGACCACCCGGACGCGGATCACCGGCATCAAGCATCTGCCCGACGCGCAGATCGTGTTCGTGGACACGCCAGGGCTCCACGCCGGCTCGGGCAAGTTCGGCGAGCTGATGGTGAAGGCCGCCGAGCGAGCGCTCGAAGACGTGGATCTGGTGTGCTTCCTGGCCGAGGCGACGGAGCGGGCCGACCGGATCGACGGTGGACCCCTGGCGCGGCTCGCGGGTGTGCGGGCGCCGGTCTTCTGCTGTCTGAACAAAGCCGACCTGGTCACGCCGAAGTCGCGGCTCCTGCCGCTGATCGAGGCGTACGGCGCGCGCTACGCCTTCCAGGAGATCATCCCCATCTCTGCCGAGCACGGCACCACCTGCGACATCCTGCTCGACCTGATCGTCCGGGGCATGCCAGAGCGGCCGGCGTACTTCCCGCGCGAGTCCCTGACGGACCAGCCGGAGACCTTCTTCGTGGCCGAGATCATCAGGGAGAAGATCTTCCGTCTGACCCATCAGGAGATCCCGTACGCATGCGCCGTGCGGGTGGAGGAGCTCAGCGAGCGGGAGCGCCCTGAGTGCCTGTACATCCGGGCCGCCATCTTTGTCGAGCAGGAGTCCCAGAAGGGGATCGTCATCGGGCAGGGCGGAACCATGCTCAAGCGGATCGGCACGTCCGCCCGTGAGGACCTCGAGCGCTTCTTCGGCATCAAGACCTACCTGGAGCTCCGCGTGAGGGTCAGGAAGAACTGGCGGAAGGACGACAACGCGCTGCGGGAGTTCGGCTTCCTCCTCACCTCGTAGCCATGGCGCTCTACAGGACGCGGGCCGTCGTCATCGGTCGCCGAGCCCTCGGGGAAAGCGACCGCCTCATGGAGTTCTACACGCGGGACTTCGGCAAGGTGCGCGGCGTCGCCAAGGCGGCCCGGCGGCCCCGCTCCCGTTTCCTCGCCGCGCTGGAGCCCCTCACGCTCGGAGTTCTGGTCTTCTTTGACACCGGCCGCAGCGAGCTCGTGCGAGTAGACCACTTTGACATCCTCGACCCGTTCGTCCGTGTCCGGGAGCACCTCGAGCGCCTCGGGCGCGGGGCATGGACCGTCGAGTGCCTGGCGCGCCTGTCGGCGGACCGCGATCCGAACGCGGCCCTCTTTGGCCTCCTCGTGAGGAGCCTGCGGGCGCTGGAAGCGGGGATCTGTCCGGCGCGGGTCGCCATCTGCTTCGGCGTCCGCGCCGTGGACCTCCTGGGTCACCGTCCGAGGATCGACCGGTGCGTGGAATGTGGCCGCGCGTACCCCTTCCAGGACGCGGTCCTCGATGTGGAGGCGGGAGGGCTCGTCTGCGTCCCCTGTGGCGCACGGGCGCACGCCATCCCGCTCAGCGGCGCAGCCGTCGGCACGCTCGGCCGACTCCGGGGATTCCGATGGGAGGAGGCGCTCCGGCTCCCCCTGAGCCCTCCCCTTAACGAGGAGCTGACACTCGTCCTGGAAGGAATCGTGGCCCGGCTCATCGGTCAGGTGCCGCGGTCGATGCGCTTTCTCGGCCAGACCCGACGGCCGCTCCCCCCCGTGCTATCCTGACCGCCATGCCTCTCTCCATGGACACCCTGGTGTCGCTCTGCAAGCGGCGCGGCTTCATCTTCCAGTCCAGCGAGATCTACGGCGGGACGGGCTCATGCTGGGACTACGGCCCGCTTGGCGTGGAGCTCAAGAACAACATCAAGCGAGTGTGGTGGCGGGACCACGTGCAGACGCGGGCCGACATGGTCGGGCTCGATGCCTCGATCCTGATGCACGCGACCGTCTGGAAGGCCAGCGGCCACGTGGATCACTTCACCGACCCGATGGTGGATTGCCGGGAGTGTCGCCGGCGGTTCCGGGCCGACACGCTGAACGATACGCCGTGGGTCCACTACTGCGACGCGACGAAGGGGAACAAGTTCACGATCCCGGGGGGCGGGCCGTGCACGCACTGCGGCCTCCAGCGCACGTTGTGCCCCGACTGCGGCAAGGGCGAGTTGACTCCTCCGCGCCAATTCAACCTCATGTTCAAGACGTTCATGGGGCCGGTGGCGGAGGACGCCGCGGTCACCTACCTCCGCCCCGAGACCGCCCAGGGGATCTTCGTCAACTTCGACAACGTGCTCCAGTCCATGCGCCGCAAGCTCCCGTTCGGCATCGCGCAGATCGGCAAGGCGTTCCGGAACGAGATCACGCCGGGGAACTTCATCTTCCGGACCCGCGAGTTCGAGCAGATGGAGATCGAGTACTTCGTGAACCCGCACGACTCGGTGGGCGGCCGGCCGGCGGACGAGTACTGGCACGAGCGATGGATCGAGGACTGCATGGGGTGGTTCCAGCGCTACGGCCTCCAGGCCGGGAACCTCCGGCTTCGGGAGCACGAGAAAGACGAGCTGGCCCACTACGCCAAGCGGACGGCCGACATCGAGTACCGCTTCCCCCTCGGCTGGAGCGAGCTGATGGGGATCGCCAACCGGACCGACTTCGACCTGAAGCAACACGCGAAGTGGAGCGGCAAGACGCTGACGTACTTCGATGAGGAGCGGAAGGAGCACGTAGTGCCCTACGTGATCGAGCCGTCCGCCGGCGTTGACCGGGCCCTCCTGGCGTTCCTTGCGGACGCCTACCGAGAGGAGGAGGTCCGGGGGGAGAAGCGCGTGGTCCTGCGCCTGCACCCGGAGCTCGCCCCCATCAAGATCGCCGTGCTGCCGCTCCTCAAGAAGCGTGAGGAGATCGTCCGGACCTGCCAGGCGATCCGGGAGGAGCTGGCCCGTCTGTGGCCGGCCACCTACGACGACACCGCCGCCATCGGCCGGCTCTATCGGCGCCAGGACGAGGTCGGGACCCCGTTCTGTGTGACCGTGGACGTCCAGACGGCTGGCGACTCCGACAGGGGTGAGGCCGGGGACGGCCGGGTGACGATCCGAGACCGCGACTCCATGCAGCAGGTCCGCGTCCCCATCGGCGGGCTCACCGCCGTCTTCGGTGAGCTGCTCGGCGGCGAGACCTGGAACGTCGTGGCCGGCCGCTTTGGCGTCGTGGCGTCGATGGACGGCGGCTAGGGGTTCTGCTGAGAGCCCACCCGCGCACCCTCTGGCTGGCCGAAACCGGGATCGGCCGCGACGCCGGGCGAGGCATGCGCCGTCGATCCTGACCGCGCGGGCCCACAGGCGTTTCGCGGCTCGCTGCCGCTGATGAAGGCCATCAGCACCGGACGGATGCAGCCCTCGCCGGGGTGCAGATCCACCGGGACCACCACCACGCCCTCCGGCACGGGGAAGTCCTGCACCGGCGTTCCTGCGAGCACGCTCGCCATGAAGGCCGTCCAGATGGGGATTGCTACCCGCGAGCCCGTCTCGTCGCGGCCGAGGCTCTTCGGGCGGTCATGGCCTACCCATACCCCCGTCACCAGGTGGGGCGTGAAACCGATGAACCAGGCGTTCGAGTAATCGTTGGTGGTGCCGGTCTTGGCAGCGACCGGACGCCCCAGCGCCTTGGCGGCTACCCCCGTTCCGCGCTCCACGGTTCCCTTCAGCATGTGAGTGATCACGTAGGCCAGCTCCGGAGAGAGCGCAGGCTTCCCCTCGGGCACGTTCTCTTCCAGGAGCTGCCCCTGGGCGTCCAGCACGTAGCGGATGGCCGTCGGGCGCATCCAGGTCCCCTGGTTGGCCAGGGCCCCGTAGGCCGACGTGAGCTCGAGAAGGGTCAGGTCCGAGCTGCCGAGGGCAAGGCTCAGGTTCTCGGACAGCGGGCTCTCGACGCCTAGCCGGCGCGCCACGTCCAGGGTTCGCCGGATCCCCACGCGCTCCTGAACCTTGACCGCGGCCACGTTGATGGACTCCTCGAGAGCCTGCTGGAAGGTGACCGGTCCCCGGAACTTCCTGTCGTAATTGTCGGGCTTCCACGGCTTCCCCTTCGGCCCCACGGCGTACTCGACCGGCGAGTCCTCGACGACGCTGGACGGCGTGAAGCCTGCCTCGAGCGCAGCGATGTACACGAAGGGCTTGAAGGCGGAGCCGGGCTGGCGGCGCGCCTGGACAGCGCGGTTGAACTCGCTCTTGAAGAAGTCGTACCCGCCGACCATCACCTTGATGTAGCCGGTCTGTGGGTCAATGGTCAGGAGCGCCCCCTCGGGTCGCTCGGTGATGGGGGCGGCTCCGGCCTTCTCTGCCGCTTTCGCCCGGCGAGTCTCGAGCGCCCTGAGCCCTTCGCGGAGGGTTTGCTCGGCGCGGAGCTGCATGGTCGGCGACAGGGTCGTGTAGACCTGGAGCCCCCCCTTGAAGACGAGGTCGGCCCCGTACTGCTGTTCGAGGATCTGCTGGACGTACTCCAGGTAGTACTGACCCGTGGTGCGCCGCCGCTCAGGCGGGACGAGCTGAAGTTCCGTTGCGGCGGCCCGCCTTGTCTCCTCCCCCTTCACGAAGCCGACCTCCAACATGCGGGCCAGGACCGTGCTCCGTCGCCGTTTGGCGGCTTCCGGGCGATCGAAGGGGGAGTAGGTGGACGGAGCCTTTGGAAGGCCAGCAAGCAACGCGCTCTCGGCGAGGGTCAGGTCGCTGACCGGCTTGCCGAAGTATGTGCGGGCCGCGGCTTCCACTCCGAAGGCGCCGTGCCCGAAGTAGATCTGGTTGAGGTACATCTCCAGAAGCCGGTCCTTCGTGTACCGGCGCTCGAGTTCCACCGCCAGCACCGCTTCCTTGAGCTTCCGATCAAGGCTCTTGTCCGGGGTGAGAAAGAGCACCTTGGCGAGCTGCTGGGTGATCGTGCTTCCGCCTTCCACGATGCGTCCGTGGCGGAAGTTCTGGTAGATCGCCCGGGCGACGCCCATGGGATCCACGCCGTAGTGTGAGTAAAAGCGGGTGTCCTCCGTTGCGATGATGGCGTCCTTGAGCGCCTTGGGGATCTGTGTGAGGGGCGTGAAGATACGCCGCTCCACGTGGAACTCGGTAACCAGCTCGTCGTTTTCGTCGAACACCTTCGTGCCGCGGCTTGGCTCGAAGTTCTCCAGGGCGCTGACCGACGGCAGCGAGCGCGGTAGGACGGTGAAGGCCCAGATCGAGGCGACGCCGGCCGCCAGCGTGGTGAGGAACAGGAGGACTCCGCCGGCGAGCAGGAGCCGCCGCAGCCAAGGCCTTCGGGTACGAGGAGAGGGTTTCGCGCGGCGCTGCGGAGGCATCCCCTGGTATTATACAGGGGTGAACTCGAGCGGCGTTCCCCCTCTGGCGTGATGCACGGACCGCCCCCCCCTGCCCCGCGTGCCATGCTTCCCGTCGACGAGCAGATGGCCCGCCTCCGCCGAGGGACGGCCGAGATCATCGTTGAGGCGGAGCTGATACAGAAACTTCAGCGCGCCCGGGCGACCGGGACACCGCTCAAGGTCAAGCTGGGTCTCGACCCGACCGCCCCGGATCTGCACCTCGGGCACACGGTCGTGCTCCAGAAGCTCAGAGACTTCCAGGATCTCGGCCACCAGATCATCATCATCATCGGCGATTTCACCGGCATGATCGGAGATCCCACGGGACGCTCCGAGACGCGCAGGCCGCTTTCGTGGGACGAGATCCGGGCGAACGCCGAGACGTACCGCGCCCAGCTCGGCAAGATCCTGGAGATGACCCGGACGCGAGTCGAGTTCAACTCGACGTGGCTCTCGCCGCTCACCTTCGAGGGCGTGATCCGGGAAACCGCCCACCTCACGGTGGCGCAGATGCTCCAGCGTGAAGATTTCGCGAGCCGCTATGCCAGCGGGCGGCCCATCAGCCTGCACGAGTTTCTGTACCCGATCGCGCAGGCCTATGACTCGGTGGCCCTGGGGGCCGACGTCGAGCTGGGCGGCACCGACCAGACCTTCAACCTGCTGGTGGGCCGGGATCTGCAGCGGGCCCACGAGCAGGAGCCGCAGGTGGCGCTTACGGTGCCCATCCTTGAGGGGCTCGACGGCGCGCAGAAGATGTCCAAGAGTCTCGGCAACTATGTGGGCATCGCCGAGCCGGCCGCGGAGATGTTCGGCAAGCTCATGTCGGTCTCCGACACCCTGATGTTCCGGTACTTCGAGCTGGTGACCCGGATCTCGCCGGAAGAGATCGCCGGGTTGCGTCGCCTTCACCCGATGGAGGCAAAGAAGAGGCTAGCCCGGATCGTCACGGCCCAGTACCATGGCGAGGCGGCGGCGGCCGAGGCAGAGGCTGAGTTCGTCAGGGTCATTCAGAACAGGCAAGTGCCTGAAATCATTGAGACTGTTGCCATTGTGGCCGAAGGGGAAGGGATCCCGGTCTGGAAGGCCCTGACCGCAGCCGGGATCGCCTCCAGCAACTCGGAAGCCAGGCGGAAGATGGGCGAGGGAGGCGTGAGGGTGGACGGAGAGCGGGTGGTTGATCTGGAACGCGTCCTGGGGCGTGGGAGCCAGGTGGTCCTGCAGCTCGGGCGGCGCTTCAAGCGGGTGCTCGTGAGATAGTTCGGCACCCCCCAAACAATTGCTTGACATCATGAAGCCGTGCCGGTAGCATCAACCTCTGCCCAGCCCGGAGGCAGCTGTCACCAGGGGCGGGTGTTGAGAGTAGGCAGCCGGTCGTGTTGGTCCAGCTGACCTGATTCAACCCACAACGGGGCCGAGACCCCAACCGTTCTTTGAAAATCGCATATGCTACTGGCTCACCGATGAAGTGTGAGCACCATCCGTAACTACTGAGTACCTTGCGCTCGACCGAAGCAACATCTTGGTTGGGCTTTTAGGGACCAGGGTTCAAGTTTCTCGCTTCATTCATGGCGAGTTTGATCCTGGCTCAGAGCGAACGCTGGCGGCGTACTTAACACATGCAAGTCGAACGAGGATCACGGTGTGAGCAATCATATTGTGGTCCGAGTGGCGCACGGGTGAATAACACGTGGGTAACCTGCCCTTGAGTCTGGGATACCCCCTCGAAAGGGGGGCTAATACCGGATACGTTCCCTGGGTCGACAGATCCGGGGAGGAAAGGTGGCGCAAGCTGCCGCTCTTGGAGGGGCTCGCGGCCTATCAGCTAGTTGGCGGGGTAACGGCCCACCAAGGCTTCGACGGGTAGCTGGTCTGAGAGGACGACCAGCCACACGGGGACTGAGACACGGCCCCGACTCCTACGGGAGGCAGCAGTGGGGAATTTTCCGCAATGGGC
>JACPCX010000153.1:0-13377 GCA_016184305.1 Candidatus Rokuibacteriota bacterium | reverse complement strand
CGCGATGGCAGCCTTGGCCTTCTCGGTCGCCAGGCTGGCGTTGCCTGCCTTGCACGCGGCCTCCGCTTCCTTCACGAAGGTAGCGGCCTTGGTGATGCTCGCACGCGGAGCCTGCACGTTCTGACTGCGCGGAGCCTGCACGTCCTGGGCACGCGGCGCCTGGACATCCTGGGCACGCGGAGCCTGCACATCCTGGCTCCTAGCACCAGCCAGAGACCGCGGCGCCTGCACGTCCTGGGCGCGCGGGGCCTGGACATCCTGGGCACGCGGAGCCTGCACGTTCTGACTGCGAGGAGCCTGCACGTCCTGGGCACGCGGAGCCTGCACATCCTGGCTCCTGGCACCAGCCAGAGACCGCGGCGCCTGCACATCCTGACCGCGCGGGGCCTGGACGTCCTGGCTCTTGGCACCGGCAAGCGACCGTGGCGCCTGGACGTCCTGGCTCTTGGCCAACTGCTGCTTCTTCTGCAGCATGGTCTTCGCTGACGCCACCTCAGGCGGGCAGCTCGGCTCGGCCGCGCTCACCGTGGCCGACAGCGACACAACGAACACGAAGCTCGTCAGGGTTGCGAACAGCTTCTTCATTCTCCGCCTTCCTTTCGTTCTGGGTTAACCGGCCTCTCACGCCACCGCCGCCTCCGCCGACCCCCCACGAGCCAGCGGCCCTTCCCGAGACCCTTGTGACCTGCTCCTGGGTGCTCCCTGAATTGTGTTTCGGCGTTTCACCGATGCAGGTGATATGCCATACTCGAAAGCCGAGGCGGTGGCGCTTGAAGTCAATGAGTTACGCGCCACCAGGCCCATCCCTTGGCAGGTCCCGGGGGCGTTCTGCCCGGAGCCGTTCCAGCGGCGCTCCCGGCAATCTGCCCCGGGAGATCCCCCGAGAGGCAGCGGAATGCCGCGAGGGGCCCATCCGGGCACCTCCGACCATGTTACTGGGCCCGACTTGGGAGTCTCCTGAATCCGTAACGCTGGCAGCGCCGCTCCGAGCTACCGGATGCCCCACCATCTGTTGAGAGGGTGCGGAAAGTCTGATAGGCTTCATGTCAATGGCGCGCCGCCGCAGTCCAGTGTGTTTCCCGCTGCTGGCGCTGGCGGTGATCGGCCTTGCTGGCTGCGTCGCCGTCGGCCCACCCGTCCTCTCCAAGGCCGGGCTGTCCACTCCGTTGCGCGAGGTTCTCCCGAACGGGATGCGCCTTATCATCCAGCAGCACCGCACGAGCGACGTGGTCGCCCTTCACCTGTGGATTGGTGTGGGCGGGCGCGATGAGGCCCCAAACGAGCGTGGTTTCTCTCATTTCGTCGAGCACATGCTGTTCAAGGGCACCGACAGCCGGGCCCCCGGGTTCGTGGACCGGGAAGTCGAGAGCGTCGGAGGACGAACCAACGCCGGGACCTCGTGGGACTACACCTTCTACTACATTCTCCTGCCGGCGGCCCACGGAAACCGCGGGATCGAGGTTCTCGCCGACATGGCGTTCAACTCGCGCTTTGCTCCCGCCGAGGTCGGGCGAGAGCGGGAGGTCATCTCCGAGGAGGTGCGACTGGGAGAGGACAACCCGCGCAGCTTCCTCGTTCGCCGGCTCTACGAGCTGGCGTTCCGAGGTCACTCTTACGGCTTCCCGGTGCTCGGGGATCCTCGCGCCATGCGGGCAGCGACCCCGGAGACCCTGCGCGCCTACTACAAGCGGCATTACGTTCCCGAGAACATGACCCTGGTCGTCATCGGCGCGGTGGACCCTGCAGAGATCCGTCAGGCAGCGGAACGCTGGTTCGGCCCGACGCATGCCCAGGGGTACGGTCGGGGACCGGTGCCCGCACCACCGAGGCTGGACGACGGCCGGCGCGAGGTCCGCCAGCGACCGGAGCGGCAGGCCTCCCTGGCGGTTGGCTGGGCGGGGCCGCGGCTCGGTGACTCCGACATGTTCGCCGTCGACCTCTTGGCGCATATCCTGGGCGGGTCCCGGACCTCCAGGCTCACTCAGGCGTTGCGGGAGCGGGCCCGGATCGTGTCGTCGATCCGCGCCGGATACTCGGCGCTGGCGGGCGGCGGGCTTCTGAGCGTCACGGCGCAGCTCGAGTCGGGCGACCTGGATGCGGTGGAGGCGGCGATCCTGGCCGAGGTGACGAGGGTGCGGGAGGAGGGCGTGACGGAGGCGGAGCGGCAGCGGGCGATCACTGCCGCCGAGGCACAGCATGCGTTCTCGATCGAGACTGCCGAGGGGCGCGCTTATGCCTACGGCCTGGCCGAGACGCTCTGGACACTGGAAGGGGAGCTGAGCTACCTCGACCGGCTCAAGACCGTCACGCGCGAGGAGATCCAGGCCGCCGCCAGGCGCTACCTCTCCGCCGCCCACGCTCGGCTCACGCTCGTGCCCACGGACGGCGGCCGGTGAAGAAGGGGTGCCTCACCGGGTATGCCCTGTCGGCGATCCTGCTGGCTTCCACCCCGGCAGGCGGGACGGAGGAGATCCCGGTTTTGCGGCAGCGTCTGCCGAGCGGACTGACGATTCTCGTGCGCGAGAACCCCGCTGCCCCGGTCGTGGCGGTCTCCCTGCTCGTGCGGGTGGGATCGGGGTGGGAGCGTCCGGCGAGCTCGGGCATCACCAACCTCCTGCAGCAGGTCATGGTGAAGGGCACGGAGCGCCGGAGGGCACTCGAGATCGCCGAGACGGCCGAAGGGATCGGCGGAAGCGTGAGCGCCTCGGCCGAGACGGATTTCTCCGAGATCCGGGGCAGCGCGCTGGCGCGGCACTGGCGAGAGCTGCTGGAGCTCGTGGCCGACATCGCTCTCCGTCCCGCCCTGGCCGCATCCGAGATCGAGGGGGAGCGCCGTGTCGTCCTGAGCGCTATCCGCAGCCGGACGGACCAGCCGTTCCAGCGCGCGCTGGAAACGCTCATGGAACACGTCTACCGAGGGCATCCGTATGCCCTGCCGAGCCTGGGCCGGCGCGAGGTGGTGGCGCGGCTCGGCCGCGAGGATCTGCTGGAGCACTACCGGCAGCATTATCGCGCCGGCCGTACTGTGGTGTCGGTGAGCGGGCAGGTGGCGGCACGCGAGGTCGCGGCCGAGATCGCGCGGCTGTTTGCGTCGATGCCTGCCGGTGAGGGGGAAGCTGCCGCAGCGGCGCCGGTCGCCCCCACGGCAGCGGAGCGCACGATCGTGACCCACCCGGCCGCGCAGGCGCAGGTGCTGGTCGGCGTGCTCGCCCCGCCCCTCAGCCACCCGGACTACGCCGCCATGAAGGTGCTCTCGACGGCCCTCGGCGGCGGCATGGCGGGCCGACTCTTCAGGGAGCTTCGCGACAAGCAGGGCCTCGCCTACTCCACGGGCGCCTTCTACCCCTCACGCGTGGGACGGGGTGTGCTGGTGGCGTATCTCGGAACGGCTCCGGCGAACGCCGAGAAGGCTGAAGAGGGCATCCGAAAGGAGCTCGCGCGACTGGGACGCGAGGCACTCGGCGCCGAGGAAGTGGCGCGCGCCAGGACATACCTGCTCGGGCAGTTCGCCCTGGACCGCCGCACCAACGCGCGACTGGCGTGGTATCAGGCCTTCTTCGAGTCTGCCGGGGTGGGCCACGATTTCGTCGAGCGCTACGTTCGGGCGGTGCAGGCCATCACCGCCGAGGACGTGCAGCGAGTGGCGCGGGCGTATCTGGGGTTGCCGACGGTCGTGAGCCTCCGGCCGCCCGGGCAGTAGCGCCGAGCGCTCCGGGGCAGGCCGATGCTTCCGCTCAAGGACGACATCCCCAGTGGCTCCGTCCCGGTGGTGACGGTGGGGTTGATTGCGATGAACATTCTTGCCTTCATGTATCAGTTCTCCCTGAGCGGTGAGGGGCCCGGGGGCGGTGGCCGCGCCGCGCAGGAGCTCGTCCTCGAGTTCGGGCTGATCCCGTGCCGGCTGACCGGGCAATGCCGGGACGCGCTCGGGATGCCCTCACCGTTCCTGACCGTCTTCACCTCCATGTTCCTTCACGGGGGCCTCTTCCACGTCGGAGGCAACATGCTCTATCTGTGGATCTTCGGCAACAACGTGGAGGACACCCTGGGCCACGGGCGCTTCCTCGCGTTCTACCTCCTGAGCGGCGTGGCCGCCGCGCTCGCGCAGACGCTGACGGGCCCGGGCTCGACCGTCCCGATGATCGGGGCCAGCGGCGCCGTGTCGGGAGTGCTCGGGGCCTACCTGCTCCTCTTCCCCCATGCCAACGTGCTGACGCTCGTCACCTTCGGATTCTTCATCCGCCTCGTGCGCATCCCTGCGCTGTTCGTGCTGGGCTTCTGGATCGTGGTGCAGCTCCTGAACGGGTTCCTGTCGGTGGGCGTGGCGGCGGCCAGGGGCCAGGGCGCAGGCGGGGGCGTCGCCTGGTTCGCCCATATCGGAGGCTTCCTGGCCGGGATGGGGCTGCTCTTCGTGATGCGTCCGCGCGGGGCCTCCCGCTGGCGGTAGTTTCTCGGCCCCGAGGCCTTTCCGCTATACTGACAGACGCCGCGCTCAGGGCCCGCGAGAAGCCGCAGTGAGGAGCCGCGAATGAAGGCAGTGATCATGGCGGGGGGGTTCGGGACGCGGCTGCGCCCGCTCACGACCCATCTCCCCAAGCCGCTGGTGCCGATCGGAAACGTGCCGATCATGGAACACACGGTGCGGCTGCTGCAGCGGCACGGCTTCACCGATCTGGTCGTCCTCCTGTACTTCCTGCCGGAGACCATCATCGCTCACTTCGGCGACGGCGCACCCTGGGGCGTCCGGATGAGCTACGTGACTCCCACGGCCGACCTCGGCACGGCCGGAGCCGTGAAGTTCGCCGCCGGGGAGCTCGCGGAGCCCGTGCTCGTCACGTCCGGCGACGTGATCACGGACTTCGATCTCGCCGCCGCGGTGGCCTTCCACCGGGATTGCGCCGCCGAGGCCACGATGGTCCTGACCCGCGTGGAGTCGCCGCTCGCCTACGGCATCGTCATCACCGATCCAGCCGGGCGCGTGATCCGGTTCCTCGAGAAGCCGACGTGGGGCGAGGTGTTCAGCGACACGATCAACACCGGTATCTACGTCCTCCAGCCGGCCGCCCTCGCCGCCGTACCTTCCGGACGACCGTATGACTTCGGCAAGGAGCTCTTCCCTGCGCTCCTGGCCTCGGGGCGCCCGCTCTACGGCCACGTGGCGGAGGGGTACTGGCGGGACGTGGGCGACCTCAGCGAGTACCGGAAGGCCCACATCGACCTGCTTCAGGGCGTGGTGGGCGTGGACATCGCCGGGACCCGTCACGAGGGCACCGGCCACACGGTGTGGCTCGACGAGGGGGCGCGTGTGGACTACACCGCGAAGCTCTCGGGGTCGGTCATCCTCGGGCGAGGGGTCCAGGTGGCGCCCGGGGCACGCCTCGCCAACTGCGTCATCGGCGCCGGCTCGGTGATCCAGACAGGGGCTGACATCGAGGGGAGCGTGCTCTGGGCGGACGTTCAGGTCGGGCCCGGGGCGACCATCAAGGAAGCCATCGTCTGCCGGAAGGCGGCCATCGGAGCCAACGCCTTCCTCGCCGAGGGGGTGGTGGTCGGCGACTTCTGCAAGATCGGCGAGTCGAGCGTCATCAAGGCCAACGCCAAGGTCTGGCCGTACAAGGAAGTGGAGGACGGCGCAACGCTGGCCACGAGCCTCGTCTGGGGCGAGCGCTGGAGCCGGTCGATCTTCGGTCCCTACGGGGTGTCGGGGCTGGCGAACATCGAGATCTCTCCCGAGTTCGCGGCCAAGCTCGGCGCTGCGTACGGCTCGACGCTGGGGCGGCGGCGAGTCGTCCTCACGAGCCGCGATCACCACAAGGCCTCGCGGATGATCAACCGGGCGCTGATGGCGGGGCTGCTGTCGGTGGGCGTGGATGTGCAGGACCTCGGTGTGGCGCCCGTACCGGTGGTGCGGTATCAGATCTCGTCCCTTGGCCTGGCGGGTGGCACCCATGTCCGGAAGTCCCCGTACGACCCCGAGCTCATCGACGTGAAGTTCTTCGATGGGCGAGGCATCGAGTGCGCTCCTGATCGCGAGAAGGCGGTGGAGCGGCTCTTCTTCACCGAGGACTTCTACCGGGCCCCGACGGAGGAGACCGGCCTCCTGACGTTCCCACACGCAGGCACCGACCGGTACCGGGACGGACTCCTGAAGTCGGTGGACGCGGACCTCGTGCGCCGGGCCGGCCTGAGAATGGTGCTCGACTACGCCTTCGGGTCGGCCTCGTCGATCTTCCCCGGCGTGCTGGGTGCGCTCGGCGTCGACGTCATCTCGCTGAACGCCTATCTGGACGAGCGCCGGATCTCGAAGACCGCGGAGGAGTTCCAGCGTTCACTCACCCAGCTGTCCAACATCGTGCGCACGCTGGGGGCCGACCTCGGCGTCCTGCTGGACACTGGCGGCGAGAAGGTCTTCCTGGTGGACGAGAAGGGCGAGATCCTCGCCGGTGATCTGACGCTGGCGCTGGTCTCGCTTCTCGTGATGCGGACACAGCCGGGGGGCCGCATCGTGGTCCCCGTCACCGCCTCGCGCTCCGTCGAGCGCCTCGCAGCGGAGCACGGCTTCACGGTCACCCGGTCGCGGGGCACACTGCGCGCCCTGACCGAGGCCGCGCTCGGCAGCGACGTGGTGCTCGTCGGGGAGGAGAAGGGCGGGCTGATCTTCCCGCGCTTCCAGCCGGCCTTCGACGGCATGGCCGCCGTCGTCACGATCCTCGAGATGATGGCGCGGCTGGACGTGCGGCTTCACCAGCTCACGCGGGCCGTGCCAGAGACCCACGTGGTGCGCGTGGAGGTGCCGTGCCCGGACGAGCGCAAGGGTGCCGTCATGCGCCGCCTCATCGAGGCCACGAAGGGCGACGACGTGGAGCTGATCGAGGGCGTGCGGCTCACGCGGGGCGAGGAGTGGGTCGCGGCGATTCCCGACGCCGACCGGGCCTGCTTTCACGTGGTGGCCGAGTCGGTGGATCGCGACCGGGCGCGCGTGCTGGCCGAGGAGTACCGGGAGCGCATCGACGGATGGAGAAAGGGGACCGCGTGAAGCGAGAGAGGGTGGCGAGGGTGCCGAGCGCCCCGGGGCGCGATGCTGGCCGGACTGCCAGGGAGCGCCTGGACAACGCGCTCGTGCAGCGCGGCCTTGCGACGAGCCGGGAGAAGGCCACGCGGCTCATCCTCGCGGGAGCGGTGATGGTGGATGGTCGGCGGGTGGACAAGGCCGGCGCGGTAGTCACCGCTGCCGCAACGCTGGAGGTGGCGGCGAAGCCTCGCTTCGTGAGCCGCGGCGGCGACAAGCTGGCCCCCGCCCTCGACGCCTTCGGCATCGCCACCGAGAAGCGGGTGTGTCTCGACGTCGGCGCCTCCACCGGGGGGTTCACGCACTGTCTGCTCGAGCGCGGAGCAGGGCGCGTGTACGCGGTGGACGTGGGGCACGGGCAGCTCGACCAGAGCCTCAGGGCGGACGCCCGGGTGATCGTCATGGAGCGGGTCAACGCCCGGACGCTCACGCCCGGGGCGTTCCCCGAGGCCCTGGGGCTGGCGACGGTGGACGTGTCGTTCATCTCGCTGGAGAAGGTGCTGCCTCCCGTGTTCGGCTCGCTGACCGTGGACGGAGAGGTCGTGGCCCTCGTGAAACCGCAGTTCGAGGTGGGGAAGGGGCTCGTCGGCAAGGGCGGCGTCGTGCGCGACCCGGCCCAGCACCGGACGGTGATCGAGCGGGTGGCCCGCTTCGCCGTCCTCCACGGCTGGCATGTCCGAGGAATCACGGCCTCCCCGCTCAGAGGACTGAAGGGCAACCGCGAATTCTTCCTGCACCTGGCACGCACGGGACGGACGGTCAGCGATCTCCTGACCCGTATCGACCGCGTGGTGGGCGAGGAACCCGCGTGAAGCGCATCGGCATCGTGGCCAAGGTGGACCGGCGAGAAGCGGGGGTCGTGGTCCCGCGCCTGCTCCAGTGGTGCGCGGAGCGTGGACTGGCGCCGGTCCTGGAGAAGGAGACGGCGGCGCTGTGCCCGGATGCCGGCGCTCACGCCGTGGCGAAGCCGGAGCTCCCCGCCCAGGTCGATCTCCTGGTCGTCCTGGGGGGGGACGGGACGCTGCTGTCCGTGGCCCGGCTCGTGGGGGACCTCGGCGTGCCGATCCTGGGCGTGAACCTGGGGGGCCTCGGCTTTCTCACGGCCCTCACCGTGGACGAGCTCTTCCCGGCGCTCGAGGCTCTCCGGCGCGACGAGCTGGTGATCGAGGAGCGGATGATGCTGTCGGCCCGCGTCTCGCGGCAGGGGGAGCGCCTGTCCGAGTACGTGGCCCTGAACGACGTGGTGATCACCAAGTCGGCCATGAGCCGCATCATCAACCTCGAGGTCTCGGTGGAAGGGGAGTTCGCCACCGGCTATCGGGCCGACGGCCTGATCATCTCCACGCCGACGGGATCCACGGCGTACTGCCTCTCGGCGGGCGGACCCATCGTCTTCTCGACGATGGACGCGGTGGTGCTCACGCCCATCTGCTCCCACACGCTCACGAACCGGCCCATCGTGCTGCCATCCCGCCTCCGGATCGACGTGACGCTCCTCTCCGATCAGGACGTGATGTTGACCCTGGACGGCCAGGTGGGCTTCGCGCTCAAGCGGGGTGATGCCGTCGAGGTCCGCCAGGCGGCCGCCCGCACGCGCCTCGTCCGGTTCCCCCAGAAGCACTTCTTCTCGGTGCTCCGGACCAAGCTCAAGTGGGGCGAGCGCTAGCCTGCGGAGTGTTTCCGCCGCCCGCCAGCAGGTTGCTGAAAAACCCGCAGGCTGCTCAAAAAGGCCCAGATGCAAGGCGGCGCCCGAGGGCCGCACGCGAGGCGTACTCCGCTTGGCGAGCCGAGCCGGAGGCGAGGTGAGCGGATCCCGAGATCCGGGCGAGCGTGAGCGAGCCACGTTGAGCGTGCGGCTGAGGGCGCCAACGAAGCAGATGGGCCTTTTTCAGCAGCCTGCTAGGCGAGCGCGGCCTGTCCGTGAGCGGATACGCGTTGCCGGCGGCCCCGGCCGGTCGTAGCATGGCCCCGGCACCATGCTGACCGAGCTCCGGCTTCGCAACCTTGCCGTCATCGAGGAGGTGACGGTGCCATTCGGCCCGGGCCTCAACGTGCTCTCCGGCGAGACGGGCGCGGGCAAGTCCATCGTCATTGATGCCCTCTTGCTAATCATCGGCGCACGCGCGCAGCCCGACCTCATCCGATCCGGCGCGGAGTCGGCGGTGGTGGAAGCGCTCTTCGAGCCGGCGCCCGGCAGCCCGGTGGCGGGGATCCTCGAGGCAGCCGGCCATGCGCTGCTGGGCGGCCAGCTCGTGATCAAGCGGGAGATGGCACGGTCCGGCCGGCACCGCGTGTTCGTCAATGACGCTCCCGCCACGGTGGGGCTCCTGGAGCGGTTGGGGGACGCGCTGGTGGAGCTCCACGGCCAGCACGAGCACCAGCGGCTCATGGAGCCGGCCCGCCAGCTCCTGCTGCTCGATCGCTTTGCCGGGTGCGAGGAGCGGCGCGATCGCCTCGCCGAGCTCGTGGGGCGCTGGGACGCGACGCGACACGATGTCGCGAGCCTGCGGGAGGAAGGCCGGGAGCGGGTTCGCCAGGAGGAGCTCTACCGCTTCCAGCTCTCCGAGATCGACGCGGTCCGTCCCCGGGAGGGCGAGGAGGACGAGCTCCGGGCGGAGGGGCGGCGACTGCAGCACGCCGGGCGTATCGCCTCCGGCCTCGGGGAGATCATGGCGCTGCTCTACGAAGACGGGGAGTCCGCCGCGGCGCGACTCCGCCAGGCGGCCACGCTGCTTCGGGACCTGTCTGCCTTCGACCCGGAGCTGGCGGCCCCGGCGGAGGCTCTTCGGGAGGCCGAGGCGTATCTGGAGGAGGCCGTGGGGCGCACGCGTGGGCGGCGGGACCGCGCCCCGTTCGATCCGGGGCGGATGGAGGAGATCGACGAGCGGCTGGACGCCCTCGCAAAGCTGCGGCGAAAGTACGGGGACACCGTGGCGGCCATGCGCGCGTATCGCGAGGAGATCGCCGGTGTGCTCGATCGGCTCGACCGGCACGAGGATCTCGCGGCGGCGCTCGATCGGCGGCTGGGCGGGCTCGCGCAGGAGGCCGCGAGCGAGGCGCGCGCCCTCTCTGAAGCGCGCGCGGAGGCGGCAGGGCGCCTCGAGCGCCTGATCCAGAAGGAGCTGCGGGAGCTTGGGATGGAGCACGCGCGGTTCCGCGTCGCGGTCCGCCACGACCTCGCGGGACCCGAGGAGCTCGGCTGCGGCGAGGCCGGGTGGCGGGTGGGGCCGCGAGGCGCCGATGTCGTGGAGTTCTTGCTCTCGGCCAATCCTGGCGAGGAGCTCAAGCCCCTCGCGAAGGTGGTGTCCGGCGGGGAGCTGTCGCGCACCATGCTTGCCATCAAGACGATCCTGGCGGCCGCGGACGAGATGCCGACCATGGTGTTCGACGAGGTGGACGCCGGGATCGGTGGGCGAGTGGCCGACGTGGTCGGGCAGAAGCTCCGCCAGACTGCCGGCGGCCGCCAGGTGTTCTGCGTGACCCACCTCGCACCCATCGCGGCCCACGCCGAGCACCACCTGGTGGTGGAGAAGCGGATCGGGCGCGGGGTGACGCGCACCACGGTGGCGGCACTGGATGGCGCCCGGCGCGTCGACGAGCTGGCCCGGATGCTGGGCGGCGAGCGCATCTCCGAGGCGACGCGCCGGCACGCCCGCGAGCTGCTCCGCGACGGCCGCCGTTCCGTGTGACCGCCTGTCCTCCCCGGGTGATGGTGTAAGATACGTGACGGGTATGTTCAGCTCTCTGGTCCGCGCGATCTTCGGCACGAAGCACGAGCGCGACGCGCGTCGCATGCGTCCCACGGTGGATACCATCACCGGCCTTGAACCCGAGGTTCAACGGCTCTCCGACGTCGAGCTGCGCGCGAAAACGGACGAGTTCCGGAAGCGCCTCGCCGACGGAGAGGCCGTCGAGGAGCTGCTCGTGGAGGCCTTTGCGGTCTGCCGCGAGGCCGCCCGGCGCACCGTGCGCATGCGACACTTCGACGTCCAGATCATGGGCGGCATCGTGCTGCACGAGGGCAAGATCGCGGAGATGGCCACGGGCGAGGGCAAGACCCTCGTGGCCACGCTGCCCGCCTACCTGAATGCGCTGCCCGGCCTCGGGACCCACGTGGTGACGGTCAACGACTATCTCGCGCGGCGCGACGCGCAGTGGATGGGGCCGATCTATCACGCGCTGGGGCTCTCGGTCGGCACGATCCAGCACGAGATGTCCTATCTTTACGACCCCGCGTACGTCTCCTCGGACATCCGGCTGGCGGCCCTCAGGCCCTGCTCGCGCCGCGAGGCCTACCGGGCGGATATCACCTACGGGACGAACAACGAGTTCGGGTTCGATTATCTCCGGGACAACATGCGGTTCAGCCTCGAGGAGATGGTCCAGCGCGAGCACCACTACTCCATCGTGGATGAGGTAGACTCGATCCTCATCGACGAGGCGCGGACCCCGCTCATCATCTCCGGCCCCGCCGAGGGCTCCACGGAGAAGTACTACACGATCGACCGCATCATCCCAAAGCTGAGTCGCGCGGCGACCATCGTGGAGGGGAAGCTGTCGGAGATCGAGGCCCAGGCGCCGGGCGACTTCATCGTCGACGAGAAGTCCCGGGCGGTCTCCCTCACCGAGCAGGGGATCTCCCACTGCGAGCGGCTCCTCACAGTGGACAACCTCTACGACCCATCCCAGATGGAGATTCTCCACCACATTCACCAGGCCCTGAAGGCCCACGCCCTCTTCAGGAAGGACGTGGATTACGTCGTGAAGGACGGGCAGGTGATCATCGTGGACGAGTTCACCGGCCGGCTGATGCCCGGGCGGCGCTGGTCGGACGGTCTCCACCAGGCCGTGGAGGCGAAGGAAGGGGTCAGGATCGAGTCGGAGAATCAAACCCTTGCCACGATCACCCTCCAGAATTACTTCCGCATGTACGACAAGCTCGCGGGGATGACCGGGACGGCGGCCACCGAGGCCGAGGAGTTCGCCAAGATCTACACGCTGGATGTGACGGTCGTGCCCACCAACCAGTCGCTCATCCGCGTGAACTACCCGGACGCCGTGTACAAGACGGCTCGCGAGAAGTTCGACGCGGTGAGCACCGAGATCGCCGCCTGCCACGGCAAGGGGCAACCGGTGCTGGTGGGCACGGTGTCCATCGAGACCTCGGAGCACCTCTCGCGGCTCCTCAAGAAGCGCGGGATCCCGCACCAGGTGCTCAATGCCAAGTACCACGAGCGGGAGGCGGAGATCGTCGCCCAGGCGGGTCGCGAGGGCGCGGTCACGATCGCCACCAACATGGCCGGCCGGGGCACCGACATCCTCCTGGGCGGCAACCCGGACTTCCTCGCCAAGGAGGTCCTGAGGAAGAAGGGGCTCGACCCCGCGACGGCGCCACCGGCGGCGCGCGAGGCGGCGTGGCTCGAGGCCAAGAAGACGACGGATCCGGAGCACGAGCGGGTGGTGGGGCTCGGAGGCCTGCACATCATCGGCACCGAGCGGCACGAGTCGCGACGGGTCGACAACCAGCTCCGCGGCCGCGCGGGGCGCCAGGGCGATCCGGGCTCCTCGCGCTTCTACCTGTCGCTGGAGGACGACCTGCTCCGCATCTTCGGCTCGGAGCGTATCCAGCGCATCATGGAGCGGCTCGGGATGGAGGAAGGGGAGCCCATCGAGCACAAGCTCGTCACTCGCGCCATCGGCACCGCGCAGAAGCGCGTGGAGACGCGGAACTTCGAGATCCGCAAGCACCTCCTCGAGTATGACGACGTGATGAACAAGCAGCGGGAGATCATCTACGGGATGCGGCGCGAGATCCTCGAGGGCGAGAGCCAGGAAGAGACGATCCTCGAGTGGCTCGGCGAGCTGGCCACCGGCCTGGTGGACCGCTACGCCCCTGCGGACGCCCATGCGGACGACTGGGACCTGCCGGGCCTCAGCGAGGCGCTGCACCGGCAGTTCGCCTTCCGGCTGCCTGCCGACGTGGCCCCGGAGGAGGTCGGCGCTCGGGAGACGTTGCTCGCCCGCGTCACCGCCGCCGCGGAGGCGGCCTACCGGGAGCGCGAGCGCCAGCTGGGGCCGGAGATGTTCCACCGGCTGGAGCGCTGGATCATGCTCGGGCTGCGCTGGGACGATGGCGAGTTCCGGGGGATCGACCAGCTGTGGAAGGACCACCTCCTCAACATGGACCATTTGAAGGAAGGGATCGGCCTGCGCGGGTATGGCCAGCGGGATCCGCTGACGGAGTACAAGAGGGAAGCCTTCGAGATGTTCCAGGAGATGGTCGCCCACCTGAAGGAAGTGGTCGTGGA
>JACPCX010000152.1:0-27207 GCA_016184305.1 Candidatus Rokuibacteriota bacterium | reverse complement strand
ACGTCCACCGGCGCGAACGCGGCCGGCAGGTCGAGATCGCGTTCGAGATCGACCCGGGGCGCCTCTCCGGGCGGGTGGCGGAGCTTCTGCGCTCGGCGCGCGGGGTGACCGTGGAGCTGGCCATCGGCGCCGGATTCGCGAGCGAGCAGCGAACGCTCTTCGGAGACTTCGCCCGCGAGCTCGACCGCGAGGGCGGCGTGCGCGTGGAGCGCTTCGGGCTGATAGTCGACGGCGTGCCGCTCCTCTCTATGAGCGCGCGTCCGGGCGGGCTCTTGCGCCTCGACCGGCTGGATCACCAGCACCCGGCCTTCCGGGAACTGCTACGCGGAATCGTGACATTCGCCACTACGACTGAGGATGTGCGCGAGGACGATTTCGCGGGGCTGGGAGAGATCCTCGACGAGCTCGTGCCGCGCATCACCGCTCGATGCCGCGGCCTCCTGCCCCGGCTCGAGGAGGAGGTCGAAGCTCAAGAGCGACAAGCACCGGCGGGCTTGCTCCCCGTGAGCCGCGGGAGGCGTCAGGAGGACCTTGCCCGAGCGGCCCGGCTCTTCCTGCCCGGCGCGCTCCGCGATCTGGTCGGAGGCGTTGGCGCCGCGGTTGAACACGAGATGCGCCGCCTGCGCTACCTCGGGCCGCTGCGCTCCTATCCCCCGCGCCACCTCTCCTTCGCGCAGCACCACGACCCGAACTGGTTCGCCGGCGGGGGCTACGCCTGGGACGTGGTCCGCACGCGCGAGGAGATCCGCCGGCAGGTGAACGACTGGCTCGGCGACTCGGCCCGACTCAAGTCGCCGTACGAACTCGTGGTGCGCGAGCTACTGCCCGCCGTGGCGATGGCGAACGAGCTGCCGCCGAAGATCGCGAAGGCGCTGCACGACCTCGCGGGGTCGATGCTCGCCACGCTCCACGGGGAAGAGCAGCCGGGCCTGGTGACCCTGGCCGGCGAGGTCGCCGAACAGGTCGCCGACCTCGACCATGAGAATGTCGAGGACACAATTCCCGAGATCGAGGCGCTCGTCGCCGCGGCCACCGATTCGGAAGCGTTGGCCGAGCGCTGGGCCGAAGAGCTAGTCGAGGCGCGCGCGGAGGCGATCCAGGACCTCGTGCTGATCGACAAGCGGACGGGGACACCGGTGAGCCATCGCGACGTCGGTATCGGTGTCAGCCAGGTGCTGCCCGTGCTTGTGTCGGCCTACGCCTTCCGCGACCAGCTCGTGGCCATCGAGCAGCCCGAGATCCACCTGCACCCGGCCTTGCAGGCGGAGCTCGGCGACGTGTTCCTCGCCTCCGCCCTCGGGGAGCAGCGGAACACCTTCCTGCTTGAAACGCACAGCGAACACCTGATCCTCCGCATCCTGCGGCGCATCCGGGAGACGACCGACGGCGAGCTTCCGGAGGGAGCCCCGACCGCCCGACCCGAGGACGTGTCCGTGCTCTACGTGCAACCGGGCAGCGATGGCGCCGAGGTGATCCACATCCCGGTGACCGCAGACGGCGAGTTCGAACGGCCCTGGCCGGAGGGTTTCTTCCCGGAGCGCTCACGGGAGCTCTTCTGAGCGATGATCCACGAGTACGCCCTCGAACCCGAGCTCGTCGCCACCTGGGTCGACCGTGGCGTCGGGCGCTACTTCATCGAGAAGTTCGGCCTCGGGCAGCCTCGCATCGTGTCGCGGTATCCCAAACGCTGGAAGAGGCTCGTCTGGGAGGCGTTCACGAGCGGCAACGACGTTGAGCGTGCGCGAATGACGGAGCTGCTCGAGCGCCTGAGAGAGACCATGGTGAAGCGCCGGGACGGCCGCTGGGATCCGAGCGCTGCCTGGCTCCACAACGCCGAAGACGAGCACGCGCGCGTCCCGTTCCACGCGATTCTGGCCAGGAGCAACCCGCGCGGGCTCACAATGGTGCTGGTCGCTGACGAGATCGACGACGCGACGCCGCTCTGGGGGGTTCCCCGCGGCTGTACGGTTCCCCGGACGGCGATGGACATGGCCGCGGCCGTCGCGAGCATGCTCCGCATCGCCGACGTCCTGGTGTTCGTGGATCCGCACTTCGGTCCCGAGAACGGCCGCCACCGCCGGCCCTTGGAGCGGTTTCTTCGCTCGGTTGTTGACGCGCGACCGGGCGAGGCACCGCGGCGGCTCGAAGTGCAGTCCTCAGCGGATGGCGGGTCGACAACGGCGTTCTTCTGCGATGAATGCCGTCAGCGACTTCCCGTCTGCATCCCGATCGGCCTGCGCGTGGAGATGGTCCGGTTGCGCCAGCGCCCGGGCGGGGAGCGCCTGCACAACCGCTACATCTTGACCGACCTCGGCGGCGTGATCTTCGGAGTGGGACTGGACGAAGGGGATCATGGAGACACCGATGACATCCAGCTTCTCGACCGTGCACAGTACGAGGAGCGATGGCGGCAGTACGCGGGCGAGCCTCCGGCCTTTGACCGACCCGAACCCGCGATCAGAGTCGAGGGGGCAGCGCATGACGGACGCCGACGAGGAGCCAGCTAACATGCGGCTGGAGCGGACGGGCGGCCCTGCGAACCTGCTCGCAGGGCCGCCCGCCGCTCATCCGCCGCCCCCGTTGGGCGGCGGATCAAGGGAGGGAGGCGTGATTGCGCTTCGAATGGGATCCCGGCAAGGCGGCGGAGAATCTTGCCAGACATGGCGTCTCGTTCGAAGAAGCGGCAACGGTGTTCCGCGACGTCCTGTCGGCAACTGGCGCAGACCCTGACCATTCAGTCGACGAAGAGCGGTTCGTCACCTTCGGCATCTCGACCCGCGGCGGCCTTCTGGCCATCGCTCACACCAAAGGTGACGATACAATCAGGATCATCAGGGCACGGCCAGCGACACCAAGTGAAAGGAGGATCTATGAACAAGGCTAGCCGAAGAGCGACTGAGGATCTGCGGTCCGAGTACAAGCGTTCCGACTTTGGGACGTTGGTTCGCGGCAAGTACGCACACCGGGTCATTGAAGCCACGAATGTGGTCGTCCTCGATCCGAAGGTCGCCAAGGCGTTTCCAAATGATCGTGCCGTCAACAAGGCGCTGCGAGGGCTGCTTCGCGATCGCAAGTCCTCCGCTCGCCCGACTACCCGCTCAACACGGACGCGCCGCGAGCCGGCGCGCGGACTCGAATCGAAGGCCCTGAAGCTCTCGCGCCGGGACCGCGCCCGCCTCGCGCAACGCCTCCTCTCCAGCCTCGATCAGGAAGCAGATGCGGATGCTGAGCAACTCTGGCTTGAGGAGGCGGAGCGTCGCCTGGGCCAGCTCAAGTCCGGAGAGGCCGTCGGGATTGCTGCCGAGAAGGTGATCAAGAAGGCTCGCTCCGCGCTTCGGTGAGAAGCGTTGAGTTTTATCCCGAGGCACAGGACGAGTTCATTTCGGCCGCGCAGTTCTACGAGAGCCAAGCGGGTGGGCTCGGGCTGGACTTCCTCCTCACGGTTCAGCGCACGTACGAACGACTGCTCGAGTTTCCTGCCAGCGGCCCGCCGTTTGGTCGCCGGCTCAGGCGTCTTCTGGTTCCGAAGTGTCCCTACGGCCTCCTGTATCGTGTCGAGCCTGAGCGCATCTACATCGTGGCGGTCATGCACCTTCACCGTCGACCCGGCTACCGGCGGTCACGGCTCTGAAACGACGCTGCCCAACTCTCGTTCGCCCATTCGCATGACCTTCCGTCCACCGGCCTCGGCCGATCGCTCCTGGTCCTGGTGGCCGCCTTCTGGGTCTTGCGCGCCATGGAGCAAGGGGATTGGCCCCTGAGCTCCCGGCCGAGCCGACCGCGTGCCCGCCGCGCGCGCAGGTTCCCTCCGCGTCATGTCGCGGTCGGTGACGGGAGGCCCGGCTGGCGAACTCGCGCGGGCGGCAGTTGAAGACCTGGACCGCCACGGTCGCCCATGCCGAGGCCGGGACGCGGCTGGACCGCTGGCTGGCCGGGCGCCTCCCGGATCTCTCGCGTACGCGGCTCCGCGCGCTGATCGATGGCGGTCAGGTCCGCGTGGGCGGTCACGCCGTCAAGGCGGCGCATCGCCTCAGGGCCGGCGAGCGCGTCGAGGTTCTCATCCCTCCGCCGCCTCTCGAGACCATGGCCCCGGAAGCGATCCCGCTCCGCATCGTCTTCGAGGACGAGGACGTGCTCGTGGTGGACAAGCCCGCGGGGATGGTGACGCATCCGGGGGCGGGGCAGCGCACCGGCACCCTGGCGGCGGCGGCGCTGGCCCATGCCCCCGGGATCGCGGGCGTCGGGGGACCACGCCGGCCGGGGATCGTCCACCGGCTGGACAAGGGCACCTCGGGCCTGATCGTGCTGGCGAAGACGCAACGCGCCTACGAGGCGCTGACGGCACAGCTGGCGCGCCGGAGCGTCAACCGCCGCTACCTCTGTCTCGTCCACGGGACGGTCACGCGGCAGAGCGGAGTGATCGACGCGCCCATCGGACGCGACCCGCGCTCGCGGGTGCGCATGGCGGTGGCCCGGGAGGGCAAAGGCAAGCGGGCGGTGACGCGCTTCACCGTCCTGGAGCGCTTTCCGGGCGTCAGCTTCCTCGAGTGCCGGCTCGAGACCGGCCGCACGCATCAGATCCGCGTGCACCTGGCCTCGCTCGGCCACCCGCTCCTGGGTGACGAGACCTACGGCCGGCGCCGCGCGGCTCCTGTCGGGGACCTCGAGCTGGCCCGGCTCATCCGCGAGCTCGACGGCGTGGCGCTACACGCCGCGGGGCTGGCCTTCACTCATCCGGGCTCCGGGGCCCCCGTGGATCTCCTGTCTCCTTTGCCCGACAGAATGGAGCGCCTGCTGTCTCGCCTGCGCCACAGGTCGCCATGATCAACATGGTGGGGCCATGTTGACCGTGGGCCGGAAGGGCGCGTCAGCCCCGTTTCCCCCGCGCCCCGGGGCCCGTCAGGCCCTGTGGCACGCCGCGTGCTAGAATCGATCAAGCATGAAGAAGCTGATAGCGGTCATTCTCGCGGCGGGCGAGGCCAAGCGCATGCGCTCGAGCCGCCCAAAGGTTCTCCACCCGCTCTGCGGCCGGCCCCTGATCGCCTATCCCGTGGCGGTGTGCCGGGCGCTGGGGGCCCGCGTGGTGGTGGTCGTGGGACGCGCCGCCGACGAGGTGCGGGCCGCGGTCGGTGAGGCCGACGACCTGACCTTCGTCGAGCAGAAGGAGCGGCTCGGGACGGGGCATGCGGTGCTCCAGACGCGCGGCGCCTGCGGGGGCGACGAGGGGATTGTCCTCGTGATCCCCGCCGACCAGCCGCTGCTCGCCGAGCCCACGCTGCGCCGCCTCGTGGAGCATCACCGCGCCACCGGCGCCGCCGCCACCCTGCTCACGGCCGTGCTGGACGATCCCACCGGCTACGGGCGGGTGGTCCGCGAGGGCGAGCGACCCGTCGCCATTGTCGAGCACCGCGATGCGACGGAAGCGCAGCGCGCCATCCGCGAGATCGGCACCTCCGTCTACTGCTTCGAGGCACGCCGCTTCTGGCCGGCGCTCTCGCAGGTGACGCCCCAGAACGACCAGGGCGAGTACTACCTCACCGACGTGATCGGGATTCTCCAGCGCGAGCGGCAGCGGATCGAGGCCGTGGTCGCACCCGATGCGGCCGAGTGCCTCGGTATCAATGACCGGAAGCAGCTCGCCCAGGTCTCGGCTATCGTGCGCCGGCGCATCCTCGACCGTCTCATGGCCGAGGGCGTCACCGTCCTCGACCCGGCCTCGACCTTCGTGGACGACACCGTGCGGATCGGGGCGGACACCGTGCTCTATCCCGGAGTGATCCTCGAGGGGCAGACCGTCATCGGCAGCGAGTGCGTGGTGGGGCCGGGCTGCCACGTCGTGTCGAGCCGGCTGGGCGATCGCGTGGCGCTCAAGCCCTACTGCGTGCTCACCGAGGCGCGCGTGGAGGACGGCGCGCAGCTCGGCCCCTTCTGCCACCTGCGGCCGCTCTCGCACGTGGGCCCGGCGGCGAAGATCGGCAACTTCGTGGAGATCAAGAAGTCGCGCATCGGGCGCGGGGCCAAGGTGCCCCACCTCTCCTACGTGGGGGATGCCACGGTGGGCGAGGGCGCCAACCTGGGCGCGGGCACGATCACCTGCAACTACGACGGCGTGACCAAGCACGAGACGGTGATCGGCGACCGGGCCTTCATCGGCACCAACGCGAGCCTCGTCGCCCCGGTGACCATCGGCGAGGGCGCCTACGTGGCGGCGGGCTCGGTCATCACCAAGAACGTCCCGCCCGGCGCGCTGGCGGTGGCGCGGGGCCGGCAGGAGATACGCGAGGGCTGGGCCGCTCGCCGCCAGGCCGCGCGCCGCCGCGACACAGAGAAGCCCGCGGGCCAGGACTAGCCCGATGCTCCGGAGTTCTCCGGTCGCTCAAAAGGGTCCAGATGCGAGGCGGCGCCCGACGGCCGCGCGCGAGGCGTACTCCGCTTGGCGAGCTGAGCCGGAGGCGAGGCGAGCATATCCGGAGATCCGGCGAGCGCAAGCGAGTCACGTCGAGCGGGCGGCCGAGGGCGCCAACGACGCAGATCGGCCGTTTTCAGCGGCCTGCTAGCCATGTGCGGCATCGTCGGCTACATCGGCGACAAGAGCGCGGTGGAGATCATCCTCGACGGGCTCAAGCGCCTGGAGTATCGCGGCTACGACTCGGCGGGGGTGGCGGTCCTCGGTCCCGATGGGCTGCAGGTGCGCCGCGCGGCGGGCCGGATCAAGGTGCTCGAGGGGCTGCTCCGCGAGCAGCCGGTCAAGGGGAGCATCGGCGTGGGCCATACCCGCTGGGCCACCCACGGGCGCCCCACGGACGACAACGCCCACCCGCACACGGACGGCTCGGGCAGCCTCGTGGTGGTGCACAACGGCATCATCGAGAACTACCTGCCCATCAAGGAGCGGCTCCAGCGGGAGGGGCACCAGTTCCGCTCCGAGACCGACACCGAGGTCATCGCGCATCTCATCGAGCGGCACCTGAAGGACGTGCCCCGGCTGGAGGAGGCGGTGCGGCGGGCGCTGGGCGAGCTGCGCGGCTCCTATGCCATCGCCGTGCTGTCCCGGAACGCGCCGGACCGGCTCGTCGCCGCCAAGCACGGTGCGGGCAGCGTGGTGGTGGGGCTCGGGGAGAACGAGACGTTCCTCGCCTCGGACATCCCGGCCATTCTCATGCACACGCGTGACATGGTGATCCTGGAGGACAGCGACCTGGCCGTCGTCACGCGCCACGGCGTTGACATCAGCCAGCTCGACGGGGCCCCCGTGGAGCGCGCGCCCACCCGCATCCTGTGGGATCCGATCCTGGCGGAGAAGGGCGGCTACCGCCACTTCATGCTGAAGGAGATCTACGAGCAGCCCCGCGCGGCGGCGGACACGCTGCGCGGCCGCGTCTCACCCGAGAGCGGCAGCGTCGTGCTCCCCGACATCACGCTGGATCCCGAGGTGCTCCAGGACATCCAGCGGGTCGTGCTGCTCGCCTGCGGCACCTCCTACCACGCCGCCATCGTCGGCCGGTTCCTCATCGAGCGGCTCGCGGGGATCACGGCCGAGGTGGACGTGGCCTCCGAGTGGCGCTATCGCGAGGCGGTGGTGGGGCCGGACACGCTGGTGGTGGCGCTGTCTCAGTCCGGCGAGACGGCCGATACGCTCGGCGCCGTGAAGGCGGCCCGGACCAAGGGGGCGCCCATCATCGGCATCACCAACGTCGTGGGCTCGGCGCTGGCGCGTGAGGCCACGGGCCTCCTCTACACGCCCGCGGGGCCCGAGATCGGCGTTGCCTCGTCGAAGACGTTCACGGCGACCATGATGGCCTGCTACCTCCTGGCGCTCTGGCTCGGCCGCCGGCGGGGGGCCCTGCCGCCCGAGGACGGACGGAAGCACGTCCAGGGGCTCCTGGAGATGCCGCGGCTCATGGAGAAGACGCTCGAGCTGGAGCCCGAGGTGGCCGCGCTGGCCCGGGAGATCTCGCGCTACAAGAACTTCCTCTTCCTCGGGCGCGGCATCAACTTCCCCATCGCCCTCGAGGGCGCGCTCAAGCTCAAGGAGCTGTCGTACCTGCACGCCGAGGGGTACCCGGCGGGGGAGATGAAACACGGGCCCATCGCCCTCATCGACGACGGGATGCCCGTGGTGGCGCTGGTGCCGAGAGACGGCACCTACGACCGGATGATGAGCAACATCGAGGAGGTGCGGGCGCGAGACGGGCGCATCATCGCGTTCGCCCACGAAGGGGACACGCAGATCTCGGCCAAGGCCGACTGGGTGATCTCCGTTCCCATCGCGAGCGATCTCCTGACGCCCATCCTCATGGCCATCCCGCTCCAGCTGCTGGCCTACCACGTGGCGGTGCGGCTCGGCCGCGACGTGGATCAGCCGCGGAACCTCGCCAAGTCCGTCACCGTCGAGTAGCCGCCGCCCGCGGAGCCCGCATCCAGGCTCCCCCCGGTGCGCGCGCTCCCGTGTGGTATCGTACAGGCCCATGCTCCGCTCGGAAGTGAGCCGCGAGGCGATCCTCGGCCCGCTGAATCCGGTGCAGCGGGAAGCCGTGATGGCCACCCGGGGCCCGCTCCTCGTCCTGGCGGGGGCGGGGAGCGGCAAGACGCGCGTCATCGCCCACCGCATCGCCTATCTCCTCGGCGTCGAGGGGGTCCATCCGCGCCACGTGCTCGCCGTCACGTTCACGAACAAGGCCGCCGGCGAGATGCGCCGGCGCGTCGAGGAGCTGGTGCTGCCCGCGGGGATCCGCCCGCCCCTCATCGCCACCTTCCACTCCATGTGCGTCCGGCTGCTCCGCGCGCATGCCCCGCGCGTGGGCCTCACCCCCTCCTTCGTGATCTACGACGAGGAGGACCGGCTCACCCTGGTCCGGGAGGCCATGCGCGAGCTCAAGCTGGACGAGCGCGAGCTCACGCCGACCGCGGCCGTGTACCGGATCAGCCACGCCAAGAACCAGATGCTCTCGGTGGAGGAGGTCGAGCGCGTCGCCCGGACGCCGCGCGAGGAGCGCATCGCCTCGCTGTACCGACTCTACGAGGGCCGGCTGCACGGGATCGGCGCGGTGGACTTCGACGACCTGCTGCTCCTGGGCGTGCGCCTCTTCGAGGCCGCGCCGGACACCCTCGCGTGGTACCGGGAGCTCTGGCAGCACGTGCTCGTGGACGAGTACCAGGACACCAACCGCGCCCAGTACCAGCTGGTGCGGCTCCTGACGCAGGAACACCGCAACCTCTGTGTCGTGGGCGATCCCGACCAGTCGGTCTACCGGTGGCGGGGCGCGGATCTCCGGAACATCCTCGACTTCGAGAAGGACTTCCCGGACTGCCGCGTGGTGGCGCTCGAGCAGAACTACCGGTCCACGAAGCGCATCCTCCGGATGGCCTCGGCGGTCATCCAGCACAACACGGCGCGCAAGGACAAGACGCTCTGGACGGAGAACGCCGAAGGAGAGACGGCGGCCGTGTACCGGGCGTGGGACGAGAACGAGGAGGCAGGCTTCGTGGCCCGCGCGATCCGCGACCTCCACGACCGGGGCGGGGAGTACCGCGACACGGCGATCTTCTATCGCACCAACGCCCAGTCGCGGGTCCTGGAGGACGCGCTCCGCCGCGCGAGCCTCCCGTACCTCATCGTGGGCGGCGTCCGCTTCTACGAGCGGAGAGAGATCAAGGACGTGGTGGCGTATCTCCGCCTCGTGGTGAACCCCAGGGACGACATCGCGTTTCGCCGCGCGGTGGCCGCGCCCTCCCGCGGCATCGGCCGGACGACGCTCGACCATCTGGATGCCCTGGCGCGCCGCAGCGCGCTGGGCCTGCTGGCCGGTTGCGACGCGCTCCCGCCCGAGATCACGGCCAAGCCGCGCAAGGCGCTCCAGAACTTCGCCGGGCTCGTCGTCCGTCTCGGGGAGCGGCGCGCCGCGCTGCCGCTGCCGGCCTTCATCGACGAGGTGCTGGCCGCCTCCGGCTACCGCGAGGCGCTCAAGGCCGAGCGCACGGCGGAGGCCGATGCGCGGATCGAGAACCTGGAGGAGCTCGTCGCGGCCTCCGAGGAGTTTCTCCAGTCCCGGGCGGCCGAGCCCCCGGGCGAGGGTGCGCTGGAAGCCTTCCTCGACTCCATCTCGCTCGTGGCCGACACCGATGAGATCGAGGAGGACCCCACGGGGGTCACCCTCATGACGCTGCACGCCGCCAAGGGGCTCGAGTTCCCCGCCGTGTTCCTCACGGGCATGGAGGAAGGGATCTTCCCCCACTCGCGCTCCATGAACGACCCGGAGGAGCTTGAGGAGGAGCGGCGGCTCTGCTACGTCGGTCTCACGCGGGCCAAGGAGCGTCTCTTCCTGTCCTACGCGCTCCACCGGCGGCTGCACGGGTACGGGCTCGGGGAGCCCTCGCGCTTCCTCCTGGAGATCCCGGAGGACGCCCTGACGCTCCTCAACTCCCGCGCCGCCGACCCGCGCATGCCGTCGCGCCCGACCGGACCCATGCCGCAGGAGGTGGAGCCGGACGACGATCTGCCCTTCCGCGTGGGCGCCAGGCTCCGGCACGCGCGCTGGGGCGAGGGGCTCCTGGTGGGGATCGAGCGGGAAGGGGCCGACGTGATCGCCACCGTGCACTTTGCGAGCGTCGGGCGCAAGCGCCTGTCGCTCCAGTACGCGCACCTCGAGGAGATCGAGTGACTCAGCCGAAGATCTCGCTGTCGCAGGTGGAGCACGTGGCCCGCCTGGCGCGGCTCGAGCTCTCCGCGGCCGACAAGGAGCGCATGCGCCGCGAGCTCGACGGCATCCTGTCCTACATCGACACGCTGCGGGCGCTTCAGACTGACGGTGTCGAGCCGACCTCGCATGCCGTCCCGCTCACCAACGTGATGCGGGAGGACGAGCCCCGCCCCTCCGTGCCGCAGACGGACATGCTGGCGAATGCGCCCGATCCGAGCGGCGAGTTCTTCCGCGTGCCCAGGATCATCGAAGAGTAGGGCATGCTCACGCGCCTCACCATCGAGGAGCTGGGGGCCCGCTTCCGCCGGGGCGAGGCCACGCCGAGTCAGGCGGCGGCGGCGTACCTCGAGCGCATCGAGGCGCTCGACGGCCGCGTGAACGCCTTCCTCACGGTGACGCGGCAGGCGGCGCTCGGCCAGGCGGCGGAGGCCGGCGCGCGCTTCACGGCCGGCCGGCCGCTCTCGCCGCTCGACGGCGTCCCCATTGCCCTCAAGGACCTGCTCTGCACGCGGGGGATCCGCACCAGTGCCGCCGTACGACGCCACGGTGATGGCGCGGCTCCGCGCGGCGGGCGCCGTGCTCCTCGGCAAGCTCAACATGGACGAGTTCGCCATGGGCTCGTCCACGGAGCACTCGGCCTTCTTCCCCACGCGGAACCCCTGGGATCTGGAGCGCGTGCCCGGGGGCTCGTCCGGCGGCTCGGCGGCCGCGGCCGCCGCCGACCTCGCCGCGGCGACGCTCGGGTCGGACACCGGCGGCTCCATCCGGCAGCCGGCGGCCTTCTGCGGGACGGTGGGCCTCAAGCCCACCTACGGGCGCGTCTCGCGGTACGGCCTCATCGCCTTCGCCTCATCGCTGGACCAGATCGGCCCCTTCGCGAAGACGGTGGCCGACGCGGCGCTGGTCCTGGGGGTCATCGCCGGCGCCGACCCCCGGGACTCGACCTCGGTGGACGTCCCCGTGCCCGACTACCGCGCGGCGCTCGAGGGGGGAATCGAGGGGCTCCGGGTCGGGATTCCCGCCGAGTACTTCATCGACGGGATCGATCCCGAGGTGGAGGCGGCGGTGAAGGCGGCCATCGAGGTGCTTCGCGGCCTCGGAGCGCGGCCGGAAGCCGTGTCGCTCCCGCACACCCGGTACGGGCTGGCCGCGTACTACGTCATCGCTCCCGCCGAGGCCTCCTCGAACCTGGCTCGGTACGACGGCGTGAAGTACGGGCTCCGGGTGCCGGGCGGACGCGACCTGATCGAGATGTACGGCCGGACGCGGGCGGCGGGCTTCGGGGCCGAGGTCAAGCGCCGGATCATGCTCGGCACCTATGCGCTGTCCGCGGGCTACTACGACGCCTACTACGGAAAGGCCCAGCGCGTGCGGACGCTGGTCCGGCGGGATTTCCAGGAGGCCTTCGAGCGGGTGGACGTGCTCGCCGCGCCCACCACGCCGGGTGTGGCGTTCACGCTGGGCGAGAAGACGGATCCCCTGCAGAGTGCCCGCGGGCTTCACGACGTCGGGGCTCCCGATCGGGCTGCAGCTCATCGGGCGGGCCTTCGACGAGTCCACCGTGCTGCGCGCCGCCCACGCCTACCAGCAGGCCACCGACTGGCACCTGAGAAAGCCCACCCTCCCATGACCGCCCCCGCGCTCCAGACCGTCATCGGGCTCGAGGTCCACGCCCAGCTCCTGACCCGCAGCAAGATGTTCTGCGGCTGCTCGACGGCCTTCGGCGCGGCGCCCAACAGCCAGACCTGTCCCGTGTGCCAGGGCATGCCGGGGGCGCTGCCGGTGATCAACCGGAGCGCGGTGGAGTTCGGGATCAGGACCGCGCTGGCGGTGGGCTGCCGGGTCAACGAGCACCACCGCTTCGCGCGGAAGCACTACTACTACCCGGACATGCCGAAGAACTTCCAGATCAGCCAGTACGAGGAGCCGCTGGCCGAGCACGGCGTCCTCGACATCGAGGTCGGCGGCTCCTCGCGCACCATCGGCATCCAGCGGCTTCACCTCGAGGAGGACGTGGGCAAGCTCATCCACGAGGGACCGCTCGAGACGGCCCAGTCGAGCACCGTGGATTTCAACCGGGCCGGCGTCCCCCTCATGGAGATCGTCTCCAGGCCCGACATGCGAAGCCCCGCGGAGGCCGCGGCCTACCTGCGCACGCTCCGGACCATCGTCGTCTACCTCGGCGTCTGCGACGGGAACATGGAGGAGGGGTCGCTGCGCTGCGACGCCAACGTCTCGCTGCGCCCCGCGGGGAGCCAGGAGCTCGGTGTCAAGGTCGAGATCAAGAACATGAACTCCTTCCGGAACGTCCAGCATGCCCTGGAGTACGAGGTCAAGCGGCAGGAGCGCGCGCTCGCCGAGGGCCAGAAGATTGTCCAGGAGACGAGGCTGTGGGACCCGGAGCGCGTCCGGACCGTCTCCATGCGCTCCAAGGAGTATGCCCACGACTACCGCTATTTCCCGGAGCCGGACCTGCCGCCGCTCCAGGTCGAGGCCCGGTGGGTCGAGGCGATCCGTGCCACTCTTCCGGAGATGCCGGCCGCGCGCCGCCGGCGCTTCGCCGGCGATTACGGATTATCGGCGTACGACGCCGACCTTCTCACCCAGGGACGGACGCTGGCCGATTACTTCGAGACGACGGTGAGGGAGTACGACAAGCCCAAGATCGTCGCCAACTGGGTGCTCAACGAGCTCCTGCGCGAGATGCCCGCGGACGATGACCGCAGGGTGGCGGCCTGTCCGATCCCACCCCGCAACCTGGCCGGGCTCCTCCGGCTGATCGACGACGGGACCATCAGCGGCAAGATGGCCAAGGACATCTTCGAGACGATGTACCGGACCGGCCAGGACGCCCCGTCCATCGTCCTGCGAGAGGGGCTCATCCAGGTCGCGGAAGCCGGCGAGCTGACGCGAGTCGTGGACCAGGTCCTGGCGGCGCACCCCAAGGTCGTCGAGGACTGGCGTGGGGGAAAGAAGGCCGCCCTGGGCTTCCTGGTGGGCCAGGTCATGAAGGCGACGCTGGGACGGGCCAACCCGGCGCTGGTAAATCAGCTGCTGGGGGAAAAACTTCCGAAAGGTTAAAGGGTTAAGTAGAATGGTGGCAGCCAATGATCCGGCTCCACCATGTGGCGAAGCTGTACGATATCGGCCCGGTTGCCCTGCCGGCCCTCACCGACGTCTCGTTCAGCGTGGACAAGGGCGAGTTCGTCGTTCTGGCCGGGCCGAGTGGGGCTGGAAAGACCACCCTCCTGCGCCTTCTCTACCGGGACGAGCGTCCCTCCGAGGGCGATATCGAGGTGGCGGGATTCGACCTCGTCACGCTCCGGCGCTCCGGGATTCCCCTCCTCCGGCGTTCCATCGGCATCGTCTTCCAGGATGCCAAGCTCCTCGCCGGGCGGACGGTCTTCGAGAACGTGGCCTTTGTCCTGCGCGTGCTGGGAACCCCTCGCGGCGAGATCATTCCGCGGGCCTTCCAGGCGCTGAAGGCCGTGGGGCTCTCGGCTCGCGCCCAGGCCTATCCCGCCCAGCTCTCGCAGGGGGAGGCCCAGCGCGCCTCGCTTGCCCGCGCCATTGTCAAGGCTCCCGCGCTTCTCCTCGCCGACGAGCCCACGGGCAACCTGGACGAGGACATGGCCGCCGAGATCCTGGAGCTGATCAAGGAGATCTGGACGCGCGGCACCACCGTCCTCCTGGCGACTCACCGGGGAGCGCTCGCCGCCCAGCTCAAGCGCCGCACGCTCACCCTCCGCGCCGGCCGCCTCGTGAAGGACGAGGGGTGAGGAGCGATGTTTAGCTTTCTCGTGGGCGAAGCGGTGCGGGATCTCCGGCGGGCCGGCCGGGTCGGTCTCTCGGCCGTCCTCTTGATCACCCTCTCGCTGGCGGCGCTCGGCGCCTTCTGGCTCGTCTCGATCAACCTCGAGCGGGCTGTCACCCAGTGGCGCGAGCGGCTGCGCGTCGTCGCCTACCTGCGTGACGAGCCCCGGCCGGAGGCCGTGGCCGAGCTGGTCCGCAAGGTGCAGGCGGTGGGCGGCATCCAGCGCGTCCGCTACGTCTCGAGAGGCGAGGCGCTCGAGTCCCTGAAGCGCGCGCTCGGGGCCCAGTCGAGCGTCGTGGACCAGCTCCCCCGCAACCCGCTCCCCGCGTCGGTGGAGGTGACGCCCGACGAGGTCACGGCGACGCCCGAGGGTACCCGCGAGCTGGTCCAGCGGCTCACGGCCCTGCATGAGGTCGAGGAAGTGCAGGGCGGCGCCGAGTGGGTCGAGAGCCTGGCCCAGTGGCGGCGGCTCTTCCAGCTGACGGGGCTGGCCGTGGGGGCGGTGCTGGCCCTGGCGGCCATCCTCACCGTGACGACGGCGACGACCCTCGTGCTGCACGCGCGGCGGGACGAGATGGAGATCATGCGCCTCGTGGGCGCGACGGAGCGGGTGATCCGGCTTCCGCTCCTGCTGCAGGGGATGGTGCAGGGGCTCCTGGGAGCGCTCATCGCGCTGGGCGGCCTCGAGGCGGCCCATGCGCTCCTGGCGCCGCGGCTCGAGCCGCTCCTCACGCTGACGCTCGGGCTCAGCCGCGCGGCGTTCCTGTCCGCTCCCGAGATGCTGCTCCTGCTGGGGGGCGGGGCCGGGCTGGGCGCGCTCGGGGGCGTGCTCGCGAAGGGACGCAGCTTCGCATGAGGCGCCAGGGCCTCGTGGCGCTGCTGGTCCTGCTGGTGCTCGGCCCGGCCGCCTGGGCCCAGCCGAGGAAGGACGGCGCCGAGCTTGGCGACAAGGAGCGCACCCTCCAGCAGACGCAGCGCCAGCTCCGGGAGGAGCGCGCCAAGGCGGTAGCGGCGCGCAACCGCGAGGCCTCACTCCTGGCCGAGCTCGAGGAAACGGAGAAACGCCTGGCGGCGAAGCGGCGCCAGGTCGCCGCGCTGGATGCCCGGATCAAGCGGGCCCAGTCCGACATCGCGACGCTTCAGGCGGACATCGGGCGGCTCGAAACGCAGCGCGGCGGGCAGGAAGAGGCGCTGGCCCGCCGGCTCCGCGTGATGTACCAGCTGGAGGCCCAGGGTGGCGTGCTGCCGCTGGTCCTCTCCGGCGCCGATCCGGTGGCCCAGGCCGTGCGCCTGCGCCATCTGACCACCCTGGCGACGGTGGACGCACGGACGATTCGAGAGTATCGTGTGAATTCCGAGGGGTTGGAGGAGCGCAGGGTCCGGATCGAGGCGCGGCGCAAGGAGCTGTCGGCGCTTCGCACGGAGGCCGATCGCGAGCGAGTCGAGGCCGACCGGGAGGCCGCAAAGCGGCGGGGGCTGCTCGCCAAGGTCAAGGACGAGCGGGCCTATCACGACCGGATGGTCCTCGAGCTGTCCGAGGCGACGCGCCGGCTCGAAGCCTTCATCCGGGACCTCCAGGCGAAGCAGCGGCGGGTGGCCAGGACGCCTCCGGCGGGCCGCGCTCGACCCGCGCCGGGAGACATCGGGCCCAGCGTGGGGCTCGGCGCCTTGCGCGGTCGGCTCACGTGGCCGGCCGAGGGGAAGGTGGTCGCGGAGTTCGGGACGCAGGTGCATCCGCGGTTCGGGACGAAGACGTTCCGGAACGGCATCGATATCGAGGTGGCCGAGGGGACGAACATCGTGGTCGTGTACCCGGGGCACGTGATGTACACGGGGTGGTTCCGCGGGTACGGCAACCTGATCATCGTGGACCACGGCAACGACTACTACACGCTCTACGCCCACGCCGCCGACATCCGGGTGGCGGAGGGCGATGACGTCAAGCAGGGACAGATCATCGGTACGGTGGGGGACACCGGCTCGCTCCAGGGGCCGCGCCTGTACTTCGAGGTGCGGCACCAGGGCAAGCCGCAGGACCCCGAGCAGTGGCTGAGGCCTCGGGGCTAACAGGGCAACGGCACCGGAGGAGGGTGGGGCACATGGGTCCGATTCGGCACATCAAGAGGGTCGCGCTGGCCTCGGCGCTGCTGCTGGTGCTCACGCTGTCCGTGGGCGGCGGCGTGGCGAGCAAGGGGAATGACCAGGCGGCGACCTACGAGAACCTCCGGCTGTTCACCGAGGTGCTGTCCATCGTCCAGAGCCAGTACGTGGACGAGGTGGCCGCCAAGGACATCATCTACAGCGCCATCAAGGGAACGCTGCGCGGCCTCGACCCGCACTCGTCGTTCCTCGATCCCGCGATGTACCGGGAAATGCAGGTGGAGACCACCGGCAGCTTCGGGGGCCTCGGGATCGAGATCACGCTGCGCGACGACGTGCTCACGGTCGTGGCGCCCATCGACGGCACGCCGGCCTACCGCGCGGGGATCCAGTCCGGGGACCGCATCGTGAAGATCGAGGGTCTCACCACCAAGGACATGCAGCTGACCGACGCGGTGAAGCGCATGCGCGGCAAGCCGGGCACGAAGATCATCATCAGCATCATGCGCGAGGGCTTCACGGAGCCGAAGGACTTCGAGATCGCCCGCGAGCAGATCCACGTCCAGTCCGTGCGCGCCATGCCGCTCGAGCCGGGGATCGAGTACATCCGCCTGCGCCAGTTCCAGGAACAGACGGCCCAGGACATGGAGGCCGCCCTCGACAAGTTCACGAAAAACGACAAGATCCAGGGGCTGGTGCTGGACCTGCGCAACAATCCGGGCGGGCTCCTCACCTCCGCGGTGGAGGTGTCGGAGAGGTTCATCGAGACGGGGAAACTCGTCGTGTACACCGAGGGGCGCGTGCGCAACCAGAACATGCGGTTCCAGGCCAACGCCAAGCGCGTGTACGCCGACTTCCCCATCGTCGTGCTGGTGAACCAGGGCAGCGCCTCCGCCTCCGAGATCGTCGCCGGGGCGCTCCAGGACCATGGCCGGGCCGTCGTGCTGGGCACGCAGACCTTCGGCAAGGGGTCGGTGCAGACGATCATTCCGCTGTCGGACGGGTCCGGTCTCAGGCTCACGACGGCCAAGTACTTCACGCCCAAGGGTCGCTCCATCCACGGCAAGGGCGTCACGCCCGACATCATCGTCGAAGTGCCCAGGGTCACCGCGGCCGCGGCCCCCGCAGAGCAGCCGGCGCCGGCCAAGCCCTCGGGCCAGACCGTGGACACGAAGCCGCAGGACGATCTCAAGCGCGATCCGCAGCTGCAGCGGGCGCTGGACCTGCTCAAGGCGATGCGGATCCTCGATCGGACGCGTCCGACTCCCGCGGGGACGCAGGCGCAGGTCCGCTAGCGAGCGGGGCGGGGAGGGATGCCGGCCGGAGTCTGGAAGGCTCTGGCCGGCATCATCGTCGGTCTCCTCCTGGCCGTGATCGCCCTGGACCAGTGGCAGGCACGTCAGGGCGAGCCGAGCCTGCTGGGCTTCTCGCTTTTCACCGCAGCCCCCGCGACGCAGGGGGCAACACGGGCGCCCGGCTCCGCAAGGGCATCCCGGCCTCTCCAGCCGACGCTGTCGCCGGCCCCGCCTCCCACCGCCGTTACGTCCCGGCTTGCCGTCATCGTCGATGGCCTGGGCAGCCGGCGTGACGTCTTCGATCTGCTGAAGGATCTTGGCCGGCCCGTGGCGGTGGCGATCCTGCCCGATCTGCCTCTCTCCCAGTGGATTGCCGGGGAAGCCGCGCGACTGGGCATGGAGGTCCTGCTGGATCTGCCGATGGAGCCGTACCGCTACCCGGAGCTGGATCCAGGCCCGGGCGCCCTCATGATGGCCATGGATGCCGCGACGGCGGCGCGGATCCTGACGAAACACCTGATGGCCCTGCCGGGGGTGGTGGGTGTCACCAACCACATGGGCTCCCGCATGACCGAGGATCGCGCGCGGATGCGAGCCGTCCTCGAGCCACTCCGCGCCCGGCGGCTCCTGTTCGTCGATGCTCTCACAAGCAACCTGTCGGTCGGTTACGATGAGGCGAGAGCGCTGGGCCTGCGCGCCGGGCGCCGCCAGGTGTCCATCGACGCCTCGGCCGGCGAGGATGCGCTCCGGGCCCGCTGGGAGGAGGCGGGGCGCCTGGCGGTGGGCCGAGGGGAGGCCATCGCCCTGGCCCGCGGCCATCCGCTCACGATCCGGCTCCTGAAGGAGTACATTCCCCGGTGGGAAACCGCAGGGGTAAGGATGGTGCCCGTGTCCCACGTGGTGCGGTAGATCCGGACATGATCGTCCTGGGCATCGAGACGTCCTGCGACGAGACGGCGGCGGCCGTGCTGGACGGGGGCCGCAAGATCCTGGGGAGCGTGGTCGCGTCCCAGGATGCGGTGCACGCTCCGTACGGTGGCGTCGTGCCCGAGCTTGCCTCGCGGCGGCACCTGGAGGTCGTGCTGCCGGTGATAACCCAGGCTCTCGCCCGGGCCGGCCTTGGGCTCACCGACCTCCACGGGGTGGCCGTCACCCAGGGACCGGGGCTCGTGGGCTCGCTTCTCATCGGCTGCTCCGTGGCCAAGGCCATGGCCTACGCCCGCGGGCTGCCGCTCGTGGGAGTCAACCATCTCGAGGGCCACATCTACGCCGCATTCCTCGAGGAACCCGCGCCCACTCATCCCTTCCTCGCCCTCGTCGTCTCGGGCGGCCACACGGCGCTCTACCTCGCCCGCGGGGCAGGGCGCTACGAGCGCATCGGCCAGACGCGCGACGACGCCGCAGGCGAGGCCTTCGACAAGGTGGCCAAGCTCCTCGGCCTCGGCTATCCCGGCGGTCCCGTCATCGAAACCACGGCGAGGCTGGGCGACCCGAGGGCCATCCGGTTGCCGAGGGCGCAGATGAGCGACGGCGCGCCGGACTTCTCATTCAGCGGGCTCAAGACAGCCGTGTCCCTCCACGTGAAGCGCCACGCTCCGCTTGCCTCCCGGCAGGTGGCCGATGTGGCCGCCTCCTTCCAGGCCACGGCCGTGAAGATGCTGGTGAGCAAGACCGTCGGGGCCGCCCAGCGCAACCACGTGCGGCGGATCGTGCTCACCGGTGGTGTGGCCGCCAACGGGGCGCTGCGGGAGGCGCTCCAGCAGGAGTGCCATGCGCGCGGGTGGGACCTCCACGTACCCTCGCGCGCGCTCTGTACCGACAACGCCGCCATGATCGCCGCCGCGGGCCACGACCGTCTCGTGGCGGGCGAGCGGGCGCCGCTCACGATGAACGCGATCCCCGACCTGGCGCTCGGATGAGGGTGCTCGGCCGATGACCGCACGGCTGGACTACGAAGCGCTCCTGGCGGGCCTCCCGGACGCCGTGGTGGGCGTGGACGAGGGGCTGCGGATCGTCCTCTGGAACCCGGCCGCCGAGGCGCTGCTTGGCCGCTCGGCCCGCCGGGTGCTCGGCCGGACCCTGAAGGACGTTTTCCCGCCGGACACCTCCCTGGTTCGCCATCTCACCGGCACCCTCACGACGGGCGAACGCCGCTCGGAGTCGGAGGCGGCGCTGGACGGGGGCGACGGCCGGCCGATCCACGTCAGTGTGATGACGGCGCCTCTGGCCTCACGCAGCGGCGCCGTCGAGGCCGCCGTCGCCGTGATCCGGGACATGACACGCCTGCACCAGCTCGAGGCCGAGGTGCGCCGCGGCGAGACGCTGGCGGCGGTGGGGCGGATGGCGATGGGGCTCGCCCACGAGATCCGGAACCCGCTCTCCGCCATCCGCGGCGCCGTGCAGCTCATGCAGCGCGAGCTTGGCGACGACGGGCGCTTTGGCGAGTACACGGAGGTCCTGCTCAACGAGGTCAACCGCGTCAACCGGATCATCGAGAGGCTGCTGGACCTCGGCCGTCCCGTGACCTTGCGCCTGGCGCCCCTCAATCTCCACCAGCTCCTCGAGCGCGTTGCGCTCCTCTCCCAGGAGATGGCGGCGCAGCAAGGCGTGCAGATCATCAGGCGCTACGACCCGAGCCTGCCCCCGATCCTCGTCGACGAGGATCGGATGCTGCAGGTCTTTCACAACGTGGTGCGGAACGCGCTCGAGGCGATGCCCGCGGGCGGCCGGCTCACGCTCATCACGCGGCTCAGCATGAGCCCGCTCTTCTCCAAGGTGGACCTGGGGCAGGGCCCACGAAGCCTGGCGGAGGTGCAGTTCGTGGACGAGGGCCAGGGGATCCCCGAGGCGACGCGCGCCCAGCTGTTCACGCCCTTCTTCACCACCAAGGACCGGGGGCTCGGGCTCGGGCTCGCCCTGTGCCACCGCATTCTCGAGGAGCACAAGGGCACGATCCAGGTGGAAAGCGAGCCCGAGCGGGGGACCACGGTGTCGTGCTTTCTCCCGGTGGCAAGGTAGGTCACCCGTCATGGGAATGGGCCGGGTCCTCGTGGCTGACGATGAAGATGGCCTCCGGTGGGTCCTCGAGCGGGGCTTCCGGAGCGCCGGCTACGACGTCACCGCGGTGAAGGACGGGACCGCAGCGCTCCGGGAGGCCGAGGCCCAGCCCTTCGACCTGGTGATCGTCGACGTGCGCATGCCCGGGATGGACGGGCTCACGCTGCTGGGACATCTCCGCGCGCTGCGGCCGGAGGCGCAGGTGGTCATCATGACGGCCCACGGGACCATGGAAACCGCCATCCAGGCCATGCAGCGCGGCGCCTACGACTACCTCGCCAAGCCCTTCGATCTGGACGAGGTGCTGCTGCTGGCGGAGCGGGCACTGACGGCGCGCCGGCTTTCGCAGGAAGTCGCCGCACTGCGCACCGGGCTCCGGGAGGTGTGGGAGTTCGGCGTCCTGGTGGGACGGCACCCGACGATGCAGGAGGTGTACAAGACGATCGGGCGGGTGGCCGGGAGCGACGTCAGCGTGCTCCTCCGCGGCGAGTCGGGGACGGGCAAGGAGGTGGTGGCCCGCGCGCTCCACCACTACAGCCGGCGCGCCGGCCGTCCCTTCGTCGGCATCTCGGCCGCGGCCATCCCGCTCACGCTCCTCGAGTCCGAGCTCTTCGGCCACGAGAAGGGCGCCTTCACGGATGCCAAGGAGCGCCGGCTCGGGAAGCTCGAGCTGGCGCACGGGGGCTCCGTGTTCTTCGACGAGATCGGCGACATGCCGCCCGAGCTCCAGGTGAAACTGCTCCGGGCGCTGCAGGAGCGCGCCTTCGAGCGCGTGGGCGGCCACGAGCTGATCCGCATGGACGTCCGGGTGCTGGCCGCCACCCACCGGGATCTCGAGGGCATGATGAGGGAGGGGCGCTTCCGCGAGGACCTCTTCTACCGGCTCAACGTGGTGACGCTCCACCTGCCCGCCCTGCGCGAGCGGCGGGGGGACATCCCGCTGCTCGTCGAGCACTTCCTGGCGAAGTACGCCGACGCGCTGGGGGAGCGGGTCATCGCCCCGGAGGCGATGGATCGGCTCGTGGGCTACGACTGGCCGGGCAATGTCCGCGAGCTGGAAAACGTCATCCAGCGCGCCATGGTGATGGCGACCACGGGCGTGATCCTGCCCGAGCACCTGCCCATCGGGCCCGTGTCGGCGGCTGCCGGCGTCTCGACGGACGCCAGCCTCGAGGAGGTCATCGAGCGGAAGATGCACGAGTGCGTGCGCGGCCTGCGGGGCCATGCATCATCCAACCTGCACGCCCTCATGGTCGGGCTCGTGGAGAAGCCGCTGCTGCGCGCCGTCATGCGCGAGACCAAGGGAAACCAGGTCCGCGCCGCCCAGCTCCTCGGCATCAACCGGAACACGCTCAGGAAGAAGCTCAAGGAGCACGGCATCGCCCCCGGCGCCACCTAGCAGGCCGCTGAAAAAGGCCCATCTGCGGAGGTACGGCGCCCTCGGCCGCAACCTCAACGTGGCTCGCTCACGCTCGCCCGGATCTCCGGATCCGCTCACCTCGCCTCCGGCTCGGATCGCCAAGCCGAGTACGCCTCGCGTGCGGCCGTCGGGCGCCGCCTTGCATCTGGACCTTCTTGAGCGGCCTGCGAGGGCTGAAAAAGGCCCATCTGCTGCGTTGGCGGTCTCGGGCGCAGGCTATGACCGCGGCGGCACGTAGACCTCGCCGCCGGTTTTCCTGAACTCCTCGGCCTTCTCGCGGAGCCCCCGCGCCACCGCCTCCGCCTCGTCGAGACCCTGCTTCTGCGCGTACTCCCGCACGTCCTGCGTGATCTTCATGGCGCAGAAGTGCGGGCCGCACATGGAGCAGAAGTGGGCGAGCTTGGCCCCCTGAGCCGGCAGCGTCTCGTCGTGGAACTTCCGCGCCGTCTCCGGGTCCAGGGACAGATCGAACTGGTCCTCCCAGCGGAACTCGAAGCGGGCGCGTGAGAGCGCATCGTCCCACTCGCGCGCATGGGGATGGCCTTTGGCCAGGTCGGCCGCGTGCGCCGCGATCTTGTAGGCGATCACGCCGTCCTTCACGTCCTGCTTGTCGGGCAAGCCCAGATGCTCCTTGGGCGTAACGTAGCAGAGCATGGCCGTGCCGAGCCAGCCGATCATGGCGGCGCCGATGGCCGAGGTGATGTGATCGTAGCCGGGGGCGACGTCCGTGGTCAGCGGCCCGAGCGTGTAGAAGGGCGCCTCGTGGCAGACCGCGAGCTGGCGGTCCATGTTCTCCTTGATGAGATGCATGGGCACGTGCCCCGGCCCCTCGATCATGACCTGGCAGTCCTGTTCCCAGGCGATGCGCGTCAGCTCCCCCAGGGTGTCCAGCTCGGCGAACTGGGCCTCATCGTTGGCGTCCGCCTGGCAGCCCGGGCGAAGGCCGTCGCCCAGCGAGAAGGCCACGTCGTAGGCCGCCATGAGCTCGCACATCTCGCTGAAGTGGGTATACAGAAAGCTTTCCTGATGGTGCGCCAGACACCACTTGGCCATGATCGAGCCGCCCCGCGAGACGATGCCCGTGATGCGCCTGGCCGTCAGCGGGATGTAGCGCAGGAGCAACCCGGCGTGGATGGTGAAGTAGTCCACGCCCTGCTCGGCCTGCTCGATGAGCGTGTCGCGGTACACCTCCCAGCTGAGATCCTCGGCCCGGCCGTCCACCTTCTCGAGGGCCTGGTAGATCGGCACGGTGCCCACGGGGACGGGCGCAGCGCGGATGATCCACTCGCGCGTCTCGTGGATGTTGTTGCCGGTGGAGAGGTCCATGATGGTGTCGGCGCCCCAGCGGGTCGCCCACGTCATCTTCTCCACCTCCTCCTCGATGGAGGAGGTCACGGCCGAGTTGCCGATATTGGCGTTGATCTTCACGAGAAAGCGGCGCCCGATGATCATGGGCTCCGTCTCGGGGTGGTTGATGTTGGCGGGGAGGATGGCGCGCCCCCGCGCGATCTCTTCGCGGACCGTCTCGGGGGCGAGGCCCTCGCGCAGGGCCACGAACTCCATCTCCGGCGTGATCTCGCCCCGGCGGGCGTAATGCATCTGGGTGACCCGGCGCCCCGGCCGGGCGCGGAGCCCCCACCGACCGCCGGCCCCCGGCTGGACGTCGCCCCGCTCGAGGATCCAGGGACGCCTGAGCGCCGGCAGGCCCTGTTTCAGGTCCGGCGTGAAGCCGGGAGCGGTGTACGGCCCGCTCGTGTCATAGAGGCGGAGGCTCTCGCCGTTGCTGAGGCTGATCTCGCGGACGGGGACGCGGATGGAAGGATGCGAGCCCGGAAGATGGATCTTCATGGTGGCCTCCCTACGCTGGCATTACCCAGGTCAGGTGTGTAGCGGTCGGCGGCGCGCGGCGGCCGCCCTCTCAGCCCGGTTCCCCGAGCTCCCGCGTTGGTGCTGACAGTGAAATCTTAGGGCCGCCGCCCCGCGCCGTCAAGTGCGCCCCGGATAAAGCCGAGCGCCTGGGCCGCCTTTGCGCTATGGTTGGGGGCGAAGTCCCGTCCGACCCGACGAGGGCCGTCCCCGAGGTACCCATGGCACCGACAGAGCCCGAATCCATCCCCGGCTGGCCGCCGGGGCCGGCCGCCCCCTGCGCACTCGGCACCAGTCCATGACGCCCGAGGAGTCGCGCCCCTCGACGGATCAGCGCATGCGCGAGCTCGAAGTTTTCGTGGAGTCCTCGCGGCTCGTCGCCTCCACCCTCGACCTCGGCGAGGTGCTGGACCGTCTGGCCGGTATCGCGCGGGCGCGGCTCGGGGTGGACGTGGTGAGGATCTGGCTGCGGGACGAGGCGCCGGGTGACCTGATCCTGCGCGCGCAGACCGGCACCCGGCGTCAGGACGTCGTCTTCCAGACGAGGCTCGCCTCGGGCGAAGGGCTGCTGGGGCCGGTCATGGCGACGGCGGAGCCCATTGCCCTCTCCGACGTGATCACCGATCCGAGGCTCAAGAACCGGCTGTGGTTCGAGGCCGAGGGCCTCGTGTCCATGATGCTCGTGCCCATCGTGCTCGACAATGCCCCCATCGGGATCCTCGCCTGCGCGACCCGATCGCGCCGCGAGTTCTCGCCCGGCGATGTGGCCCTGGCCGGCGCGGTCGCCGCCCCGGCGGCGCAGGCCGTCAGGAACGCCGGCATCCATGCCGACGCCCTGGCGAGGCTCGAGGAGATCCAGGCCTTCCAGCGGGTGACCGCCGAGACTCTGGCCTCCCCCGATCTCGAGACGGTGCTCCGGGCCATCGTGAGAGAGACCCAGCACCTCCTCGCGGCCGATGCCGCCGTCTGCTCGCTCGTGGAACCCTCAGCCCAGCGGACCGGCCGGGTCGTCGGCCTCGGGGTGGAGACGGAAGGGTTGCCCCGCTACCGGGTCGCCTCCCGCGCCGGGCTCGGGGGGGAGGCGCTCGCCGCGCGCCGGCCCGTGCGGACTGACGACTACTTCGCCGATGCGCGCCTCGTCCGGATCCCCGAGTTCGACGCCTGGGCGCGCGCCCAGGAGATCAAGTTCCTGTGGGCCTTCAACCGGAGCGACAGCCTTTTCACGGCGACCCACGAGGACCGGCTGGCGCGCTTCTCCCTGCAGGCGGCCGTCGCCATGGAGAAGGCCCGGGGCTTCGAGGAGGAGCGGCGGCGGGCCCGCGAGAACGCCGCGCTTCTGGAGATCGCGCGGGCCTCCAGTACGACGCTGGACCTGAAGCCGCTCCTCGGCGAGGTGTCGCGCCACGCCGCGCTGGCCGTCGGGGTGGAGCGCTGCACCGTCAGCCTGTGGCGGGACGGCCATCTTGTTCCGCTGATGTCCCAGTTCGCCGACGGCCGCGCCAGGCCCGACATGTGGGCCAGCCTGAAGGGCATGCGGAAGGGGGGCTGGGACCGTGTGCCGGCCGTGGAGGAGGTCACGAGGACCAAGCGGCCGGTGGGCGTCGAGGACGCCGCGCAGAGCGATCTCATTCCCGCGATCTGGCTCGAAGCCTTCAGGATGCGCGCCGCGCTGGTGTTGCCCCTCATCGCCAAGGACGAGGTGATCGGGGTCATGTTCCTGGACGACACCCGCGGCCCGCGGCAGTGGAGCCCGTCCGAGGTGGACCTGGCCATGACCATCGCCGCCCAGGTCGCGCTGGCCGTGGACCGCTCGCACCAGTACGAGGCCGCCACGAGGCGCGCGGCCGAGGTGGAGACGCTGTCCGCCATGGGCGCGACCCTCGCCTCGACGCTCGACATCCAGGGGGTGCTGGAGGCGATCGCCGATTCCGCGGTCACCCTGATCGGGGCGCAGCGCGCCGCCGTGTTCGAGCTGGACGAGGCGGCCGCCTGCCTGCGGGCGCGGGCGGTGCGCGGCGCGCCGGTCGCCGTGGGCTTTCCCGTGAGGCTCGGCCAGGGCGCCGTCGGAGCCGCGGCCCTCACCCATGCGCCCGTGTGGAGCGCTGACATCCTGAGCCAGCCGCTGCCCGGCTCTGACCTCATGGTGGAGGAGGTCGGAACGACCTTCGGCGAGGCGGTCCGTGGTCACGGCTACCGCGGCATCCTGGGGGTGCCGATCATCAGCCGCGAGACAGCGCTCGGAGCGGTCTGTGTGTACTGGCAGGACGTGCACGCGCCCGACGAGCGCGAGATCCGCCTGCTCACCGCACTGGCGCGCCAGGCCGCCATCGCCATGGATAATGCCCGGCTCGTGAGCGATCTGCGGCGGACCCTGGAGGACCTCAAGGCCGCCCAGGACACCGTGGTCCAGGGCGCGACGCTCCGGGCCGTGGGCGAGCTGGCGGCAGGCGCCGCCCACCCTCATGCGCGAGCCGCCCCAGCAGATGATCCAGAGCCTCAAGACCATCGAGCGGGCGGTGGTGGACGCGGCCGATACCGTCCGGCGCATCCAGGCCTTCAGCCGCACCGACAGGGGCGAGGCGCTGTCCCCGGAGGTGGATCTCAACGCGGTGATCCGCGAGGGTGTCCAGATCACCCGGCCACGCTGGGAGCAGGAGGCCAAGGGCAAGGGCGCGGGCATCGAGGTCGTGTTCGAGCCCGGGCCGCTGCCGAATATCTCGGGGCGGGCTGCCGAGTTCCGCGAGGTCATCACCAGTCTCATCCTCAATGCCGTGGACGCCATGCCGAAGGGCGGGCGAATCCACATCCGGACTATGCGGGACGGGGATCGTGCGGTCGTCTCCGTCAAGGACACGGGTGTCGGCATGTCCAGCGAGGTGAAGCGGCGGGTCTTCGAGCCCTTCTACACCACCAAGGGCGTGAAGAGCACGGGTCTCGGGCTCGCCGTCGCCTACG
>JACPCX010000151.1:0-13897 GCA_016184305.1 Candidatus Rokuibacteriota bacterium | reverse complement strand
CCCGCGCCGCGAGCCGGATCGCGGTGGCGTGGGGGCTGTGCTGTGGCTCCTTGACGATCATCTCGCCACCGAGCAGCTCGATCCGGTCCTGCGGGCCGACAATCTCGGCCTCGACGAGTCGCTCGTACTCGAGCCGTGTCCACTTCCGCGCGCCGATCGCCGGCTCAGCCACGCTCCTGCACCTCCGCGGCCCAGGGTACCTACCGGTCCCGTCCGGGTCAATGTATCGCTTCGCGCACCCCCGGTTCCGCGTCGCCTTGCCGACATGCCCTGTGATCTTCCCGCTCGCCCGATCTGCCGGTCGCCGGTGCGAGCATCGCGTCCTCCGATGGGTTGGGATGGCCCGCGCAGGCCATTATCGCCGGAGTCGCCCCCCCGGGCGCGCTCGCCGCCGCGCTACAGCGGCTGAGGCAAACTACTCATTGTGCTCCGGTGACCCATGCGGGGGGAGCGAATGGATCTCCGGACGGTGGAGGTGGAGCGTGGAGGGCCGGGCGATCTGCAGGCCCGCGTGCTGGGGACGGGCGCCTGCACGGCCTGCGGCGCCTGTCTCGGCCACTGCCCGTATCTCAAGACGCTCGGGGAGCGCGTGGCCTTCATCCACCCCTGTCCGCTCCCCCAGGGGCGCTGCTTCGAGGTCTGCCCCCGCGTCTCGCTGGACCCGGATCGGCTGGACGGACAGATCTTCGGGTCCGGGCCAGCCGACCCCCTGCTGGGCGCCCACCTCTCGCTCCACTTCGCCCGCGCGCTCGACCCCGAGGTGAAGCAGCGCGGCCAGTACGGCGGCGTGGCGACCGCGCTCACGCTCTTCGCGCTCGGCTCCGGAGCCGCGGACGCCGCGCTGCTCACCGGCGGCAGCCCCACCGCCGCGCCTCATCCCATCGTGGCCCGGGATCGCGCGAGCGTGCTCGCCGCCACGGGAACGAAGTACTCCGCCTGCGCGACCCTCGCGCCGCTCGCCCCCCTGCTGCGAGACAGCGCCGCAACCATCGCGGTGGTGGGCCGGCCGTGCCAGGTCGCGGCGCTCCGCAAGATCGAGGCGCGGGGCGAGGCCGCGCACCGGCTTGCGCTCGTCATCGGCGTCTTCTGCTTCTGGGCGCTCACCCCGGCCTTCTATCGCTTCCTCGTCTCGCGGGCGGACCTCGCGCGCGCCACGAAGATGGACATCCCCAAGGAAGGCGGCGTGGTGTTCTCCGTGAACGGCGGCGCCGTCCGCGTTCCGCTCGACGAGGTGCGTCCCTTCATCCGGCCGGCGTGTCAGAGCTGCTTCGATCCCACCGCCGAGTGGGCGGACCTCGCCGTGGGCTCGACCGAGCACGACCCCGGCTGGAACGCCCTGGTGGTGCGGACGGCGCGCGGGCAGGCGCTCCTGGGGGCGGCGGTCAACGCCGGGTTGCTCGAGGTGAAGCCGTATCCGGCCGAGCGGATCCCGATCCTGCGGGCGGCCGTGCGAGGCAAGAAGCTCAGGGTGCTCGACGCGCTGGACGCGGGGCGCGCCGAGGCGGCGTACCTGCATCTGTCGCCCGAGCGCCGGGCCGCGGTGAGGGCCGAGGAAAGGGCGGGCGCATGAGCCTCCAGGCCCTGCGCACGGCCGACCCCGGCCGGACCGTCGTGCTGAGCGGCAACGAGGCCATCGCGCGCGGCGCGATGGAGGCGGGGCTGGCGTACGCGGCCGCGTACCCCGGCTCGCCCTCCTCCGAGGTCCTCGCGAGCCTGGCCGCGCTCGCCCGGGAGCGCGGCTTCTACGCGGAGTGGTCCACGAACGAGAAGGTCGCCATGGAGGGCGCCGCCGCCGCCGCGTTCGCTGGCCTGCGCGCCATCACGATCATGAAGGCCGACGGGCTGAACGTCGCGCTCGACTTCCTCACGAGCCTGGCCTACGGCGGCACGAACGGCGGCATGGTGGTGGTGGTGTCGGACGACCCCGGCGCCCATTCCAGCACGAAGGAGGAGGACACCCGCTATCTCGTGCGCGCCAGCCATCTGCCGCTCCTCGAGCCCACCACGGTGGAGGAAGCGAAGGAGATGACGCGCTGGGCCTTCGATCTCTCGGAGGAGATCCGCCTGCCGGTGCTGCTCCGCAGCGTGACGCGCATCGCCCACGCGCGCGGCAGCGTGGCGCTCGGCGCTCTCCGTTCGCCGCCGGGCGAGGCGCGCGTCGATCCCGGGGCCCGCTTCTTCACGACGAGCGCGCTCCACCCGCTCCTCCTCCAGCGGGGCGCGGCCGCGCGAGAGCTGTTCGAGACCTCGCCCTTCAACGCCTACCAGGGCCCCGCCGACGCGCGCCGGCTCATCATCGTGACGGGCCCGGGCTTCACCTACGCCGTCGAGGCCGTGGCGCTCCTGGGCGTCACGAACGCGGTCGGGGTGCTGAAGCTCGGGACGACGTGGCCCCTGCCGGAGCGACTGCTCCTGTCGCATCTCGGCCACGCCCGCGAGGTGCTCTTCCTCGAGGAGATCGAGCCCTTCATCGAGACCGAGGTGAAGGCGCTCTACGCTCAGCACGCCGCCGAGCTCGGCCTCATCGCCTTTCTGGGCAAGGCGTCCGGCCACGTGGCGGGCCCCGCCGGGCCGGCGATCGGCGAGCTCACTCCCGAGATCGTGATCGCGGCGGTCTCGGCGCTCGTCGGGCGCCCGTTCGAGCCGCGAACCCCGGAGTTCCGCCGGAAGGTCGAGGCGACAGCGCTCCCCGAGTTGCCGGCGCGCGCGCTGGCCTTCTGCGCCGGCTGCCCCCACCGCGCGGCCTTCTGGGCCATCAAGGCGGCGCTCGAGCTGGACGGCCGCGACGGCGTCGCCCTCGGCGACATCGGCTGCTACACGCTGGGCTCGATGCAGACGGGGTATTTCACGCTGAAGACCGTCCATGCGATGGGCTCCTCGGTCGGACTCGCCTCGGGCTTCGGCAAGCTCGCAGCCCTCGGCTTCCACCAGCCCGTCGTGTCCGTGGTCGGCGACTCGACCTTCTACCACTCGGTCACGCCGGCGCTGATCAACGCCCGCTACAACGACTCCCGCCTGCTCCTCGTCGTCCTGGACAACTCGACCACCGCGATGACCGGGCATCAGCCGCACCCGGGCACCGGCCGCTCGGCGACGGGCGAGCCGGCGCCGCCCCTGCCTATCGAGGCGGTGGCGCGCGCGCTCGGGCTCGCGGTGGAGATCCAGGACCCGCTCAGGACCTCGGACACGGTCGAGAGCGTCTACCGCCTGCTCCGTACCGAGGGGGCGAAGGTCCTGATCCTCCGGAGTCCCTGCGCCTTGCTGCCGTGGGTGAAGCGCAGCCATCGCGCGACGGTGGACCCCGAGCGCTGCATCGGCGAGGGTTGCGGCTGCGCCCGTCTCTGCAACCGCGTGTTCTCCTGCCCCGCGCTGGTCTGGGACCGCGCGGGCGGGCGCGCGCGTGTCGACGAGGTTCTCTGCGCGGGCTGCGGCGTCTGCGTGGACCTCTGCCCGCGCGACGCCATCCGGCTCGAAGAGGTCGCCTGAGCGAAAGGACGGCTCCATGCGGATCGATCCCAGGAAGTGCGTGGCGTGCGGCAACTGCGTCGCGGTGTGCCCGATGGGCGCGATCGTCGTCGATCCGGCGATACACCGGGCCGTCGTCAACGAGGACGAGTGCGTCGAGTGCTACACCTGCTACCGCGGGATGTCGCGCGAGAGCCTGAACCCCGCCGTCGTGCGAGCCATCCGGGGGGTCGCGCGCCTCTTCCGGTTCCGCTTCGACCCGGAACCGGACGTCTGCCCCACCGGCGCGTTGACCGAAACGGAGCTGTCCTGGCCGCGCAGCGTCCGCCGGGCGTTCTCGGATCCGATCGTGCCCCACGAGTCCACCGGCGTCGCGGGACGCGGCACCGAGGAGGTCAAGACGAACGACGTCACCGGCCGCGTCCAGCCCGGCGAGTCGGGGTTCACCGTCGAGTTCGGCCGGCCGGGGATCGGCGCGCGCTTCCGGGACATCGATCGCGTGACGCGCGCCCTCGCCGCCACCGGGGCGCATTTCGAGCAGGCGAACCCGGTCACCTCGCTCATGAGCGATCCCGCCACGGGGCGGATCCGCGACGACATCCTCGACGAAAAGGTCCTCTCGGCGATCGTGGAGCTGAAGACGCGGATCGACCGTGTCCCGGAGATCCTCCGCGCGCTGCGCGCGGTCGCCGGCGAGGTGGAGACCGTGATCTGCGTGGGCGTGTCGGCGCGCTGCGATGCCCGCGGCGACACGCCGCTGGAAGACGTGCTGCGGGCGGAGGGCGTCGCGTTCTGGCGCGGGAAGACCAACCTGGGCCTCGGGCGCCCGCTGTGGGGAGCGGCGGCATGACGAACACCCTGCATCGCTATGGAAGCCCGGAGAGCCTCCGGGACGACTACATCGTCTTCGCGATGTCGACCAAGGCCAATGCCGAGGGCAGCGTGCCCAAGCTCAAGGCCTTCCTCGAGATCGCGCAGCAGTACGGGCCCGTGAATGTCGGCAACGCGAAGAAGGGGGGGCTGCATCGGCCGGCGGCCCACCTCACGCCGCTGGCGCACTGGCGGCGCGACGGCGGCCTGACGCCCGCCGAGGTCATCGAGGGCGTCGACGCCCCGACCGTCGTCTGCGCCGTGTTCGACGACCTCGACAAGGTGCGGCGGTTCCTCGCGGCGCTCCGCGAGCGCGACCTCGGCGTGTCGGTCAATGTCAGCGGGCTCACCGACACTGCGCGGCGCGCCGCCGAGTCGGCCGGGATCGTGCGCCACAGCGTGGAGTTCTCGCTCGGCTTCTGCATGGGGCAGACCGACCGGATGCCCGACCGCCGGACACTCGAGCTGGCGACCATGTGCGGGCACGGGATGGTCGCCTCCGGCCTCGTGGACAAGCTCGTCCATCTCGTGAAGGAGGGGCGCCGGACGCCGGCCGACGCCAGCCGGTGCCTGGCGCGGTTCTGCTCGTGCGGGGTCTTCAACACGGCGCGGGCGGAGCGGCTCTTCGACGCGGCCCGCACGGGACAATGAACGAGCCCCGGTCGCTGAACATCGTCATCGCCGGCGTCGGGGGCCAGGGCAACGTCGTGGCCTCGGAGATCCTCGCCTCCGCGCTCTCGCGTCACGGCTATCGCGTCAGCGTGGGCGAGACGTTCGGGGCCTCCCAGCGGGGCGGCTCGGTGATGAGCCACGTGCGCGCCGCCCGGGACACACACCCCGGTCCTCTCATTCCGAAAGGGCTCGTCGACGTCATCGTCGGGTTCGAGCCCCTCGAGACGCTGCGGATCCTGAGCGACTACGGGAGGGAGACGACGCGCGTCGTCGTCAACCCGCGGCCCGTCTACCCGCTGGCGGTGCAGGTCGGCGAGGCGACCTATCCGGATCCGGCCGAGCTGATCGCCACCATTTACCACCTCGCGGCCGACGTCCTCGTGATCGAGAGCACCGATCTCGCGCGCCAGGCGGGAGACGTGCGGGCCCAGAATCTCGCGATCCTCGGCGCCCTGGCCGGATCGGGCTGGCTCCCGATCGAGCCGGCCGGCGTCGAGGCGATCCTCGCCGAGCGCTTCCTCGACGACGTCCTGCGCCTGAACCGTGCGGCCTTCAGGCTGGGCCTCGAGGCGGCGCGGGCCCTCGTGACCTCGCGCTGAGCGGGGCCGCTCACGATCGCCGCCGCCGCCGGCCGGCGAGTCTTCCCCCATCCGGTCGGCGATGCCCCGCCCGGGCACCGCCGCACCGCGCCGGCGCGCCGGCGGATAGCCCCGTGTTCGCTCGGCTTGCGTCCTGGCATGGTCCTCGCGCCCGTGGACAGGCAACGCGGAGCTGAAGCGAGGACGCAGACCATGATCGAGCCCGAGAGGACAGACCTCAGCGCCATCGGCCGGGAGCGAGGCGCGGCTCACGGGCCTCGTCCGGTGGTATGCTTCGTCCGCATGGTGCGGATCAGCGTGGGGCGGCTCGTGTTCGCGGCGCGGCTCGAGGCAGACGCGGCTCCCCTGACCTGCGCGGCGTTTCGCCGGGTGCTCCCATACCGCCGGAAGATCATCCATGCGCGCTGGAGCGGGGAGGCCTGCTGGATCCCGCTCGGCGACCTCGACCTGGGGCTCGGCCCCGAGAACCACACGAGCGACCCCGCGCCCGGCAACATTCTCCTCTACCCCGGCGGGATCAGCGAGACCGAGATCCTGTTCCCGTACGGGAGCACGCGATTCGCAAGCAAGGTCGGGCCGCTCGCCGGGAACCATTTCCTCACGATCGTCGACGGGCGTGAGTCGTTGCAGGAGATGGGGCGGCTGGTCCTGTGGGAGGGCGCCCAGGACATCGCCTTCGAGGCGATCGGGTGAGCGGCCGGCTTCCGACCGCTTTATCCGGACGCCCTGGCGTGGTAGGCTCCCGCCCACCAGGGCCGGCCCGACGGGGCCCGCCTCGCCTCGGGGACACCCACATCACGGAGGACACCATGACGCCGATCACGCGACGCACATTCCTCGCCGGGACCGCCGCCGCGGCCACCACCCTCGCCGCGGGGCCCTACGTCCACGCGCAGAAGAAGGGCGGCTTGCTGCGCGTGGTGCCGCACGCCGACCTCAAGGTCCTCGACCCCATCTGGACCACCGGCTACATCACCCGGAACCACGGCTACATGATCTTCGACACGCTCTTCGCCATGGATTCCAATCTCAAGGTCCAGCCGCAGATGGTGGAGAAGTGGACGGCCAGCGCGAACAAGATGAAGTGGACCTTCGCGCTGCGCGACGGGCTCAAGTTCCACGACGGCCAGCCGGTGACCGCCGAGGACTGTGTGGTCTCCATCAAGCGCTGGGGGGCGCGCGACGCCCTCGGACGCCTGTTGATGGGCTCCATCGGCCGGATGGCGGCCGTGGACAAGAAGACCTTCGCCATCGACCTCGAGCAGCCCTTCGGGCTCGTCCTGGAGGCGCTCGGGAAGCCCTCCAGCAACGTCCCCTTCATCATGCCGGCGCGGCTGGCCGCCACCGATCCCAACGCGCAGGTCAAGGAGATGGTCGGCTCGGGGCCCTACAAGTTCGCCGCGGGCGAGTGGCAGCCCGGCAACAAGGTCGTGTACCTGGCGAACGCCGACTACGCGCCGCGCAAGGAGACTCCCAGCGGGGCGGCCGGTGGCAAGCGCGCGCTCGTGGACCGCGTGGAGTGGCGCTACATCCCGGATGCGGCGACGGCCAGCGCCGCGCTCGAGGCGGGGGAGGTGGACTTCTGGGAGAACATCCCGCTCGACTTCGCCCCCAAGCTCGAGCAGAACCCGAACGTCGTGATCTTCGTGAGCGACACCCGCGGCAGCCAGGGCTGGCTCCGGCCCAACCATCTCCAGCCGCCCTTCAACAGCAAGAAGGCGCGCCAGGCCCTCCTGTACATGGCGGACCAGAAGACCTATCTCGACACCGTCGTCGGCAACGCCAAGTACTACAAGGTCTGCCCGGCCGTGTTCATGTGCGGCGGGACGCCTTTCGAGTCGGCGGTGGGCGCGCCGAAGCAGGACCTGGAGAAGGCCCGCCAGCTCCTCAAGGACAGCGGCTATGACGGGCGGCCCATCGTGGTCCTCGACCCGACGGACTCGCCCTACGCGCATGCGCCGGCGCTCGTGACGGCAGACCTCCTCAAGAAGATCGGGGCGACCGTGGATGTCGCGGCCATGGACTGGTCCACCATGCTCGCCCGGCGCGCCAACAAGGGACCCACGGCCCAGGGCGGCTGGAACATCTTCCACACCTGGTCCACGAGCCTCGACGTGATCACGCCCGCCGTGCACGCCGCCGTGGGCGGGGCCGGCGACAAGGCCTGGTTCGGCTGGCCCACCAACGAGACCGTCGAGACGCTGCGCGCGGACTTCGTCAAGGAGCCCGATCCAGCGAAGCAGAAGCGGATCGCCGAGCAGATCCAGCAGATCGCCTACGACGAGGTCCCCTACGTGTCGTGGGGCCAGTTCGTCGTGCCCAACGCCTTCCGGAAGAACGTCCGGGGGGTCCTCCAGTTCGGCGCCACGCTGCTCTGGAACATCTCCGTGTAGCACCGCACCCGGTCGTGCTGCCGCTGATCGCGCGACGCGCCCTGGCCACCATCCCCGTCATGGGGGTGGTGGCCTTGACCGTTTTCGCGCTCCTGCACCTCACCCCGGGCGATCCGGCGGTCATCATCGCCGGGGACTACGCCACCACCCAGGACATCGCCCGCATCCGCACCAGCCTGGGCCTCGACCGGCCGCTGCTCGCCCAGGCTGGCATCTGGGTTGCCAGCGTGGCGCGCGGGGACCTCGGCGCCTCGATCTACTCGGGACTGCCGGTGACCACGCTCATCGGCCAGCGCGTGGGCCCGACGGTGGCGCTCACCGCACTCGCCATGCTCATCTCGGTGGCGGTGGCGGTGCCGCTCGGCGTGCTGGCCGCGTGGCGCCAGGGCTCGTGGCTGGACCGGGTCATCATGATCGTCTCGGTATCCGGCTTTTCGATGCCGGTGTTCTGGCTCGGCTTCCTGCTCGTCTGGGTCTTCGCCATCCAGGCGGGCGTCCTGCCCGTGCAGGGGTATCAGCCGCTCGAGGCCGGGCCGTGGCAGTTCCTGCGCCATCTCGTCTTGCCGGCGGTGACGCTGTCGCTGGTGTACATGGCGCTCATCGCCCGCATGACGCGCGCGAGCGTGCTGGGCGTGCTCAGGGAGGACTATATCCGCACGGCCTTCGCCAAGGGGCTGGCGCCGCATCGCGTGCTGCTGGGGCATGCGCTCAAGGCCGCCTCGCTGCCTGTGGTGACCATCATCGGCGTGGGCTTCGCCCTCCTCATCGGCGGCGCCGTCGTGACCGAGAGCGTCTTCGCCATCCCCGGGCTCGGACGGCTGACCGTGGACGCCATCGTCCGGCGGGACTACCCCGTGGTCCAGGGCGTGGTGCTGGTGGTCTCCGGCGTCTACGTGCTGCTGAACCTCGTCATCGACGTGGCGTATGTCGTCCTCGATCCCCGCATCCGGTACTGAGCGCGCGGGCGCCGCGAGAGCCGCCCCCCCCCTTGCGGGCCCATCGCGGGCGCGACTTCCGCGGCTGAGCGGAGCGCGCCGCCTCCTCCGGCGGCATCCCCTGCTCGTGACCGGGCTCGTGACCCTCGCGCTCATCGCCATCACCGGGCTCGGCGCGAACCTCTGGTGGACGGCGGACCCGCAGGCCCTGCGCCCGGTCGCGCGGCTGCGCCCGCCCTCGGCCGAGCAGTGGTTCGGCACCGACCAGTACGGGCGCGACATCTACTCGCGCACGCTCTACGGCGGGCGCATCTCGCTCCAGGTCGGGGCCATGGTGGGCGTGGTGAGCCTCTTGCTGGGCGTCACCATCGGGCTCTGCAGCGGCTACTATCGCCGGATCGACGCGGTGGTCATGCGGGTGATGGACGGGCTCATGGCCATTCCGGCCATCCTGCTGGCGCTGGCCCTCATGGCCCTCATGCGCGCCAGCGTGAAGAACGTCATCATTGCGCTGGTGATCCCCGAGATCCCGCGGGTGGTGCGGCTCGTGCGCGCCTCGGTGCTGAGCCTCCGCGAGCAGACCATGGTCGAGGGGGCGCGGGCCATCGGGGCGCAGACGCCCCGGATCCTCCTGCGCTACATCCTGCCGGCGCTCGTGGCCCCACTCATCGTCCAGGGCACCTACATCTGCGCGTCGGCCATTCTCTTCGAGGCGTACCTGTCCTTTCTCGGCGCGGGCACGCCCCCCATCATCCCCTCGTGGGGCAATATCATGGCGGAGGGGCGGGCCTACGTGCAGCGCGCCTTCTGGATCATCCTGTTCCCGGGCGCGTTCCTGGCGCTCACCGTGCTGGCGGTCAACCTCGTGGGTGATGGCCTGCGCGACCTGCTCAAGGTCCGCTGACCGTCATTTCCGCCCCGCGCGCTTCCCGGTTCGCTGGATCATGTCCAGCACCTTGTGGGACGTCACCCGTCTCGAAAGCTCCCGGTACGAGATCTGCTCCGCCTCCAGCAGCTCCTGGAGGCGCGCATCCATCGTGATCATTCCCTCCTTCCGGCCGGACTCCATCGTCGATCTCGCCAGGTGCATCTTGCCCTCCCGGATATGGGCGGCCACGGCGGCGTTGCGAATCAGGACCTCTGCCGCGAGGACCCGCCCCTGGCCATCCGGCCGCGGAATGAGCTGCTGCGCGATGACGCCCAGGAGCGAGAAGGACAGCTGCATCCGGGCCTGCGTCTGCTGGTGCGGTGGAAAGACGTCGACGATCCGGTCGATGGCCTGGACCGCGTCGCTCGTGTGGAGCGTCGCGATCACCAGGTGCCCGGTCTCGGCAGCCGTGAGCGCCGCCGCGATGGTCTCGAGGTCTCGCATCTCGCCGATGAAGATCACGTTCGGGTCCTGACGCAGGACGTACTTGAGCGCGTTGGCGAACGAGAGCGTGTCGGCGTAGACCTCTCGCTGGTCCACCACACCCAGCTTGCTCTCGTGGAGGAACTCGATCGGGTCTTCGATCGTGACGATATGGCACCGCCGGCTGCTGTTGATCAGATCGATCATCGCGGCGGTCGTCGTCGTCTTGCCGGACCCGGTCGGCCCCGTCACGAGAATCAGCCCATGGGGCCGCAGCGTCAGCTCCTTCACGATCTGCGGCACCCCGAGCAGATCGAGGTCCGCCACCCGGCGCGGAACGAGGCGAAACGCCGCGGCGACGTACCCCTTCTGATAGTAGACGTTGGCCCGGAAGCGGAGCGCCCCGCTCACGGACAGCGAGAAATCGAGTTCCTTCTTGCGCTCGAACACCTCCTGCTGGGTTTCATTGAGGAGGCTCCAGACGAGATGTCTCGTCTCTTCAGGCAGGAGCGCTCGGCTTCCGAGCGGCATGAGGTCGCCATGGATTCGAAGCAGGGGCGGGACGTGCGCCGTGACGAGGAGATCGCTCGCGGCCAAGCGAACCGCCTCCTCGAAGAGCATCTTCATGGTCACGGGGCCCTCGGGGACTGCCAGCGCCTCGGCGTGAGACGGCGTCACGTGCGACGAGCGTTCCACGGGGCCTCCTCGACGCGCCTGTCGATCGACTCGATTCCGGTGAACATTCCCTCGAGATTGAGCTTGAGCTCGTCCGGGTTCGGGGCGTGCGACATCGCGACGCTCGTGGCCACCCGGCCCGCGCGGACGAGAGCCGCGAGCGATTGCGTGAGCGTGGTCATCCCGTCGGGCCCGCCCCGCCTCATGACCTCGTACAGCTCGGACAGCGCTCCCTCGGTGACCAGGCGCCTGACCGTGGGCGTGCCGCGCAAGATCTCTGCGGCGGGGAAGCGGCCGGGACCCTCTGCCGCCGGGAGAAGCCGCATCGAGACAATCCCCACGAGCGTGATCGCAAGGTCGGCCTGCGCCTGGCGCCGCGCCTCCGGGGGAAAGTAGTTCAGGATCCTGTCGATCGACTGGACGGCATTCGTGGTATGGAGCGTTGACAGGACGAGATGCCCCGTCAAGGCCGCGGACAGCGCCGTCTCGACCGTCTCCTGGTCCCGCATCTCCCCGATCATGATCACGTCCGGGCTTTGGCGTACGACGTGCTTGAGCGCCTCCGCGAAGGAGGCGGTGTCGTAGCCGACCTGCCGCTGGTGAATGAGCGCGCGGATGCCGTCGTGGATGAACTCGATCGGGTCCTCGATCGTGACGATGTGGTCCTCTCGCGTCCGGTTGATCTGGTGGATCAGCGCAGCCAGCGTCGTCGACTTCCCACACCCAGTCGGCCCGACGAGGAGGAGGAGACCTTGACGGATCCCGCTGAACTCGCGGATGACCGGCGGCAGGTTCAAGGGCTCGAACTCGACCTGGCCGTCCGGGATTCCGCGGGCGACGAGGCCGAGCGCGCCCGTGCTGAGGAACAGGTTCACCCGGAATCGCCCCACGCCGGCGAGGGTGTACGCGACGTCGATATCCGGCCGGGCGAGGAACCGCTCGCGGGCGAGGGGGGTGAGAATCGCGTCGCGAAAGCGGTCCATCGCCTGGCGGGTCGGGGCGGGCAGCTCAGAGCGCACAATGCGCCCGTCAACGCGGAAGGCGGGCGGTGAGCCGGCCCGCAGGAAGAGGTCCGAGGCGCGCTGCGCCCCTATTTCGGCGAGATAGCGCCCGAGGGGGAGCTGCTCGGCGCCTCCGCCGCTAGTGCGCACGCCAGTGTGGAATCACCTGCCGCTGTTCGTCAGGCCGGAATTCAGCGCTGTCCGTGGCAACGGGCATGGCACTCGGGCGCGGAGATCGCGCCGCGGTTGGGATGCGGTCCTTGGCTGGCGACACCGACTGGACACTGGGCAGCTCATTGCTCACGCCGAGCAGAATTGTAGGGCATGCGACGGGGGGACGTCAATGGCGCGATCTCCCCTGCCGCTCTCGTTGTCGAAGAGGGTGCAGACGCTCCTTGACCCGCGGCCTCACCGCGGCGCACGATGGCTCGGGGCCCGAGGGCGAGCCCGGGGCCAACGCGCCCCGCGGCCCCGTCGAGGCGGGCGGGAAGCGACTCAGGAGAGAGATCATGGGCGAGTGCACGCCGGAACAAGAGGCGATTCGGCAGACGGTGAACCGGATATGCCGCGAGAAGCTCGCTCCCCGAGCCGCGGAGATGGACAGGACCGGCGAGTTTCCCTGGGACATCCTCAAGGAGTTCGCCCGGGCAGGCCTCACCTCCATGTTCTTCCCGGTGGAGTACGGCGGCCTGGGCAAGGACCTGATCACGAGCACGATGGTCGTCGAGGAGATAGCCAAGTGCAACACGGCCACCGCGCACACCTTCACCGGCATCGCCAGCAGCCGGCTCCCGCTCCTGCTCGCCGGGACCGACGAGCAGAAGAAGCGGTACATGCCGCGGCTCATCCGGGAGGCGGGGGTCACCTGTCTCTCCATCACCGAGCCCAACGCCGGCTCCGATGTGGCCGGGATGGAGACGCGGGCCGTGATGGCCAAGCTCTTCGCCTCGGACATGGCCATGCAGGTCACGGCGGATGCCGTGCAGGCGCTGGGCGGCTACGGCGTGGTCACGGATCACCCGGTGGAGCGGATGATGCGGGACGCCAAGATCCTCCAGATCTTCGACGGCACGAACCAGATCCAGCGGTTGATCATCGCGCGCGGCCTGCTCAAGTGAGGTGACGGCACCGGGAGGCCGTGAAGGAGAGGGGCGCCCTCGGCCCCCGGGATCGGCCGCGTGGCCCAGAATGCGAGCCGCGCCGACCACCGGCGGATATGGGCGGCGCTCATCGTGGGTGTACGGTAGGATTGCTTGGGGTCGAAATGCTCGAAACGCTGCGGCGCGTCCTCGAGGCAGAGGGAGACATCGCGTACGCTCTCTTGTTCGGGTCGGGAGGGCGCGGGACCCTCACGCCGACGAGCGACGTTGATGTGGCCGTCGAGCTGCGGCCGGGCACGCCGCGCGACACGGCAACCCTAGGCCATCTGGCCGCCCGCCTCGAGTCCGCCGCCGGACGCCGGGTCGACCTGATCCTCATGGAGGAGGCCCCGGCCCCCCTTGCCTATCGCATCTTCCGCGATGGTCGCGTGCTCATGGAGCGGGACCACGCGGCACTGGTGGAGCGGAAGGCGCAGGCCATCCTCCAGTACCTGGACTTCAAGCCCGTGGAGGAGCGCTGCGCGGACGGCGTGCTCCGCGCAGCGACTGCTCGTGGTTGACCGGGCTCTCCTCGCGAAGCAGGTGGCCACCGTCCGGGACGCCGTGACCCGGATCCGAGCCGTGCTTCCAGCGTCGCGGGAAGCCTTCGAGGCTGATCGGACGGCCCGCGAGGTCGTGGTGCTCAACCTGTTCGTGGCGATACAGGTGTGCCTCGACCTGGCCGCGCACTGGCTCGCCGACGAGGGCTGGGACGTTCCCCAGCGGTACGGGGAGATCTTCGTGGCGCTGGCCGATCACGGTGTCATCCCGCGTCCGCTCGCGCTTCGCCTGGTGGC
>JACPCX010000150.1:0-24655 GCA_016184305.1 Candidatus Rokuibacteriota bacterium | reverse complement strand
GATGCGCGTGGCCTCGGAGGGGTGCGTCGAGAGGAACTCGGGGGGACGGGCCTGCCTCTTGGAGGCCTCGGCCATGCGGACCCAGAGATCGCGGGCACCATGCGGGTCGTAGCCGGCCTTGGCCATGTAGATGAGCCCGAGGTGGTCGGCCTCGGACTCCTGCGACCGCCCCCACGGCAGGAGCAGGCCCACCGAGGCTCCCGCCCCCAGCAGGGCGCCGACTGTCTGGACCGTCTTCGGGTCACGCCTCGAGAACGCGGCCATCGTGCCGGCCAGTCCGATCTGGACCACGAGCTGCTGGCTCACGCGCTCGCCGCCGTGGCGCGCGATCACGTGAGCGACCTCGTGGCCGAGCACCGCGGCGAGCCCCGCGTCGTCGCGCGTGATGGGGAGGATGCCGGTGTAGACGGCAACCTTGCCTCCCGGCAGCGCGAAGGCATTGGCCTGCTTGTCCTCGATGACCTTGTACTCCCACTGGTAGTCTCCGCGCCCCGTCGCCGCGGCGATCCGGCTTCCAACGCGAGTGACCAGCTCGTTGAGCGCCGGATCGGTGGAGACGCGCGATTTCTTCAGGATGTCGGCGTAGGACTGCACCCCCATGCGCATCTCCTCCGACTCCGGGAGGATCTGCAGCTGGGAGCGTCCGGTGATCGGCACCGTCTGGCAGGCCACAACCAGCCCGACCACCAGGAGCAGGAGCGCCCGGGCGGGAGAGTGCATGAAGTTGCGCATGGCGGGATCTTACCAGATCGGCGCGCCCCGGCGCGACGAGCGATGCTCACTGCCGGGTGTTCCTGAGTGAGACCCCGGTCTCCATGAGGGCGCCGGGGCCGGCCCGCCCCACGTCGAGACGAATGCGGATCGAGGTGACCCGCGCCGGTTCGGTCGTCTCCGCCCCGGCCCGGTCGAAGTAGGTCAGCGCGAGACTCCGTACGCCCTCGATGATCGGCTGGGCCCCGGCGCCCGCCTCCCGGCGGAGCACCCTGCCGCGCAGGAGATAGGTCACGCGCTCCCGGGTGGGATCCAGCACGCCGTTGCCGTTGAGGTCGCGCTGGAAGGCGACCCGGGTGGGCCCGGCGACGACCAGGGCCGGGAGCCCGAGGCCGGTCGGATCATAGCCAGCCTCGCGCAGCTCCCGGGTCATGCGCTCGAGGGCGATCCGCGCCGACTGCTGGGCGTCGATGCGCGCCGCGCCGAGGCCGTAGCTCTCCTGCCCCGCCACGAGAATCGTGAGCGTGGCCGCCATCAGCACGCTCATGAGGGCAGTGCTCGCGAGCAATTCCGCGAGGGAGAACCCGGCCTCCGCGCGCCACGCGATCATGTCGCGCAGCGTGGGTCAGGCGGCGCGCCCCGTCAATGTCCACTCTTCGAGACGCCGCCAGGACGATACGTGTATCAGTCCAGGTAGGTCCGGCTAGTCGATCGGCGGTTTCGCGTGGGCCCAGGGTTGCGCCGTCTCGAAGGCCGCCGAGGCCCGCAGGACCAGGGCGTCGGCGAAGCGCCGCCCCACGATCTGCAGCCCGATCGGCAGGCCGTCCGAGGTGAAGCCGCAGGGCACCGAGGCGCCCGGGTTGCCGGTCATGTTGAACGGGAAGGTGAACGGGATCCAGTCGTAGCGCTCGATGCGCGTCCCCGCGATCTCGGTGGGGTTGTCCACCCCCACCTTGAACGGCCGCGTGGCGATGGTCGGTGTCAGCACGAGATCGTACTTCTCGAAGAAGCGCCGCACATGGTCGTTCCAGGCCAGGCGGTCGAACCAGGCCTGGACGTACTTCGTGGGTCCCCAGGTGAGCGTCTCGTCGATGATCTCCGCCAGGCCCGGATCGATGTCCGCGCGCCGCTCGGCCATGTAGGGCGCCATGCGCGTCCCGATGCCGCCGCAGAAGATCGCCTCCCAGCAGTCCTTCGGCGTCGGCCAGCCGGGGTTCACCGTCTCCAGCCGGCAGCCGAAGTCGCGGAAGCGCTTCACCGCCTTCTCGCACCCGGCCAGCACCTCGGGGTCCACGACCTTGGCGAAGCCCAGGTTCGCGGACCACGCCACGCGGAGCCCCGTGAGCGGCCCCTTGAGGGCCTTCACGTAGTCGGTCCCGTCTCCGGGCAGCGAGAACTGATCCCGCTCGTCGGCACCGGCGCAGGCGTTCATCATGAGCGCCGCGTCGGTGACGGTGCGGGTCATGGGGCCGATGTGCGAGAGGCTCCACGCGGCGCTCGGCGGGTAGACGGGAATGCGCCCGAAGGAGGGCTTGTGGCCGAAGATGCCGGCGCAGGAGGCGGGGATGCGGATCGAGCCGCCGCCGTCGGTGCCGATGGCCAGCGGGCCGAGTCCGGCCGCCACCGCGGCGCTCGCCCCGCCGCTCGAGCCGCCGGGCGTGCGGTCGAGATTCCACGGGTTGCGCGTGATGCCGAAGAGCAGGTTGTGGGTGGCGCCGATCCAGCCGAAAGCCGGCGTGTTGGTCTTGCCGAGCTGGATGGCCCCGGCCCTCTTGAGCCGCTCCACCGTGGGGGCGTCCTCGGTGGGCACGTTGTCGGCATAGAGCCGGGTGCCGAACGTCGTGCGGATCCCCTTCGTGACGACGAGGTCCTTGGTGGAGAAGGGCACACCGTGCAGCGCGCCGAGCGTCGCTCCCTTCTTCATCAGGGCGCGCTCCGCCGCGCGGGCGTCCTTCATGGCCTGGTCGGCCGTGAGGGTGACGATGGCGTTGAGTCGTGGGTTGACGCGCTCGATCCGCCCCAGCACCGCCCGCATCACCTCCACCGGCGACAGCTTCTTGCGCCTGATCGCGGCCGCCATCTCGGCAGCCGGCATCCAGCAGAGATCATCCAAGGCCATGAGATCCTCCTTCACCTGGGATGGGCACCCGGGCTGTCGCCCGCCCATCCCCGCCGGCTGTTCACGCCCCTCGACTCCCCTCACGCGATCTCTGGCGCCGTCATCCCGGATGGGCACCCGGGCCGTAGGCCCGCCCGCGCCCGCCGGATCCGTGCGCCTGCTAGGTCATTCCCCTGCCGTCAGTCGCGGTCCCCCGCCGCGCCCGCCCATCCCCGCGGGCTGTTCACCTCCCTCGACTCATCTCACGCGATCTCCGGCGCCGTCATCCCGGATGGGCACCCGGGCAGTCGCCACGCCCGCGCCCGCCGGGTCCTCGCGCGCGGCCCTTCACTCTCGCCGCGCTCAGGCACCGCGCAGGCGCGGGTCGAGCGTGTCCCTGAGCGCATCCCCGAGCAGGTTGGAGCCGAACACGGCCAAGCTGATGGCGAGGCCCGGGAAAAGGACCAGGTGGGGCGCCTTCTGGGCGTACTCGGCGGCCGAGACCGAGAGCATGCGCCCCCACGACGGGTAGGGCTCGGGCACGCCGAGCCCGAGGAAGGAGAGCGTGGCCTCCACGAGGATCGCGCTGCCGAGCTGGGCCGTGCCGAGCACGATGAACGGTCCCATGGTGTTGGGCAGGATGTGGCGGAAGGCGATCCGGAGATGTGCGATCCCCAGGGCCCGCGCCGCCTCCACGTACTGCATCTCCCGGATGGAGAGCACGCTCGAGCGGATGACGCGGGCGGCCCGCGGGATGATCGGGACCGAGATCGCGATGACCACGTTCTGGATCGACGGACTCAGCACCGCCGAGATGACCAGCGCGAGCACCAGGAGCGGCAGACCCTGCAGGATGTCCAGCACCCGCTGGACGATGAGGTCCGTCTTGCCGCCGACGTAGCCGGAGAGCAGGCCGACGATGCCGCCCAGCACGGAGCCGAGCAGCGTGGACGCCACGCCGACGATGAGCGACACGCGGGCGCCGTGGACGATCCGGGAGTAGATGTCGCGTCCCAGGTGGTCCGAGCCGAGCCAGTGCTCCCAGCTGGGGCGCCCCAGCGTCCCCGCCGCCTCCGTCATGATGGGATCGTGGGTGGCCAGCACCTCGGCGAAGATCGCCGTGACCAGGATGAGCAGCATGACGAGCCCGCCGGCGGGCGAGGTTCGAGAGGATGACGACGATGGCGATGAGCATCACCAGGTTCTGGACGATGGGGTAATCGCGCCAGAGGATGGCCTGCACGAGGAAGCGGGCCAGCCCGGGCAGGTTGAACACCTGCTCGGTCACCACGAGGCCGCCGATGAGGAAGGCGAACTCGATGCCGATCACGGTGACGACCGGCAGCATGGCGTTCTTCAGCGCGTGCCGCCAGATCACGACCCGCCCGGTCTGCCCCTTGGCCCACGCGGTGCGCACGTAGTCCTCCCGCAGCACCTCCAGGAGCGAGGAGCGCGTGATCCGCATGATGAGCGCGGAGGAGCGGTAGCCGACGGCCAGCGCCGGCAGGGAGAACTGGGCGGCGTGGAGCTGGAAGTTCTCAGCCGGGGACACGTAGGTCACGGGCGGGATCCACCCGAGCCAGGCGACCAGCCCGAGGATGATCACCATGCCGAGCCAGAACGACGGCATGCTGAGCCCGGCCAGGCTGAGCACCCGGAGGACGTAATCGAGGGTGCTGTCCTGCCTGACGGCGCTGATCACGCCGGTCGGCACGCCGAGCACCACCGCCACGATCATGGACAGCGCGGCCAGCTCCACGGTGACGGGGAGGAGCGGCCGGATGATCTCCCATGCCGGGAGATCATAGCGGTAGGACTTGCCGAGGTCGCCCGAGAAGATCTGCCGGAGCCAGTCGAGGTACTGGATCCAGATCGGCTTGTCCAGCCCCAGCTCCCGCATGATCTCCGTGCGGGCGGCCGGGTCCACGAAGCCCGCGGTCGAGAAGAGGATGTCCACGATGTCGCCGGGAGCCAGCCGCAGGAGAGCGAAGATCACGACGGACATGCCGAACAGCGTGAGGACGGCGATGGCCAGTCGCTGAACGAGGTAGGTTCTCACGCGGGACCCCTTACACGGGCCGGGGGAGGCGGCCCGCCCCCCCCGGCCTGCTCGCCTCCGGCGCCGGCGCCCCTACTTGTCTCTCCAGACTTCCTGCATCCGGCCGAAGTTGTAGATGTTGTGGTGCGGGAGCATGTTCTTCACGTGCGGCCAGTGCGTGAAGTAGTCCATCCGATGGTCCAGGATGGGGCGCGGGGCCTCCTCCTCCAGCTTCTTCTGGATGGCGGCCACCAGGGCGAGGCGCTTCTTGGGGTCCAGCTCCTGCGACTGCTGGTCGAACAGCTTCCCCAGAGACTCGTTGCAGTAGTGGCTGTAGTTGCGCGGCGACCCGCAGGCGTAGTTCTCGTAGAAGTTGGGGTCCGGGTCGTCCACGCCGAGCCCCGTGAGGTTGGCCCCGATCTGATACTCGCCGCGGGTAGCCATGGCATGCCACTGCGCCGTCTCGATCTGCTTGAGCGAGGCCTCGATGCCGACCTGCTTGAGCTCGTTGATGACGAAGGAGGCCATGTCGACGTAGATGGCGATGGCGCGGGTGGCCATCTCGACCCTGAGCGGCTGCTGGGGCGTGATGCCGGCCTCGGCCAGGAGCTTCCTGGCGAGGGCCTTCATGTCCTCGGGCTTGCCGTAGCCCGGCACTGCGGCCAGGTCTTTCCCCATGAGCCCCCAGACCCCATAGGGCCTGGGCGCCATGGCCGCCCCGGGCACCGCGGCCCCCTGGTGGACGGCCTGGATGAGGGCGCGCCGGTCGATGGCGTAGCTCACCGCCAGCCGCACTTTCGCGTTGTCGAAGGGCGCCTTCTTCGCGTTCATGATGATGTTGTCGGTGACGGCGGTGGCCACGGGCGTGACGACGAGCTGGGGCAGGGCCTTCTTGAGCTGCTCGGCCGCGGTCTTGGTCGTCTCGCCCGGCATGGCCACGTCGAGCTGGCCCGCCTGGAGCGCCGCGGTCCGCGTTCCCCGCTCGACGATGACGATGTACTTGAGCCCGTCGAGATACGGCCGCCCCTTGACAAAGTAGTCCGGGTTCTTCACGTACTCGACGAACTCCCCCTTCCGCCACTCCTTGAGCTTGAAGGGGCCAGTGCCGATGCAGCCCGTCCGGTAGCTGGCGGGCGGGATGTGCGCCGCGTACACGGGCGTGTAGCCGGAGGCGAGCATGGCGAGCAGGGAGGGCTGGGGGCGCTTCAGGCGGAACACGACGGTGTGGGGATCCGGCGCCTCCACGGCCTCCACATTGGCGTACCAGTCCTTGCGCGGGTTGATCCGCAGCTTGCCCTGGGCCTCCGGCGCCCCGCGCAGCATGTCGAAGGTGAACTTGACGTCGTTGGACGTGAAGGGCTTGCCGTCGTGCCACTTGACATTCTTCCGGAGGAAGAAGACGAGGTTCCGGTAATTGTCCTGCCAGGACCACCTCTCGGCCAGCTCGCCGATGATGGTGTCCGCGCTCTCGACCGACTTGAGCGGGTCGAAGAACACGAGGTTGTTGAAGCACGGGCTCGCCGGAAACACCACCGAGATCGTCGCGGTCTCGTGGATGGCGAAGCCCTGGGACAGATCCTCGCGAAGCATGATGTTGATCGCGCCGCCTGACTTCGGTGCTTGAGCCGCGGCGGGCCCGAGCGCGGTCCCCACCAGACCCGCCAGCGCGAGAACTCCAACGATGGTCGCAAGCCGCCAGTTCCTCATGTGCCGTTCTCCTCTCTTGCGGGAGAAACCCGCTGATTCTTCCGGGGGGGCCGTGATCGGTCCGACTATACGCGAACCGGCCCCGACCCACAACGGCGCCGTGGGCGTGCGGCTCCTGCGCCCTGTCAGCGGGAGCGACGGAGCGGCCGGCTCGGCGCGAGGACCCGGCCTCGCTTGACGTCCCAGACCCCGCGGGAGGACAGGCGCACCACCGGCAGGAAGTCGGCCACCATGAAGTAAAGCGTGAAGATGGGATCGTGGAACGGGTAACCGCGCGCCGCCAGCAGGGCCTTGAGCTCGCGCTCCTTCGCGGCCAGCTCGGGCAAGGGCCGCGTGGACATGAGCCCGCCCACCGGCAGCGCGAGCTCGAAGATCACGCGCTCCCCCTCCACCAGGACGATGCCGCCCTTGATGGCGACGACGCGATTGACCGCCCGCGCCAGCGCCTCGCGGCTCCGGCCCACGGCGACGATCTGGTAGTCGGTGGACAGCGTCGCCGCAAGCCCATCCACCTCTGTGGCGAAGCCGGCCAGTGCGGTGACCGTGATCCACTCGCCGCGGCGGTCCACGAGCGCGACGTCGAGGTCGCCCGGCGCAACCGGCCGCTCCTCGAGCGCCGTGATGACGGTGCTCACCAGGCGCATGGTGGGCAGCGGGCCCGGCGGCAGCGCGAAGTTCTCGGGCGTGAGGCGCCAGGCCCGGTCGAACCGGGTCACGCGCGGTGTGAAGATCTCTCGCCACGGCGGCTCCGGAACGCCCGTCAGGAGCCGCCCGTCGCGTGCCAGGAGCCGCCCCCGGGCGATCACGGCGCGAGGCCGGGGCTCGGTCAGGTCCTCCAGGAGCAGGATGTCGGCGAAGCGGCCGGGCGCGATCCCGCCGAGGTCGGCGTCCTTGCCGTAGTAGGTCGCGGGGTTGAGCGTGACCATGCGATACGCCTCGACGGGCGGCACGCCCTCCTCCATGGCGATGCGGACGAGTCCGTCCACGAATCCGTGCTCGGCGACGAACGCGGGCGTGCTGCCGTCCGTCGTGAGCATGATCCGACCGAGCGCGCCGGCCTTGACGAAGGGGGCGAGGAGCCCGCGCAGGTCGGGACGGAGCGAGGACTGCCTCAGCATCAGCGCGATGCCCTGGCGCGCCCGGTCCAGCGCCTCCTGCGCCGTGATGGGCTCGTGGTCGGAGGTGAGCCCGGCGGCGGCCAGGGCGGCGACGCGCTCGGCATTGGCCCCCGCCGTGTGCCCCTCGATCCGCTTGCCGCGAGCATGCCCGAGCGCGAGCCGCTCCAGCAGCTCCGGCCGCCCGGCCACGAGGTCCGTCCAGCGCGTCACCTCGCCGACCGCGGCCACCCAGGGGTTATCGAGCATGCGCGCGAGCGCCGCCACGGGGAAGCGCGCGCCCTCGTCCAGCGCGCGAAATTGGCCGTGGGGGCGCACCATCCAGTAGAACTTCACCGGCCCGCGGGCGAGCGCCGCCACGGTTCGCTCGAACCCGGTCACGCCGGCGAGCGCGTAGATGAGGAGGTTGTCGGCGAAGATCGTCGTCGTGCCGAGCGGCAGGACGTGACGCGCGAGGACGGCCGGCGTGCCGAGATTCCAGGGATGGGCGTGGGGCTCGATGTAGCCGGGGACGAGGGTGCGGCCGGTGGCGTCGATGACCTCGGTGCGCGGCCCCACCATGTCGTCGCGGGCACCGACATAGGCAATGCGCTCGCCCTTGATCGCCACGCTGGCCGGGTAGCACTCCCCCGTGTAGACGTTGAGGAGGAGGCCGCCCCGGACGACGCGGTCCGCCACGGCATCGCCCCGCGCCACCGCCACCAGCGCCGCTCGCTCCTTCGCCCACATGGGCGCGATTATCCCGGTGGCGCCGCGGATGCGCAACCGGAGAGCGCGGGGTCGGGCCGCGATCAGGCGCCGGCGCGGGCGAGGCCGACCACGTTGAAGGCGGGCACAGGCCGCGAGAAGCCCTTGAGGGTCAGCTCGCCGACGGGCTCGGCGGCGGCGAGATCGCCCACCGCCGCCAGGACCCGCCGGGACACGAGGATCTGGCCGGGCCGGGCCTCCCCGCAGAGCCGCGCGGCCAGATTCGTCACGGTGCCGATGGCGCCGTAGTCCATGCGGCCCTCGAAGCCGATGGCGCCGATGGTGGCGTAGCCCTGGGCGATACCGATGCCGAAGTCGAGATCGTACCCCTGCTGGCGCCACGTGACGATCATCTCGGCCACGCGCTCCCGCATCGCCACCGCCATGCGGACGGCGCGCGGTGCGGGGTCGGGCACTGGCACCGGGTCGTTGAAGAAGATCATCATCCCGTCGCCGGTGAAGCGCTCGAGCGTCCCCTCGTGCGCGAGGATCAGCCGGCCCATCTCGGCGTGGTACTCGCGCAGCACGCCCATGACCTCCTCGGGCTCGGCCGTCTCGGCGAAGGCCGTGAACCCGCGCAGGTCCAGGAAGACCACCGCGACCTCCCTCCGGTGGCTTTTCAGGGGGTCGTCGGCGCCGCCCGACACGATCAGCTCGGCCAGCTGCGGCGAGAAGAAGCGCTTGAGCCGGCCGAGGCGCTCGAGCTGGGCGACCTGCTCGGCCACGCGAGTCTCGAGCGTGCGGTTGAGCTCGGCCAGCTCGTCCCAGAGCTGCTTGACCCTGAGCAGCGAGCGCACGCGCGCCAGAAGCTCCGGCTGGTTGATGGGCTTGGTCAGGAAGTCGTCGGCGCCGGCCTCGATACCCTTGACCCGCTCCTGCCCGGGGTCGAGCGCGGTGACCATGACGACGGGAAGGCGCGATGTCGCCGGATCGGCGCGGAGCGCCTTGCAGACCTCGTAGCCGGACATCTCCGGCATCACCACGTCGAGCAGCACCAGATCCGGTGCGTCGGCGGCGACCTTCTCGAGCGCCTCCTTGCCCGAGGCCGCGGTGCTGACGGCGTAGCCGCGGACCCCGAGGACGTCGGCCAGGAGCTTGACGTTCACGGGCGTGTCGTCCACCACGAGGATGCGCGCGGGGTCCTTCATGGCCTGGCGAGCAGCTCCTGGACGGCCTCGAGGAAGGCCTTCACGTTGATGGGCTTGCTCTGGTAGGCGTCGAAGCCCGCGGCGAGGATCGTCCGCCGATCCTGCGTCATCGCCGACGCGGTCACCGCCATGACGCGGATGCCGCGAGTCGCCGGGTCGTCGCGCAGGCGCTTGAGCGCCGTGATGCCGTCCATGCCGGGCAGCTGGATGTCCATGAGGACGAGCGCCGGCTGACGGCTGCGCGCCAGCTCCAGGCCCTCTTCCCCTGTCTCGCTCTCGATCGTTTGGTACCCCTTGAACTGGAGCACGTCGCGGACCAGTCTGCGGTTCTTTTCGTTGTCCTCGACGATCAGGATCAGCTCACCGGCCATGGGCGCGCACCGGGATGGTGAAGGTGAAGGTCGACCCCTTGCCGAGCTCGCTCTGCACCGACAGCGTGCCGCCGTGGAGATCGACCAATCGGCGGGCCAGCGCGAGACCCAGGCCCGTTCCCTCGCGCTTCCGTGCGTAGTCGTCGCCTACCTGGCGGAACTCCTCGAAGATCGCCTCTTGGTCCTCGGCCGCGATGCCGATACCGGTATCCGCGACCGACACCACCACAGCTTCGCCGTTCAACGCCGCGCTCATGGTGACCGTGCCTCCTTCCGGGGTGAACTTGACCGCGTTGGACAGGAGGTTCAGCAGGACCTGCTTGACCTTGCGCTCGTCGGCCACGACCTCGCCGATCCGCGGGTCCACGTGGACCTCGAGCCCGATGCTATGGCGCGCGGCGCGCTCCCTGATCAGCGTCAGCGCGTTGTCGAGCGCGGCCGGCAGGTCGAAGGCCTGGGCCTCCAGCTCCATCCGGCCCGCCTCGATCTTCGACAGGTCGAGAATATCGTTGATCAGCGAGAGGAGGTGCTTCCCGGAGGACAGGATGTCATTGAGGTACTCCTCCTGCTTGGGGTTGACCTCGCCGAACATCCGCTCCAGCAGCACCTCGGAGAAGCCGATCACGGCGTTGAGCGGCGTGCGCAGCTCGTGGGACATGTTGGCAAGGAACTCCGACTTGTGACGGTTGGCGATCTCGAGCTGCCTGGTCTTGTCGTCCAGCTCGGTGAAGAGCCGTACGTTCTCGATGGCGATGACAGCTTGGTCCGCGAACGTCTTGAGGAGCGAGATCTGCTTGTCAGAAAATGGCCCGGCTTCAACCCGGGCTACGGCGATACATCCGAGCGGGGTTTCCTCGCGGAACATAGGCACGACCACCACACTGCGAAAGCCGACGGCAGGCCGTCGCATAGATTCACGGCGCTCCGAACGATGGCATCGAAAACCGGTTGGGTATTCGTGGGCGAGCTCGAGATGACACTGAGGATCTCACCGGTCGCCGTCTGCTGCTCGAGAGCCTCGCCCAGGTCGCTGTTGCGGGCCTCGAGCTCCTTGAACAGGCGCACGTTCTCGATCGCGATCACGGCCTGGTCGGCGAAGGTTGTCACCAGCTCGATCTGGCGCTCGGTAAAAGGCTTGACCTCACTGCGCCACATCGACACGGTCCCGATCGCCACATCCTCTCGGAGCAACGGCACGGCCAGGACCGTGCGCCCCTGCGACGGGAGAACCGGCCCACGGTAGCCAGGGTCGGCAACGATATCGGGGATGTGGACTGGGCGCCGTGTGAGGAAGGCTCGACCGACTGCACTCTCTTCCGTCGGTCGTACCGGAATAGCCGTGATCCTTCGAACGAAATCGTCGCTCTCGTTGAACTGCACGCCCATCTGTAGAAACTCGCCGTCGTACTGCCGGATATGTCCCTGTTCGGCCCCGGCCAGGCGCACCGCGTTGGCGATCACGGCTTTGAGGACAGGTTCCAAGTCGGTCGGCGAGCTCGCAATGACCCGGAGCACCTCTCCTGTCGCCGTCTGCTGCTCCAACGCCTCGGAAAGATCGCTGTTGCGGGACTCCAGCTCCGTGAACAGGCGCACGTTCTCGATGGCGATGACGGCCTGGTCGGCGAAGGTCTGGAGCAGCGCGATCTGCTTGTCGGTGAACGGGCTGACCTCCATCCGGATGAGCAAGATGGCGCCCAGGGGGACCCCCTCACGGAGCAGCGGGGCCGCGACCATCGTGCGGTGGCCGAAGCGGCGCTGGAGATCCCTCCCGACGGAGAACTCCGCTTCCGGCTCCGCGGCCAGATCGGGGACATGGATCGTCGTCCGGTCCGTGATCGCTCGGCCGGTCACCGAGCCCCGGCTGATCGGAATGACGAGGGGCGGGGCACCTCCCAGGGCCCCCAGCGCCTGCTCGTAGAACGGCCCGGCCCCCGCGACACTCGTGGCGACATCGCCGTCCACGCGGACGATCGTGACGTTCTGGGCATTGCAGAAGCGAGCCGCGCTCAGCGCCACCGCGTCGAACACCGGCTGCACGTCCGTTGGCGAGCTCGAGATGACGCGCAGGATCTCCGCCGTGGCGGTTTGCTGGTCGAGGGACTCGCTCAGTTCGCGCGTCCGCTCCTCCACTCTCTGCTCGAGGGTGGCGTAGGACTCCTGAAGCTGGGCGGCCGCGGTGTTGAACTGGTCGGCGAGAGCCTCCAGCTCGTCGCCCGTGCGCACCTCGATGCGGTGGCCCAGCTCGCCCGCGCCGATGCGCGCCGCCCCGGCCTGGAGCGCCTGGATGGGCGTCACCATGCGCCGCGCGAGGACGAGGCTCGCGAGCAGCGAGAGCACGAGGCCCACGACGAGGAGCACGACGGTCCGGACACTGGAGGCGTACAGCGGCGCGAAGGCTTCCTCCAGCGGCAGCTCCACGAAGACCGACCAGCCGAGCGACCCCACCGCCGCGTGGGCGGTCAGCACCTGCGTGCCGCGGGGGTCGGCGGCGATCGTCACCTCGTCCTTCGTCTCGCCCGGCTGCGGCGGCTCCGCGAGCGCAGCCCGGATCTGGGCGAGGGACGAAAGGTCGGTTTTCTGGAGCACCAGACTGATGTCCGGATGCGCGATGAGCTGGCCGCGCGAATCCACCACGTAGGCCTGCCCCGCCTTGCCGATCTTGATCTGGGAGACCACCTCCCAGATGAACTTGAGATTGACCTCGGCCACCGTCACGCCGCCGCCCCCGCTCTGCGGCATGGCAATGGTCATGTACGGCTCGGACTCCTTGCGGAAGTACACGGGGCCGAAGTGGACCTTCCCGGACTTGGGCTCGAGGAAGCGCGGCTCCCGCGAGAAGTCGGCCTGGCTGCCCACCACGTCCATGGCCAGCCGCGACACGCGGAGCTGCTCCCGGCCCGACGCGTCCAGGTGGCTCACCTCGGTGATGGCGGGAACCTGGCGCAGGAGCCGGAGGAAGTCGAAGCGGCGCTGGTCCAGCGCGTTCCCGCGGGCGGCCAGCACCGGCTGGGTGGTCCAGCCGATCTGGCGCTCCACCTCGCGGACGAACTGCTCGATGCGCGAGGCCGCGCCCGTGGCCTTCTCGCGCTGGACGGCCACCAGGGCGGCCTTGTTCTCCTGGTAAGAGAAGTAGATCTCGATGAGCCCGCTGGCCAGGAGCGCTCCGCTGACCAGCGTCACGAAGAGGGCGACGTACTTCCGGAAGAGACGGCCGCGACGCCTCACAGGCCGAGCGCCCGGCGCAGCTCCCGGTCGAGAGCGTCGCGGTCCGCCTTCGCCAGGGAGCCGAGCCTCTGGTCGATCATGGAGCGCGTGATCGTCCGCAGGACGCCGGTCACGACCGAGGGAAAGAGGAGGCCGGCCCCCTTCCAATCGGCAACCGAGTGGTCTCCCGGGAGTCGCCGCCTCGCGTTGCTCGTGACGGCCGCGACGACCACCGCCGGCCGTGCCCGGTGGTAGGGCGCCGAACTGATGACGACCGCGGGGCGGAGCTTCCTTCCGGACTCGTCGGAGAAGACGAAGCCCACGAGCACGACGTCACCTCGGCTGCACGCGGTCATACTCCGAATCCTTCTGGTTATCCCAGAGATCCGCCAGCACGGGGTCGGCCTGCGCGGTCAGCGCCCGCAGGCCTTCGCCCTCGTCCCCGAGATCCTCCCGGAGCCGCTCCTCGATGGCTTCGAGCACGTACTGCCGGATCGTGAGGTCCCGCTTGGCCGCCGCCAGGCGGAGGCGGCGTCGCACCTCGGGGCGCACGTCCACGCTGATCCGCGGCCGCTTCGCCTGAGACTCCATGGGGCGCGCCATCCCTGTCTCCTCCTCGGCCGAGCGTCCCACGGTGACACAATGGTGTCAATGGCGCCAAGTCCCGAACATCCGGGAAGCGCGCCCGCCCCTGCACGCCTCACGAGGAGTTCACCACGTGGCTCGCCAAGTACGGGATCGAGATGAAGGAGGCGGCGCTGGCCAATATCCGCTTCGATCCCAACTACGAGAAGGCCATCGAGGCCAAGCAGATCGAGGAGCAGAAGGCCGAGCAGAAGCGCTACGAGCTGATCCAGGCGCAGCGGCAGGCCGAGATCGTGGCGGCTCAGGCCAAGGGCAAGGGCGACGCCGCGCTGGCCGAGGCGAAAGGGGTCGCCGACGCCCTGCGCGTCAAGGGCGAGGCCGAGGGCACGTACAACGCCCGGGTCTCCGCCTCCTTGACGCCGGTGCTCATTCAGCAGCAGTACCTGGCGCGATGGGACGGGCGGCTGCCACAGTACATGCTCGGCGGCAACGCCACGCCGCTGATCCAGCTCCCGGGCTCGGGAGGCGAGGCACCCCGACGCTGAGCGGGGCAATCCCTACGTTTACTTCACGATCATCACCAGGAGCCGTCTCACGGTTCTGCCCCCTCCGTCAGTTGAGTGTCGCCATGAGCTGCCGTGCCGCGTCCCGGAATCGCTTCACGTTCTCGAGCTTGATGGCCTCGTAGCCGCGGATCTGGTCGGGCAGCTCCCCGATGGCCACCGCGGTATCGTGGGTCGCCGGGGCGAGCATTGTCAAGACGGTCTCGATGATCGCCCGGTACTCGCCCGGGAGGGCCCGCTCCACCCGGCGCACCTCGGCCCGGCCGAACGGGTCCAGCGCCGTCCCGCGCAGCCCCTTCATGGCGCGCAGGAGCCGGAGCGCCGGGGCAAACCACGAGCCGAGCTTGACTTTCTTCTTGAGCCCGAGCGCCCGGAGAAGCGGCGGGTGCAGGTGCCACCGGGAGGTGATCGCCTGGCCGAACCTGGCCTCGAGCTCGGCGCGAAGCGCCGGATCCAGATGCAGGCGCGCCACCTCGTACTCGTCCTTGTAGGCCATGAGCTTGAAGAGATGCCGGGCCACGGCTTCGCTGAGCCCCGTGCCCCCGGGCACCCGCTCGGCCTCGGCTCGGGCGACCCTGGCGACGAAGTCGGTGTACTGGCGGGCGTAGCTCACACTCTGATACTCGATCAGCTCGGGCACCCGCATCTCCAGGAGCCGCCGGGTCTCCCCCTCCACGCCGGCCGCGTCCACCAGCCGCTGCGCTTCCGGTGAGAGCGCCCGGGTCTCGATCTCGCGGCCGGTGGCCTTGCGGACCGCGGCCTCCACGCGCTTGCCGTCCACCACCACCATGCGCCCCCAGCGGAAGGCCAGGAGGTTCATCTCCACCGACACCCCGTTCAGCCGGATCGCCTGCTCGATGGAGGCGGCCGAGATAGGCAGGGCCCCGGCCTGATAGGCGGCGCCCAGCATCAGCGGGTTGGTCGCCATGTGGTCACTGAACAACCCCTCCGCGATGGCCCCGGCGTCGAGGTAGACGTTCTCGTCCTTCCGCGAGACCCGGTCGATGCTCAGCAGCGTGCTGCCGAGCTCGGGGAAGTGCACCGCGGTGTCCACGACCATCTGCCCGGTGGGGATCTGGCTGGTGGAGACCACGGCGACCGTGCGGCCCGGGTCGGCCTTGTCGAGATTGCCGGAGTCGGCGGCGACCAGCAGGTCGAAGCCCAGGTAGAGGTCGGTTCCGCCGGCCGACACCTTGTTGGCGCCATCGATGGGACGGGCGGCGATCTTGAGGTCCGAGACCACGGGCCCGCCCTTCTGGCTGAGCCCCGTCTGGTCGAGCCCTCGCACGTGCCGGCCGTCGAGCATCGCCGCCGTGCCGAGGATCTGGCTGACGGTGACGACGCCCGTCCCGCCGATCCCCATCATGTGCAGCGCGAAGCCGTCGGCCTGGACTGTGAGCGCCGGCTCGGGCAGCTCGGCCTCCAGCGGCGTCAGGCGCCGCTCCTTCTGCGGTGCCGGGCCCACGGGCTCCACCGTGAGGAAGGCGGGGCAGTCGCCCAGGAGGCACGAGTAGTCCTTGTTGCAGGAGGACTGGTGGATCTGGGTCTTGCGGCCGAACTCCGTCTCCACCGGCTGGACGGAGAGGCAGTTGGACTTCTTCCCGCAGTCGCCGCATCCCTCGCACACCCGCTCGTTGATGAACACGCGCGTCTGCGGTTCGGCCTGCTTGCCGCGCTTGCGCAGGCGGCGCTTCTCGGCCGCGCATTGCTGGTCGTGAAGAAGCACCGTGACCCCGGGAATCGCGGCCAGCGCCGACTGCGCCTCGATGAGCCGGTCGCGGTGCCAGACCTCCGCGATGCCCGCCAGCGAGACGCCGCGGTACTTCTCGGGGGCGTCGGTCGTGACGAGGATGCGCTTCACGCCCTCGGCCTCGAGCCTGCGCGTGAGGGCCGGGATCGGCAAGGCCCCCGCCGCGTCCTGACCGCCCGTCATGGCCACGGCGCCGTTGTAGAGGATCTTGTAGGTGATGTTGACCCCGGAGGCCACGGCGTAGTTGATGGCGAGGCCGCCCGAGTGGAAGAGCGTGCCGTCGCCGATGTTCTGGAAGAGGTGCGGCGTCTCGGTGAAGGGCGCGACGCCGACCCACTGCGCCCCCTCGCCCCCCATGTGGGTGACGCCGACGATGCCGCGGTTCATGCCCATGGCCATGCCGTGACAGCCGATGCCCGCCGCCGCCACGCTGCCCTCGGGGACCACCGTCGAGCGATTGTGAGGGCAGCCGGAGCAGAAGTACGCCGTGCGCGCCAGCGTGAGCGCCCGCGGGCGGGCCTTGAGCTCGTCCAGCCGCTGGATCCGCGCCTCCACCGACTCGATGCGGGCCTTGCGGGCCAGCCGCTTGGCGATGGCGCGCGCGATCAGGTCCGAGTCGAGCTCGCCGGTCAACGGGAGCAGCGACCGCTCCTCCTCGTCCTGCTTGCCGACGATGCGGGGGCGGTCCGGCGAGCCGTAGAGGAGGTCCTTCGCGAACATCTCGAGGTAGGGCCGCTTCTCCTCGATGACGAGGATTTCCTGGAGCCCCTGGGCGAACTCCCGCACGATGCGCGGCTCCATCGGGAAGAGCATCCCCATCTGGAGGATGCGGATGCCGTAGCGCCGGAGCGCGGCGGCGTCGAGCCCGAGCTCCTGCAAGGCCTGGCGCACGTCGTAGTACGTCTTGCCCGCGGTGAGGATGCCGAGCCAGGCATCTGGCGTGGGCGCCGCGAGGCGGTTGAGCTTGTTCTCCCACGCGTAACGGCGCGCCAGCTCGAGCCGCGCCGCGTGGATGGTCCGCTCCATGTCCAGCCCGAAGGGCGGGATGAGCATCAGGTTGATCTGGTGCTGGAAGGGGCGGCCGTCGAGCTCCACGGTCGGGATCACGGGCGCGATGCGCTCCGGGGCGACCTCGGCCGTGCCCGTCTCGTCGGCCACGTTGGTGACGATCTTGAAGCCGACCCAGAGCCCCGAGGTCCGCGAGAGCATGAACCCGTGCTGCCCGAAGTCCAGGAGCTCCTGCACATTGCCGGGGAAGAGCGTCGGCATGAAGGCGTCGTAGAAGGCGATCTCGGAATGGCTCGGCAGCGTGGAGGATTTGGAGATGGGGTCGTCGCCGGCCATGGCCAGGACGCCACCGTTCTTCCCCGTGCCCGCGTAGTTCGCGTGCTTGAAGACGTCCCCCGTCCGGTCCACGCCGGGAGCCTTGCCGTACCACATGCCGAGCACGCCGTCGTATTTCGGTCGCGGGAAGGAGTTGACCATCTGGCTGCCGAAGACGGCCGTGGCGCCCAGGTCCTCGTTGAGGCCAGAGGAGAAGACCACGTGGTGCTGGGCCAGGAGCGGCTTGAGCCGCTCGAGGGTGAGGTCGAAGCCGCCCAGCGGAGAGCCCCGGTAGCCGGAGATGAAGGTCGCCGTCCTGAGTCCGCGCTGGCGATCGGCGCGGTGCTGGTCGAGAGGCAGGCGGACGAGGGCCTGGATGCCGCTGAGAAAGATCGTCCCCTGCTCCAGGGTGTACTTGCTCTCCAGCGAGAAACCGGACGCGGAGCTCGTCGTCATGTGCCCTCTCTTCTCATGGGGTCGGGGGGTCGAGCCGACGTGCTCATCGTAGGCGGGAATGGCCCCTGATGCAAATGACTCAGGCTCCGGACCTCGGGCCGACAGCTACCGCGTCAGCAGTGGGCGCAGATGGAGCCAGAGCCGCTCGCCTCAGGGGGGTCAGGTCTTGCATTCCGACATCCGCAGGGGTGCGTCTTGCCTTGGGATGCGGGTCAGGGGCCCGTCATCGTGTGCCGCTGGGAGCGCAAGAGCGGTGGGGCCGGGGCTACGTGTCGGATTGCAAGACCTGACCCCTAGAGGAGGGGGCGGAGGTGAGGCCAGAGGCGCTCGGCGATGAGGCGGTGGCCCTCGGCGGTCGGGTGGATGCCGTCGGGCTGGTTGAGACGGGGATTGCCGCCGACGCCGTCGAGGAGGAAGGGCATGAAGGGCAACCCGCGGTTGCGGGCCACCGCCGCGTACATCCGCCGGAAGTCCTCGGCGTAGGGCCTGCCATAGTTGGGCGGGAGCCGCATGCCCGCCAGGAGCACGCGGGCGCCGGACCGCTGGAAGCGCTCCACCAGCTGGTCGAGGTTCGCCCGGACGCCGGCGAGATCCTGGCCGCGCAGCCCGTCATTGGCGCCCAGCGCGAGGATCACGATGTCGGGAGTGAGCCGAAGCGCCCAGTCCACGCGCCGGAGGCCGCCGGCGGTGGTGTCGCCCGAGACCCCCGCGTTGACGACTCGATAGCGGTACCCCGCCGCGTGGAGCCTCGCCCCCAGGAGCGCCGGATACGCCTCGTCAGGGGCGACGCCGAGCCCCGCCGTGAGGCTGTCGCCGAAGCACAACACGACGCGCTCCGCGGGGAGCGCTCCGGTGCGCGACGCGAGGCAGAGCACGAGGGCGACGAGGACCGCCTGGACGAGCCGGAGGCGACGGGAGAGGCGCATGCGCGTAGTGTAGTATGAACGCCGTCATGATCAGCATCGCGGGCCTCTCCATGCGGCTGTCGAGCGGCGGCAGGCCTGTGAACGTGCTGAGCGACATCTCCCTCGAGGTGGCGGCCCGGCAGTTCCTGGCCATCGCCGGGCCCTCCGGCAGCGGGAAGTCCACGCTCCTCGGCCTCATCGCCGGCCTCGATCGCCCCACCGCGGGCCGCATCACGGTGGGCGGCGTCGAGCTCACACAGCTCGGCGAGGACGCGCTCGCCCGCTTCCGCCTGAACACCATCGGCTACATCTTCCAGTCCTTCCACCTCATCCCGACGCTGACGGCCCTCGAGAACGTCGCCGTGCCGCTGGAGCTGGCGGGGGAGCGCGACGCGCTCCGCAGAGCGCGAGCGCTCCTCGCCGAGGTGGGCCTCGCCGAGCGCGCCCACCATTACCCCGTGCAGCTCTCGGGCGGCGAGCAGCAGCGCGTGGCCGTCGCGCGCGCGGTGTCGCGCCGGCCGCCTGTCCTCCTGGCCGACGAGCCCACGGGCAACCTCGACTCCGCCACCGGCAAGCAGATCATCGATCTTCTCCTGGCGCTCAACCGCAACCTGGGCAGTACCCTGATCCTGGTGACACACGATGCCGCGCTGGCGGCCCACGCCGACCGGCTGGTGCTGCTTCGCGACGGGCGCATCGTGGGGGACGAGCCCGTGAACGGCGCGACGCCATGATCCGGTTGTGCGCGCGCGAGATGCGCGGGGCCTGGCGGCACTTCGGGTACGCGCTCGCCTGCGTCGCGCTCGGCGTGGGCGCGCTCGTGGCCGTGGGCAGCTTCGCCGACAGCCTGGAGCGCACCGTCGGCCGCTCGGCCAAGTCGCTCACGGGCGCGGATGTGGAGATCCGCTCGACGCGGCCGCTCTCCGCCGAGGCGGACGCCGTGCTCGCCGCGCTGGCGCGGGAGGGCGTGGCACGCATGCGCGTGCTGGAGCTCGCCGCCATGGCGCGGACAGGGCAGGCGAGTGCACTGATCGAGCTGAAGGCCGTGCCGCCCGGCTACCCGTTCTACGGCCGGCTCACCACTGACCCCGACCGCTCGCTCGGCTCGCTCATCGGGGACGGGCGCGCGCTCGTCCACGACGCGCTGCTTGCGCGTCTCGGGCTCACGGTCGGCGAGCCCCTGCACATCGGCGGGGCGGCGTTCACCATCACCGGGCGCATCACCGGGGAGCCCGACCGCTCGGCCGGTGTCTTCTCCCTCGGCCCGCGCGTCTTGATCGCCGCGGACGACCTCGGCGCCACCGGCCTCGTCCAGCCCGGCAGCCGGGTCCGCCACCGCACCCTGCTCCGGCTGCCCGCGGGCGAGGAGCCGGAAGTCCTCCGCGAGCGGCTGACCTCACTCCTCCCGGATCCGGCCCTCCGCATCACGACCTTCCGCCAGGCGCAGCCGGGGCTCCGCCGCTTCTGGGAGCAGCTCACGCTCTACCTCGGCCTCACCGGGCTCGTGGCGCTCCTGGTGGGAGGCATCGGCGTCGGCTCGAGCGTCACCGCCTTCATCCGCGAGCGGCTGCAGACCATCGCCATCCTCAAATGCCTCGGCGCCGGCTGGCGCCAGGTGCTGGGGGTCTACCTCGCTCAGGCGGTCGTGCTGGGGCTCGCCGGAGGGACGCTCGGCGCTGCCCTCGGCACGGGGCTCCAGCCGCTGCTCGCCCCGTTCCTCTCCGCGCTGCTGCCCTTCGAGGTGGAGTCGGTCGTCTCCTCGGGCGCGGTCCTGCGCGGCATCGCCATGGGGCTCGGCGTCACGCTGCTCTGCTCGCTCTGGCCGCTGCTCGAGATTCGCCAAGTGCCTCCGGCCCTGATCCTGCGCCGTGACGTGGAGGCCACCCTCCCCGGGCGGCGTCCCTGGGCCGCGGCGCTCCCAATCGCGGCGGGGCTCGCGGCGCTGGCGCTCTGGCAGGCCGGCTCGTGGAAGGTCGGGGGCCTCTTCGTCGGAGGCGTCGCCGCGGGCCTGGGCCTGCTGCTCCTGGGAGCGCGGGGCACCATCGCACTGTCTCGCCGACTGCCGCGCCGGGGTCCCCTTGTCTGGCGCCAGGGGACGGCCGCGCTCCACCGTCCCGGCGGTCATGCGGGGGCCGTGCTCGTGACGCTCGGGCTCGCCGTCATGCTCATCGTCTCCGTCGCCCTCCTCGAGACGAGCCTCCGCAACGAGATCTCCGGCCGCAGCCCCACGCGGGCGCCCGCCTTCTTCTTCGTGGACGTCCAGCCGGATCAGGCCGAGCGCTTCGCCCGCGTCGTCGCCGAGACGGGCGGCGAGGCGCCTCCCGAGCTGATCCCGGTGGTGCGCTCGCGGCTCGCGGCGATCAAGGGGGTCCCCGTGGTCCCCGACGCCGGCCGGCGCGACGAGCAGTGGTACCTCACCCGCGAGTACGTCCTCACCTGGGCGGCGGCCCCACCGGGGCGCGACACCGTGGTGGCCGGACGCTGGTGGACGGCGGCGGAGGCGGCGCGCGAGCCGCTCATCTCCGTGGAGGAGGAGATCGCGCGAACGCTCGGGGTTGCCCTCGGCGACATGCTCGCCTTCGACATCCAGGGCGTGACCCTGTCGGCCCGGGTCGTGAGCCTCAGGAAGGTGGACTGGCGGAGCCTCGGCGCCAACTTCTTCGTGATCTTTTCCCAGGGCGCGCTCGCCGGCGCGCCGGCGACCTACCTCGCCACGGCGCGCGCGCACCCCGACCGCGAGGCCGCCGTCCAGGCGGCGGTCGTCGCGGCCTTCCCCAACGTGACCGCCATCCCGGTGCGCGAGGTTCTCGAGCGTGTGGCCGCCATCGTGGACCAGATCGCGCTCGCGATCCGGCTCGTGGCGGGCTTCACGGTGGTGGCGGGGCTGGTGGTGCTCGCGGGCGCGCTGGCCGTGACGCGCCGCCAGCGGCTGTACGAGTCGGTGATCCTCAAGGCCGTGGGCGCCACGCGGAGCGTCCTGGCTCGCGCCTTCGCGGTGGAGTACGCGCTCCTCGGCGTGGCGGCCGGGCTCGCCGGGACGGCGCTGGCTGCCGTGCTCGCCTGGACCGTCGAGCAGTTCTTCCTCGAGCTGCCGTGGGGCTGGCAGCCGACCACGCTCGCGCTGGGGGTGGCGGGCCCCGCCGCGCTGGCCCTCGCCGTGGGCTTCCTCGGCACCTTCCGCCTCCTCGGACATCCGCCTCTCGGCGTCCTCCGCCGGGAGTGAGCCATGCCGAGAGCCACAGGAGCCACCATGATGGAGCGGCTCCGCGCGATCTTCCCCGAGGCCTCGGGGACGAGCCTCCGCCAGTGGCTCCGCGACGGGCGCGTCCGCGTCAACGGCACGGTGGTACGTGACGGGCGGGCCGTGGTGGGCCCCCGCGACGCGGTCGCCCTCGGCGGGCAGGCCTCCCGCGTCCCCTTCCCGTCCGCGCTCCGTCTCGTCCACGAGGACGCCGATCTCCTGGTCATCGACAAGCCCCCCGGGCTCCTCACCATCGCGACGGACCGCGAGCGCGAGCGCACGGCGTACCGGATGCTCTGGAGCTACCTCGCGGCCGAGCGGCCGACGCGGCGCCCGTTCATCGTGCACCGGCTCGACCGTGAGACCTCGGGGCTCCTCGTCTTCGCCAAGACGCCCGCCGCCAAGCGGAAGCTGCAGGAGCAGTTCGAGGCCCGCGCGGCGGAGCGCGTCTACGTCGCCGTGGTGGAGGGCCGCGTGACGCAGGACCGGGCCACGCTGATCGCGCACCTCGCCCAGGATCGCGGGCTGCGCGTCCACGCCGCGCGGGAGGGACGGGAGGCCGTCACCCACTACCGCGTCCTGGAGCGGCGGCAGAATGCGACGCTGCTCGAGCTGTCGCTCGGGACCGGGCGGCGCCAGCAGATCCGCGTCCAGCTCTCCGATCTCGGCCATCCGATCGCGGGCGACACGCTCCACGGCAGCACCCGCAACCCGCTCCGGCGGCTGTGTCTGCACGCCACGCGGCTCGGTTTCGTCCACCCGTCCACCGGCGCCGCCATGCGCTTCGAGAGCCCCCCGCCAGCCGCCTTCGCGCGCGTCGGACGCGGGGGATAATCCCCGCGCGCGACAAGAACAGGAGAATCTATGGCAGCGTCACCGTTCTCGCTGGAAGGCAAGATCGCCATCGTCACCGGTGGGGGCTTGGGCATCGGCCGCTCCATCTCGCTCGAGTTCGCCCGCGCCGGGGCCGACGTCGTCGTCGCCAGCCGCAAGCTGGAGCACCTGGAGGCCGTGGTCGCCGAGATCAAGGCGCTGGGACGCCGGTCGCTCGCCATCGCGGTGGACGTCCGCCAGGAAGAGGGCGTGAAGGAGCTGGTGGAGCGCACGGCTCGCGATCTCGGGCGGCTCGACATCATGGTGAACAATGCCGGCGCCTCGTTCCGCTCCAAGCCCGAGGACATCTCGCCCAACGGCTGGAACGCCGTGATCGGCATCAACCTCAACGGCGTCTTCTTCGGCTGCAAGTGGGCCGGGCGCCAGATGATGAGCCAGGGCCGAGGCGTCATCATCAACATCTCCTCCATCGCCGGCGTCTACGGCTCGACGATGATGCCCCATTACGGCGCCGCCAAGGCCGCCGTCATCAACTTCACCCGCACGCTCGGCATGGCGTGGGGCCGCCAGGGCATCCGCGTCAACGGCGTCGCGCCCGGCCCCGTGGAGACGGAGGGCTACCTCGACGTCCTCCACAAGACCAACCCCGACGCCCAGAAGACCTACGACGCGGTGGCGAGCCGCGTGGGCATGGGCCGCTGGGGCCGGGTGGACGAGATCGCCTACCCGTGCGTCTTCCTCGCCTCGGACGCCTCGTCCTTCATGACGGGAGAGACCATCATCGTGGACGGCGGCCCGGCCCCGCAACTCGGCGAGGGCTAAGGCGCGCGGCCGGCCCGCCGGCTTCGTTATCGCCAGGCGAGCGCGGCGGTCCTGAATCGCGCGAGGTCGTCCAGGTGCCCCTCGAGGATCCCGACGACGATCTCGGGATCTACCCGCGTGTACTCGTGGACGAGGACGTTGCGGAACCCGGCCATGCGGACCATCTCGGCTCTGAGCCCGGGATCGAGCAGGCCGCCCTCGCCCAGGACATCGAAGGCCTCGGCATAGGTGGCCGGAACACGGAGACCGCGGTCGGCGATGACGTGCGTCGCCACGTCAACGCACACCTCGATGGCCATCTGGAGGGTCCGCTCGACGATCCGCTGGACCTTCCAGTCCCGGCGATACTCGTCGACGGTGATGCCTCGGTACTCCGAGACCTGAGCCAGGTACTGGTCGAGGTCCGCCAGCTTGCGGAGGAGGAGGTCCCGGTCAACCACGAGCGAATCTCCGGGACAGGAGCCGGTGCTCCACGATCCGGAAGTCCAGGAACTTGCGAAGCGCCAGCGACTCGAAGCGGTGACGGAGGAACGGGGCGGCGTCGCGGATGACCCGACGCGCGCCGAGGATCCGCCCCACCAGGGCCGTGGGGGCGGTGTTGAGAACCACGAGGTCAACCTCGTCGGTGCCGAGGTGCGTGGTGAGCAGTCCGAGAACCTCCAGCCGGGCGTCCACCGCGTCCAGCGATTCATCGAGATAGACAGCCACGTCCACGTCGCTCAGGGGACGGAGCGTGCCCGTCGCCGCGCTCCCGAAGAGGTAGGCGAAGACCACGGCCGGGCAGACCTCCAGCGCCAGACCCAGCGTGTGGAGCCGCGCCTGGATGTCCGACGGAAGGGGTTTCTCGCGGATCATGCCGGCATTATAGCGATCGGGGCCGAGAACCGGGTCCGGTTTCCCGCCCGCCGATGCGGCCCGTGCCGAGGATCCGCCCGCCCGTGGATCTGGCTACCGGATGACGAAGCGGAGGCAGGCGTGGGCCTGGCGGAGCGCGGCCTCCGCCTCGGCCGGGGTGTCGGCGCGGGAGAAGATGAAGC
>JACPCX010000174.1:0-3454 GCA_016184305.1 Candidatus Rokuibacteriota bacterium | reverse complement strand
CGGCATGCTTTCCGCCACCGGGCGCGTCTACATGATCCGCGCCCCCTGGCTGTCCATCTTCCCGGGCCTCGCGCTGAGCCTGGCCGTGTTCGGCTTCAACGTCCTGGGGGATGCCCTGCGCGACCTGCTGGACCCGCGCCTCCGGGCGAGCTGAACCCGGGGCCGCAGCTCAGGGCTTTCGGGGTGCCGAGGCCCGTGAGCGTCTCGGCGGTCGTCTTCATGGGGCCGCGCAGGATCTTGCCCGAGCGCGTCTTGGACAGCCGCCTGGTGATGTATGCTGGCAGCCGATGCCCGCGCCGCTCATGCGGGGATGGACGAGGAGGAGTGGAGCGTGAGCTACGTCGAGCGGAATCTCCTGCCGGACGAGCGGGTGCTCTACCGGACGCGGCTGCACTGGATCCTCTTCCTCAGGCCCGTGGCGCTCGCTGTGCTCGGTGTGGCGCTCACGGTGGGGCTGGCGCAGGTCCCGGAGCCCCGGCGGCTCTGGTACGCGGGCGGCGCCGTGCTGGCGGTCGGCCTCGTCTGGACCCTCGTCCACTACATCGAGCTGATGACCTCCGAGTTCGCCGTCACCACGACCCGCCTCATCTTCAAGGTCGGGCTCATCGCCCGCTACACCACGGAGCTGTTGCTCTCCAAGGTCGAGTCCATCGGCGTCACCCAGGGGCTGGTGGGGCGCATCCTCAACTTCGGGGATCTCACGGTGATCGGCACGGGCGGCACGCGGGAGGCCTTCAGGCGGGTGCGCGACCCCATCGGCTTCCGTAACCACGTCCAGCAGGCCTCGGCCGGGACCGGCCAGGCTGGCGGCGCGGCCCGACCGGGCCGAGTGAGAGGTGAACGGTGATCCAGACGATTCGCACGGGTTGCGCCCATGACTGCCCGGACCAGTGCTCGCTGCTCGCCTCGGTGGAGGACGGGCGCCTCATCCGGCTGCAGGGAGATCCCGGCCACGCGATGACGGCGGGGTTCACCTGCGCCAAGGTGAGCCGCGATCACGAGATGGTGTATTCCGCGGAGCGGGTGCTCGCGCCGCTCCGGCGCGCGGGGGCCAAGGGCGAGGGGCGCTTCGCGCCGATCTCGTGGGAGGAGGCGCTCGGCGAGATCGTGGAGCGCTGGCAGCGGATCATCGCCGCGGACGGGCCGCTCGGGCTCCTGGGCTATGCCTACAGCGCGCATCAGGGCCAGCTCAACCGCGGTCTGCTCCTGGGGCTCTTCCACGCGCTCGGCGTGACGCGACTTCAGGCGGGCACGGTATGCGACTCCTGCGCGGAGGCCGGCTGGGAGGCCGCCTGCGGGAGCGTGGGCGGGACTGACCCCGAGACGGTGGTCGACTCGGACCTCGTCATCGCCTGGGGCGCCGATCTGATGACCACGAACATCCACTTCCCGCTACACCGATCTCGGTGAGGGGGCGACCTACCAGAGCACGCGGCTGGACGTCCGCGGGGCCTCCTGACGCCGGGGGCTCTTTTTCACATCAGCCCGGGTGCGGTGTCTCATGAGCAAAGCCATGGAAGAGGACCCCTTCGAGGCCATCGTGGCGGGACACCATGCCGAGATCCACCGGTATGTCGCCCGGGTCACCGGCCGCGCGAGCGAAGCCGACGACCTGTCCCAGGAGACCTTCCTGAGAGCGTTCCGGGCGTACCGGTCGCTGCCCCAGGATGCCAACGTGCGCGCGTGGCTGTTCGCCATCGCCTCCAATCTCTGCAAGAACCACTTCCGGGCCGAGGGGCGCCGGCGGCGCGCTCACGCCGAGGTCACGGGGGCAGCGCCGCGGGTCGACCATGGCTGGCCCGAAGGCGAGGCCGTCTTCAGCGAGGCCAGCGCTCGCATAGACGGGATCGTCGCGACCCTGCCCCTCAAGCAGCGGCTGGCCTTCACCATGCGGAAGATCCACGATCTGGACTACGAGGCGATCGGCGAGAGCCTGGGCTGCTCGGCGGAGAGCGCCCGGGCGCATGTCTTCCAGGCCCTCCGGAAGATCCGCCGGGGGCTCGACGCGCTCGCCATCCCCCACATGGAGCCACAGCGATGAGCCGCACCCATCCCGCGTGCCGAGAGATCGAGCCCGACCTGGTGGCCGTGGCGGCCGGCGAGGCTGCGGCGAAGGCCGCCTCGCGGGTCCACGCCCACGTCGCCCTCTGCGCGCCCTGCCGCGGCGAGCTCGCGCGCTACCGTGCCGTCGAGGCCATGGTGGGCGAGCTGCGACAGGCGCCCTCGCCCACCGGCGACGTGACGCTGGCGCGCGCCGAGCTCGAGTCGCGGCTGGCGGATCTGCGCCGCCGGCTGATCGTCTTCGGCGTGTTCTCCTCGCCCCTGGGGCCGATCCTGCTCGCGCGGTCGGAGCTGGGCGTGTCCATGGTCACGTACCTGGGCCGGGCCTCCGCGGCCTCGCGGGTCGCTGCCCTTTCCGGCGTCGAGGCCGTCGAGGACGCGCGCGAGACCGAGCCCCTCCATCGCGATCTGATGGATTATCTCGAGGGCCGCCGGACCCGGCTCGACTGGCCGCTCGACCTCCGCCTGGCCCGGAGCGAGTTCCAGCGCCGCGTGCTCCAGGTGACGGCCGCCCTCCCCTATGGCGCGGTGGCGTCGTATGGGGGGATCGCGCGCCAGATCGGCGCGCCCACCGCCACGCGGGCGGTGGCCCAGGCGCTGCGGTGGAACCCGGTGCCCATCGCCATCCCCTGCCATCGCGTCATCGGCAGCAGCGGCGACCTCACGGGCTACGCGGGGAACAAGGTCGCGCTCAAGGAGCGGCTGCTGGCCCTCGAGGGTGTGCGCCTCCGCGTCGGCCGCGGAGCCCACCGAGTGGACCGCCGGACCATGTACGTCCGACAATGGGGCGAGGGCGAGTACTGCCTGCCGACCTGCGGGTCGCTCCACCTGAAGTCCCTCGCCGAGCTCGAGCTCTTCGCCTCGCGCGAGCGGGCGGAGTCGACCGGGCTCGCGCCCTGCACGAGCTGCCGCCCGGATCTCCACCCGCTGCCGGCGTAGCCCCGCCGTCCTCGTCGCGGCGCCTCTGCGCGCTCTCCCTCGCCCTCGTTTCACATCCGCGCCCCGCTGGTGTCTCAGGGGTGGACGAAGGAGGTGCGGCGATGGAGACGCTGATCTGGCTCAGGTGGCTGTTCCTCGGCGGCATGCTCGCCCTCGCGGCGATGACCGTGGCCGCGGTCACCCTGATCGACCGGTTTCGGCGCCGGCGGACGCGGCGGGTTCTGCCCGGCCCGCGCGTCTCGGTGGCGCCCGCGGGAGGCCGCCCATGACGACAGTGATGGTTCTCTCCGCGATCGCGGCTCCGTTCCTCGGCATCGCCGGCGTCTTCTGGCTCGTGGGCGCCGTCCGTGAGCGACGCAGGCGCGCGATCGCCCGGCAGATCGCGCTCACCGACGAGATCCATCGCGAGCTGGGGGCCGCCGCCGCGCCGTTCGTCCGCGAGCGCGCGCGGGGC
>JACPCX010000173.1:0-3457 GCA_016184305.1 Candidatus Rokuibacteriota bacterium | reverse complement strand
GTCATTGGCGGCGCCCTCGTCGTGGTGGGCGACGACTACGGCGCCGGCGCCAGCATCATCCAGGAGCGGACCCACGCCTTCGCGCTCAAGTCTTCCCTCTGCCTGCTCGACCCGCGCCCGACGCTCCAGAACCTGGCCCGCATGGTCGAGGAAGGCTTCGGCATCTCGGAGGCCTCCAATCTCCCGGCGCTGATCTCCTTGCGGATCCGCGCGGCCCACATGCGCGGGAGCCTGGTCTGCAAGGACAACCGGCGGCCCGCCATCAGCATGCGCGATCGGCTCACCCGGCCATCGTTCGACTACGCAAGGCTGAGCCACCCGCCGTCGACCTACCTCCAGGAGGCGCGGAAGTTCGAGCAGCGGTTGCCGAGCGCGCGGCGCTACATCGTCGAGCATGGCCTCAACGAGGTGATCCCCGGCGAGGGGCGCGGGCTCGGCATCATCGTCCAGGGCGGGCTCACGCCGACGGCGCTGCGCGCGCTGGCGATCGTGGGCGCGGCCGACGAGGTGGGCCGGAGCCGCATCCCGCTCCTCGTGCTCAACGTCGTCCACCCCCTGGTGCCGGAGCAGGTGCTGGACTTCCTCGCGGGCAAGGAGCGCGTGCTCGTCCTCGAGGAAGGCATGCCCGCCTTCATCGAGCAGGAGATCAAGGCCCTGGCCTACGAGCGCGGGCTCGGCGTCGGGATTCACGGCAAGGACACGGTGGCGGTGCAGGGGGAGTACGTGCCCGAGGTGGTGCTGGCGGCGCTGGCCCGCTTCCTCGGGGGGGAGGCCGAGCACCGGCGGGCCGCGATCACGGGGCATCTCGGGCGCGGCCGCGAGATGCTTCACGCGTCGCTGCCGAAACGGCCCCCGGCCTTCTGCACCGGCTGCCCGGAGCGCCCGGTCTTCAGTGCCCTCAAGATCGCCCAGCGGGAGCTGGGGGAGACGCATGTGGCCGCGGATATCGGGTGCCACGCCTTCGCCACGCTGCCGCCCTTCAACATGGGGAACACCATCCTCGGCTACGGGATGGGGCTCGCCTCGGCCAGCGCGGTCGCGCCCGCCTTCGGCAAGCGCGTGGTCTCCATCCTCGGTGACGGGGGCTTCTGGCACTCGGGGCTCACGGCGGGCGTGGCCAATGCGGTCTACAACAAGCAGGACTCGGTGCTGGTGATCCTGGAGAACTTCTACACCTCCGCCACGGGCCAGCAGGCCAACCCCTCCACGGGGAAGAACTTCCGGGGCGACGCGGTGCGGATGTCCATCGCCGACACCATCAAGAGCCTCGGCGTCTCGTGGCTCCGGGTCGTGAACCCGTACAAGGTGGCCGAGACGCTGGCGACCATCAAGGAGGCCATGACCACCGCGGCGGGCGGGCTCAAGGTCATCATCGCCAGGGCCGAGTGCCAGCTCGAGCGCCAGCGTCGCGTCAAGCCGCAGGTCGCGGCCCAGCTGACGGCGGGTACCCGAGTCGAGATGCCCCGGTTCGGCATTGACCCTGACGTCTGCACCGGCGACAAGTCATGCATGCGGCTCAACGGCTGTCCATCGCTGACGCTCAAGGAGAGCTCCGATCCGCTGCGCGACGACCCGGTGGCTCACGTGGACCAGACCTGCGTGGGCTGCGGGCTTTGCGGCGAGGTCGCGCACGCAGCATCCCTGTGCCCCTCCTTCTACGAGGTGCGGGTGGTGAGCAATGCGGGCGTCTGGGAACGGGCGCTGGCCGGCGTGAGGCGCCGGGTGATCGGCTGGCTCCAGGCGGCCTGATGCCGCGCGATCCCCGCCGCCCCCTCTCCATCCTCATCGCCGCCCTCGGCGGGCAGGGAGGAGGTGTGCTGACGGAGTGGATCGTTGGGGCCGCGGACTACGCGGGTCACGCCGTGCAGTCCACGTCCATCCCCGGGGTGGCCCAGCGCACCGGCGCCACCACCTACTACATCGAGATCGCCCCCGAGCCTCGCATGGCCGGCGCCCCCGATCCGGTTTTCTCCCTCTACGCGACGCCGGGGGATGTGGATGTGATCATCGCCTCGGAATGGCTCGAGGCCGGCCGTACGCTCGAGATGGACTACGCCTCCCCGGACCGGACGCTCCTCATCGCCAGCACCCATCGCCTCTACGCCATCGGCGAGAAGACCGTGCCGGCCGACGGCGTCTTCCCCGCCACGCTCGTTCAGGAGGCCGTGCAGAAGCTCACCCGGCGCGCGATCACCTTCGATGCGCTGGCCGCCGCCCGCCTGGCGCAAAGCGAGGTCAACGCCTTGCTCCTCGGGGCGCTCTGTGCCGCCGGGGTGCTGCCGCTTCCGGAAGCGGCGTTTGAAGCGGCCATTCGCGAGGGCGGCGTGGCCGTGGAGCGGAACCTGGCGGGCTTCAAGGCGGGGCGGGAGCTGGTCGCCCTGGGCGCCGAGGCCGCTGAGCCGCCGGCGAGACCGGCTCGCTCGTGGCAGGAGATCAAGCCAGAGCGGGCGGCGGCTCTGGGGGCTCGGGGCCGCGCCTTCCTGGGCCTCGCCGCGCGCGCCGAGGCGGAGTTTCCACAGCATCTCCACGAGACGCTGGGAGAAGCCCTCGCGCGGCTCATCGACTATCAGGACGCGCGCTACGCGGAAGTCCTCGTGGCCCGAGTGCGCAAGATCCACGCCGTGGATCCCGACGGGAGGCTGACGCGGAGCTTCGCCCGTCGGCTCGCGGTGTGGATGAGCTACGAGGACGCGATCCGTGTGGCGGACCTCAAGACTCGCCGGGGCCGCTTCGAGCGCATCCGGCAGGAAAACGCGGCGAAGGAGGGCGCGCCGGTTGTCGTGACCGACTATCTCAAGCCGGACCTCGATGAGATGTACGGCCTCCTGCCGGCATCCATCGGCCGCCCCATCGCGCGCTGGGCGGAGCGGCGCTGGCCCCACGGCCGCCCGACGCTCACCCAAGCCGTGAAGACCACGACCGTGCTCGGCTTCCTGCGGGTGTGGCTGCTCGGGCGCCTGCGCTTCCTGCGCCCTAGCTCGCTTCGCTCCCAGCGCGAGTCGGCGCTGATGGACAGCTGGGAGCAGGCCGTGCTCGCGGCGGCGGCGCTCGATCGTGACCTGGCCTGGGAGGTGGCGGAGATGGCCAGCGTGGTGAAGGGCTACGGGGAGGTGCGGCGCCGCCTCTCCCGGGCCCTCGACCGATTCCTCGCCGAGACGCTGGCTCCCGCCGTGGAGCAGGACCGGGCGGCGGGCGCGGGCTGGGAGCGCTCGGCGCGCATCGTCAGGGAGCGGCGCCGGGCGCTCCTCACCGAGGAGCAGGGGAGCAACCCATGACCGACAATGTCGCGCTGTCGCGCAGCGGCCCCATCGCCATCGTCACGCTCAACCGCCCCGACCGCCGCAACTCGCTGAGCGACGAGATGCTCGCCGAGCTGGCCGCGGCCTTCGCCGCGCTCAGGGACGATGCCGCCACGCGCGTCGTCATCGTGACCGGGGCGCCTCCCGTCTTCTCGGCC
>JACPCX010000149.1:0-21264 GCA_016184305.1 Candidatus Rokuibacteriota bacterium | reverse complement strand
TCGGAGCCGGCCGGCAGCCGCCTTCGAGGCCGATCCTGAACGCGGTGATGTTCACGATGAGGGCCGGCAGGAGTCCCTGAAAGAAATCGACGGTGGCCAGGATATCGGAAACCTGCAGGGGAGTAAAGCCGGCCCGCGCCAGCGTCTGGGGGGACAGGGCGAAGCCGAAGGGCAGGTCCTGGGCCAGCGCCAGGGCCAGCTCGTTGAGCTGGCGCACCCCGGCCTCGTAGGCCGGCGTCTGGATCCGCTGCTTCCAGTCCTCCCACACGACAGTCAGGCAGCCGGGCCACCGCCCCAGCGCCCGGTAATCCGTGGGGACGAAGCTCGCCCCGTGGGCCTGCGTGATCTCGCTGTAGATCGCCTGGACCGCGGGGGGCGCCTCCTCCATCTCCACGAGCTTGAGCTCCTGAAAGCGCGTGGGATTGGTGTGCATCGGCAGGAGGTGCGCCCAGGGCTTGCCGGGCAGCGCGTGCCCGGAAAGCGAGGACTGCAGCGCCGAGGCGATGAGCAGGAGGAACGGGTCGCCGTAGAGGAAGAAGTCGAGGACGGTGCGGATCCGGGCGAGGGCGTCGTCGGACGATCCGCGCATCCGGAGCACCGCCCGGTGGTCGCCGACACCCAGGTTCTCGCGCACGACGAGCTGGGCCCGGCGGCGGAGGACCTGGGTCTTGTCGAAGAGGTCCTGGGTGAGCACGTTGGGCTTGAGCAGGTCCCAGGACAGGGCGAGGAAGCGCGGGTACCTGGCGAAGGCGCGAAAGATGACGTTGACGACCGGGAAGCCGAGGGTGGCGGTGATCTCCTCGAAGCACTCGCGGACGGCCGGGCTCGCGTCCTCCTCGCTGACGATGTCGAGCCGGGAGGGACTCCGGCCGCGGCTCGCCCGCATCCAGTACGGCACCCTGGCCGACGCCGGGCGGATTCTCGCCGCGCTCCGCTGAACCATTGGACTGCTCCTCCGGGTTAAGGATAGCCACCGCCGTGCCGCAGACGCCAGCGATGATCGGGGCGCCTACACGAACCGACACGACACCGAGCCGAGGCGGGTGAAGGAGGCGCGCACGCTCTCGCCCGCCTTGGGGCGCAGCACCCTGGAGGAGGTAATGTTGATGGGCATGGAGGCTGTCTGCCTAGTGCCGCTTCTTCTTCCGTGTAAGTGGCTTGGCCTTCTTGGCCTGATGCTTCACCTGAGGCCTGGGCCGAGCCATCACCTTGGCCCTGGCTGGGCGCGAGGCCGGAGCTCCGGGGCGGGCCCTGGCCGCAGCCGGAGGCATCGCCGGCCGGGAGGTGAGGTACTGAGCGTTTCGCTCACCGACCCCGCCGCGAAACACCGGGCCCGCCTTGATCGTCTTGATCCAGCCATCCAGGTCCTGCGCCAGCTCGGGGTAGCAGTGGGCGCGGTAGGTTTCGAGCGCCTGGAGCGCTGCCGGATCCTTCCAGGGCTTGAGGACGAAGACCGCGTCCGGGTCGGACGGCTCGAACGGGGCCTCGGTGGCCATGGGCATGACGATGTAGCGCCGCGTGAGCTCCGCCATCTCTTCCTCCTTGGAGTTGCGCAGATGGGCCTGCCTGGAGCCCGTGCCGGCACTCCGGCCTGATCGAGCCGCGCGCGAACGTCCGCTACGGCTGGGAGAGCACGGCCACGGCCGAGACCGCGCCGGGGCCGCCGAGATTGTGCGCCAGCCCCAAGTCGGCGCCCCTCACCTGCATCTTGCCGGCCCGGCCCATCAGCTGGTCGTGGATGTTGTTGATCATCCGGACCCCGGAGGAGCCGATGGGATGGCCGCACGACTTGAGCCCGCCCGAGGTGTTCACCGGCAGCGATCCGCCGAGCCGGGTCTCACCGCTCTCGGCCGCGCGCCAGCCGGCGCCCGGCTCGAAGAAGCCCAGGTCCTCGTAATTCACGATCTCGGTGATCGTGAAGCAGTAGTCTCACCAGGGTCGCGCATGCTGGCCGTGGGCCAACCGCTTGGATCCGCCCCCTGTGGCGTCGCCACCGGGTAGCCTACTCCGGGGCGCCACGCAGTCGCAAGCCTTCTCTCGGGTGCGAGACCGTGGCACAATGCGGCCGATGACCTGCTCATCCTGCGGAGCCGCGACCCGCCCCGGCGCCAGGTTCTGCGAGGAATGCGGCGCGCGTCTCGACGCCGTCTGCCCCGCCTGCGGGGCGCGCGTCTCGCCCGGGAAGAAGTTCTGCGCCGACTGCGGGGCGCGCGTGGGCGCCGGCGCGCGGCCGGACGGCGAGCCCCTCCCTGCGCCTTCCCGCGCCCGGTTCTCGCGGGAGGACGATCCGCGCGCCGCGGCCCCCGCCGGCTACACCCCCCAGCATCTGGCCGAGCGCATTCTCAAGGATCGCGCGACGCTCCAGGGCGAGCGCAAGCAGGTCACGGTCTTCTTCGCGGATGTCTCCGGCTTCACCTCCCTCGCGGAAGCCCTCGATCCCGAGGAGGTGCACGCCCTCATGAACCGCGCCTTCGAGCTGATGCTGGCCGCCGTTCACCGCTACGAGGGCACGGTGAACCAGTTCCTCGGCGATGGCCTCATGGCGCTCTTCGGCGCCCCCGTGGCCCACGAGGATCATGCCCGCCGCGCCGCGCTGGCGGCGCTCGCCATGCAGCGCGGGCTCGCGGCCTACCGCGAAGACCTCAAGACCCGGCGGGGCATCGAGTTCCGGGTGCGCATGGGGCTCAACACGGGCCTCGTGGTCGTCGCGGCCATCGGCGACAACCTGCGCATGGACTACACGGCCGTCGGCGACACCACCAACGTCGCCGCCCGGATGCAGCAGATGGCGCAGCCGGGCCAGGTCGTGGTGGCCGACGCCACGCGCCGCCTCATCGAGCCGTACTTCCACCTGACCTCCCTCGGCACGGGGCAGGTCAAGAACCGTGCGGAGCCCGTCACCGCCTGGGAGCTGGGTGGGCCGCGCGGCGTGGCCGAGCTCCGGCCGCGCAACCCACTCCTGGGGCGGCGCGAGGCCGTCAGCGTCCTGGAGCGCGCCTGGGTCACGGCCCGCGCCGGGCGCGGCCAGGTCGTCTACATCGTGGGAGAGGCCGGCATGGGGAAGTCGCGGCTGCTCCTCGAGCTACGGCATCTCGTGGGCGATCAGGCCACCTGGCTCGAGGGGCGCTGCCTCTCCTTCGGCCAGTCCACGGCGCTCCTCCCCATCGCCGACGGCCTCCGCCAGGGCTTCGCGGTCACCGAGGCCGACACGGAGTCGGCCATCATCGAGAAGGTCACGCGAGGCCTCAAGGCGCTGGGGGAGCCGGGCGCCGATCTGGCCCCGTACCTGCGTTACGCCCTCTCGGTGGATCCTGGTGATGCCGGGATCGCCTCCATGGATGCCACCCAGCGCCGCGCCCGCATGTTCCGCGCCATCAGCCAGCTCACACGCCGGTCGAGCCAGCGGCGACCGGTGGTGCTTGTGGTCGAGGATCTCCAGTGGATGGACAGCGCCTCCGAGGACTACCTCGAGGAGCTGATCAACGGCCTCGCCGGCGAGGCAATCCTCCTGATGCTGACCTGGCGCCCCTCGTACCGGCCGCGCTTCTCCGAGCACACCTACATCACCCGGCTGGTCCTGGAGCCGCTGCACGACGCCGACGCCCACCAGCTGGTCCGCGCCACCCTCGGCATCGAGGACCTCCCCGACGACCTGGCGACGATCATCGCCCGCAAGGCCGAGGGCAACCCGTTCTTCCTGGAGGAGATCGGGAGGGCGCTGGTCGAGAGCGGGGCCGTGCGGACCGAGGGCGGCCGGCTCACGCTGACGCGGCCCGCCTCCGCCATCCTGGTGCCGGACCGTGTCCAGGACATCATCGCCGCCCGCATCGACAGGCTGGACGAGCAGCAGAAGCGCACGGTACAGATCGCCTCCGTCATCGGTCACGAGTTCGCCCTCCGCCTCCTGCGCCGCGTCGCCGAGGCCACCGATCGGGTGGAGCGCGCGCTCGGCGATCTCAAGGCGCTGGAGTTCGTGTACGAGAAGATGGGGGCCGGCGACCTCGAGTACGTCTTCAAGCATGTCCTCACCCAGGACGTGGCCTACGAGTCCATCCTCCACTCCCGCCGCCGGGATCTGCACGCCCGCATCGGCGCCACCATCGAGGAGCTGCACGCCGACCGCCTGGAGGAGCACGTCGAGGAGCTGGCCCACCACTTCATCCGCGGCGAGGTGTGGACGAAGGCCGCCCGCTACGCCCGCCAGGCCGGGGACCGCGCCGCCGCCCTCTGCACCGATACGCGCGCCGTGCAGTTCTACGAGCAGGCCCTCGAGGCCCTCGGCAGGCTCGCCGACAGCGCGGAGACGGGACGTCTGGGCATCGACGTGCGACTCGCCCTCCGCGCGCCCCTCTGGCGCTCGGGGCAACTGGACCGCCTCTTCGAGATCTTCAAGGAGGCCGAGGGGCTGGCCACGCGGCACGGCGAGACGGACCGGCTCGATGTCGTCTACTCCTTCTTCACCCAGTACCACTGGGCCAAGGGGGAGCAGCGGGAGGCCATCGCCTACGGCCAGCGCTGCCTCGAGACCGCCGAGCGCCGCAACGACCTGGGCCTCCGGGTGACGGGACACTACTACGTCGGGTGCGCGCACCTGGCACTCGGCCGTTTCCGCGACGGCCTCGAGCACTTCGAGCAGATCATCGCCGCACTCGAGGGGCCGCGGGCCACGGAGCGCTTCGGGCTGTCGGGACTGCCATACTGCGGGGCATGCGCCCTCGGGGCTCATTGCCTCATGTGGCTGGGCGATCCGCAGGGGGCCCTCGCGCTGGTCGAGCGCGGCGAGCGCGTCGCCCTGGCCGCCAAGCATCTCTACAGCGAGGTGCCCCTCCTCATCAGCCGTGGCCGCCTCCTCACCGAGGGGGGAAGAGCCCGGGAGGCCATCGAGGTGCTGGAGCGGGCCATCGCCATTTGCCGGGAGCGGAAGTTCGCGGGCCAGCTCATGCGGGCCCTGGAGGCAACCGCGTCGGCCTACTCCTTGACCTCGCGCCACCAGGAGGCGATCGCCGCGGCCCGGGAGTGCGTGGAGCTCCAGGAAAAGGCGGCGGCGCTCGTGGAGCGCGGCGACCACGTCCGCCACGTGGCGGAGGCCCATCTGCACGCCGGCGAGCTCGACCTCGCGGAGTCCTCCGCCCTCGAGGCCCTCGGTTTCGCTCGCCGGCTCCAGGAGCGGCACTCAGAGGCCGGGGCGCTGTGGATACTCGGCGAGGTCTCGCGCCAGCGCGGCGACCGCGACGGCGCCGCCCGGCACCACCAGCAGGCGCTCGGCATCGCCGAGGAGCTGGGGATGCGCCCGCTGGCCGGGCGCTGCCGCGAAAGCCTCGCCGCCCTCGCCTGACGGGGCGCACTGCGATGCGGGCGATGCTGCTTGCCGCCCAGGCGCCGGTAACCAGCTCCCCGCTCGCGCTGACCGAGCTCCCTCTCCCCGAGCCGGATCGAGGCGAGGTCCGCGTGCGGATCCGCGCCTGCGCCACCTGCCGCACTGATCTCCACATCATCGAGGGGGATTTGCCCGCGCGCCGGCTGCCCCTCGTTCCCGGCCATCAGGCGGTGGGTGTGGTGGACGCCCTCGCCGCGGGGACTAGCCGGCTCGCCCTGGGCGAGCGCGTGGGCATCGCGTGGCTCCGCTCCACCTGTGGGCGGTGCCGCTTCTGCGTCACGGGCAAGGAAAACCTCTGCGAGGACTCGACCTATACAGGCTGGACCCACGACGGCGGATACGCCGAGTACGCAATAGTGCCGGAGGCGTTCGCGTACCGCATTCCGCCGGGCTTCGGCGACGCCGAGGCGGCGCCGCTCCTCTGCGCCGGGATCATCGGCTATCGCGCGCTCAGGCGCAGCCAGGTCCGGCGCGGCGGCAGGCTCGGGATGTACGGCTTCGGCTCATCGGCGCACGTGGCCATCCAGCTCGCGAGCCACTGGGGCTGCTCGGTCTACGTGGTGACGCGCGATCGGGCCCACCGCCGGCTGGCGCTGGACCTGGGGGCCGAATGGGCGGGCGGGCCGGGCGAGGCGCTGCCCGAGAAGGTGGACGCGGCCATCGTCTTCGCCCCCGCGGGGGAGATCGTCCCTGAGGCCCTGGCCTCACTCGACAAGGGCGGCACGGTGGCGCTGGCGGGCATCCACATGACTGACCTCCCGCCGCTCCAGTACGAGCGCCACCTCTTCTGGGAGAAAACGCTCACGAGCGTGACCGCCAACACGCGCGAGGACGGAGAGGCGCTCCTGGTCGAGGCCGCGGCCATCCCCATCCGCCCGCGCGTGACGCGCTACGGGCTCATGGACGCGAACCGCGCGCTCCAGGACCTCACGTGGGATCGGGTGGAGGGAACAGCCGTCCTCATGCTCGAGTAGCCGGCTTCCGGGCTACTTCTCCTGCGCGAGGGCCTCGGCGTGCTTCAGCATCACCTCGCCCACGGCCTTCATGATCTCGCCGCGCAGCTTGAGCGTCCGCGCCGCGGCCTTCGGGTCGGACATGTCGATCTGGCCGCCCATCATGGCCTGCCCGCCCATCATGCCGCCCATCATCGGGCACATCATCATGCCCTGGCCGCCCATCATGCCACCCATCATGGGCTGCTGGGACTGCTGAGGGTGCCGCTGGGCGGCGGGGGACTGCGGCTTCGCGGGCGCCTGCCCCTGGGTCTGGGCGGGCGGCGTCATCGGCTTCATCTGGGCTTCCGCGGCAGCGACGGTCGCGAGAAGCGCCAGGACCGTCGCTGCGATCGTGACATGGCGCATGAGCATCACCCTCCGTGACCTGGCGTTGGCGATCCTGAGTTCCGCGCCGCCCGTTCAGCACAGCGCGAATCCAGCATACCCTCGAGCCACGGAGTCCGCACCTCTTCGCGAGACCCGTCTGCCCTTGTGGCTGCGGCCGCCCCGCGGTGGCCGCTCACTCGATCTCGCGGGCCAGCGCCGCCATCGTCACGGGCTTCGCCGGCGGCCGCGGCGTGAACACACCCGACTCCGTCACCGGCCGCCCGGTCTCGCGCGCGACCAGGTGGGCCAGCGCGGGCCCGCACATGCGGCCCTGGCAGCGCCCCATGCCGATGCGCGTCCAGGCCTTCACCTCGTTGACGTGGGTGGCCCCCTCGCGCAAGGCCAGGAGCGCCTCCCCCACCGTCACCTCCTCGCAGCGGCAGAGCGTCGTCCGCTCGTCCGCGAGGGAGTAGATGCCCGCACCGAAGCGGAAGATCTCGTCCATCACGCGCCGGAAGCCCTGCAGGTGGAGGAGCCGCCCGCGCGCGCGGTTGCCCTCGCCCGAGTAGTCCGCCCAGGGCGGCCTCCCAGCGATGCTCGCAGCCGGCCAGCCGCGACAGCTCCAGCGACGAGAGGAGCCCGTAGCCGACGACCAGCGCGTCGGCGTCGATGGTCACCTCGGTGCCGGGGATGGGCCGCCAGTCGTCGTCGCAGCGCGCGATCGTGGCTCCCGTCACCTCGGTGGTTCCCGTCGCTCTCAGGATCACGTGGCCGGTGAGGACGGGCACCCCGGCGCCGGCAAGCTCTCTCCGGTAGCGGCGTCCCTGCTGGACGAAGTCGAGGTGCGGCAGCAGCCGGTGGGCGTAGCGCCAGAGACCCCGCAGGGACGAGGCCTCGCAGAGCGAGACGACCTGAGCGCCACCCTGGAGCAGGTAATGCGCCACGACGAGCAGGAGCGGGCCGCTGCCGACCACGAGCACGCGCCGCCCTGGCAGGACCCGGTAGGCCTTCATGAGGTTCTGCGCGCCGCCCGCCGTGAGCACGCCGGGCAGCGTCCAGCCCGGGAAGGGCAAGGGCCGGTCATACGCTCCCGGGGCCAGCACGACGGTGTCGGCGGCGATCCGCGTGGTCTCGTCCTGTGTCGCCACGGCCACTATGCGCTGATCGAAGATGCCCCAGGCCACCGCGCCCGCCATCACCTCCACACCGAGCCCGCGCACCTCGTCCATGAGCCGGCGCCCCTCGGCCTGCTCCTTGACGGGATGCGTTCCGGCCCCTCCGGAGAAGGCCGCGGGCAACTGGCGGTAGTACTGCCCGCCCAGCTCCGCGTTCTCGTCCACCAGCAGCACCCCGACGCCATGCCGCGCGGCCGTCCGTGCCGCGGCCAGCCCGGCGGGCCCGCCGCCCACCACCACGCACTCGGCCGATCTCATGACTGCCCCCCCCACTCGCCGAGCCCCCGCTGGATCTCCACACGCAGGCCGTCTCGCACCGGGGTCATGCAGGCGCGCACGTTGGGCAGGCCGTCCGCCGTCACGAGGCAGTCGTGGCAGACGCCCATGCCGCAGAAGTAGCCGCGCGGCTCGGCGGTGCGCGCCGTGACGCGGGTCGAGCGGCACCCCGAGGCGAGGAGAGCCGCGGCGATGCTCTCGCCCTCGTGACAGCCGAGCGGCTGCCCGTCCACGAGGATCGTCAGCGCCCGCCCCCGCTCGGCGGGCGGGCTCATGCGCAGGTCAGGCTGGGTCATGGATGTCCGTCTCCTTGTCGTGTCTCACGAGGCCACGGCGGCCAGGGAGGGCCGCGCGGGATCGAATGATGCCAGCAGGGCCGGGCGCTCGCCGGTCCGGATCCACCGGGACAGGAGCCGACCCGTCATGGTCGAGTAGAGGATGCCGATGGAGTCATGGCCGGTTGCGAGCCAGAATCCGGGACACCCCGGCGCCTCGCCGATGATGAACTTGCCGTCGCGGCTGCGCGGGCGCAGCCCCGCCCACCCCCGCACCAGACGCGCGCGCGCCAGCGCGGGCACCGTGTCGATCGCGTAGTGGCAGAGCTGGCTCACGCCCTCCCAGGTGCTCGAGCGGTCGAAGCCGCGGAATTCGCTCGTGCTGCCGACGTAGAACCGCCCCTGGAAGCCGCCCGCCCCGGTCTGCTTCAGGTAGCGCTTCTTCTGCAGCTCCCCCTCGACCTCGAGCGGGGCCTCGAGGCCGTGATCAGCGAAGGGGATGTGCCCGGCATGCGAGATCACGCAGCGCAAGAGGCGCGGCAGGGGCTCCGAGACCACGAGCTCGCCCTTCCGGGGGACCACCGGCACCGTGACGCCGGCGAGGCGGCCCAGCTCCGCCGACCAGATGCCGGCCGCGTTGACCACCACGGGGGCCCGGTGAGTGCCGGTCCTTGTCCTCACTCCCGCCGCGCGGCCGCCATTGGTCAGGACGCCGATCACCTCGGTGTGGGTGAGCACCTGGGCGCCGCGGACCCGCGCGGCATGCGCCAGCGCGATCGCCAGGCGCATCGGGTTCGCGTAGCCGTCGAGCGCGCAGTAGGTCGCGCCGAGGATGCGCGCCGGGTTCAGGTGCGGCTCGGCCCGGCGCAACTCCTCGGCCTCCCAGAACTCCACCGGCGCATGAGCGGCCTGCTTCGCCGCGAACTGGCGGAGGAGGCGGTACTCCGTCTCGTCCTCGGCAAGGATGAGCCCGCCCGACTGCACGTACTCGAAGTCGTCGGGCAGCGCGCGCTTGAGCTCGCCGAGCAAGCGGACGTTCGCGAGCGCCAGGTCCAGCGCCGGCCCCGGCACCCGGCCCTGCACGGAGGTGTGACCGGCGCTCGCCGAGGTGGTCCCTGCCGCCACTGCCCCGCGGTCGATCAGGCAGACGCTCAGACCCTCCTCCTGGAGGAAGTAGGCGACCGCCGAGCCGATGACCCCGGCGCCGACCACGATCGCATCCCAGGCGCTCGTCATGCCCGCGTCCTACTCCACTCGTCCTCGATGTCCACGCTCGTCAGGTCTCGGAGCTCGCGCGCGAAGTCCGGGTAGCGCGCGATGCTTCGGAGCGTGAGCCCGAGATACGGCGAGGGCGCCTTGTCCTGCGCCCAGACAAGCCCGTGGTTGCCCGCGGTGGCGTTGAAGCCGCCGGGCCCCCGATCCAGGACGGCCACCCGTGCGCCTCGCCTGGCGAGGTGATAGGCCACCGTGGCGCCGAGCACGCCCCCGCCCACGACGACCGCGTCCAGGGTCGCGCTCACTGTGTCCCCAGGAGCCGGTCCAGCCCCACCAGCCGCTCCAGCACCAGCACGACGCCGATGGTCAGGAAGACCAGCGTGGCCGAGATGGCCGCGACCAGCGGGTCGGTGATATAGGTGATGTGGTTGTAGATCCGGATGGGCAGGGTCACGAGCTTCGGTCCGGTCACGAAGAGCGTCACTGTCAGCTCGTCGAAGGAGACGATGAAGGCGAAGACGGCGCCCGCCGACACACCGGGCAGGATGAGGGGCAGCGTCACCCGCCCGAAGGTCTGCAGCCGGTTCGCGCCGAGCGTCATGGCCGCGTGCTCGAGGCTCCGGTCGAAGCCCGCCAGGCTCGCGCTCACGGTGCGGATCACATAGGGCCCGGTGACGATCACGTGGGCCACCACGACTCCGGTGAGGGTGGAGGCGAGGCCCACGCGGGAGAAGAAGTACAGCAGGGCCACGCCGCTCACCACGGTCGGCACCATGAGGGGCGAGAGCAGGAAGCTCTGCACGAGATCCCGGCCTGGAAAGCGGTGGCGCACGATGCCGAGGGCGGCGAGCGTGCCGAGCGTCGTGGACAACGCCGAGGCCGCCACCGCGATCAGCGCGCTGTTGCGGAAGGCCGAGATGAACTCCGGATGGTCGAGGATGGCCCGGAACCACCGGACCGAGAACCGCGTCGTGGGGATCTGGAGCCACCCCTCCGGAGTGAAGGCCACCAGCACGACCACCACCACGGGCGCGATGAGGAAGCAGAGGAAGAGCACGTTGAAGAGCGCGAGCGCAGGCCGCGAGAGCCCCCTCACCGGAACACCTCGCTCCACCGCCCGCGCTCGAGCCAGCGGTTGTAGCCCACCACCACGAGCATGGTGATGGCGACGAGGAGGAGCGCCAGGGCGGCGCCGAAGGGCCAGTTGAGCGAGAGGAGGAACTCCTCGTAGATGAGGTACGCCACCACGCGCACGCGCGTGCCGCCGAGGATGGCGGGCGTCACGAAGGCGCTCATGCTGAGGGTGAAGACCACCACGGACCCCGCCACGATGCCCGGCAGGCTCAGCGGCAGCGTGATCGCGAGGAAGGCCCGCACGGGGCCAGCGCCCAGCGTGTGGGCCGCCGGGACGAGGGCCGCGTTCCGGCGCTGGAGCGAAGCGTAGATGGACAGCACCATGAAGGGCACCAGCACGTGGGTGAGGCCGATGATGATCCCCGTCTCGCTGTAGATGAGCTTCACGGGCGTGTCCGTCACCCGGAGGGCCATGAGGGCGCCGTTGACCAGCCCTGTCGGCGACAGCAGGATGAACCAGCCGAAGGTGCGCGTGATGGCGCTCACGATGAGCGGCGAGAGCACCGCCACGAGGACCACGGCCTTCGCCCGGCCTCGGATGCGGGTGAGGTAGTACGCCTCGGGGTAGCCGAGCAGCAGGGTGAAGAACGTCACCAGCAGGCTCATCCGGAAGGTCCGCACGAAGAGGTTCACGAAGTACTCGTCCGTGAAGATCTTCCAGTAGTTGCCGAGCTGGAGCGCCGGGATCATGCCGCCCACGGGCGAGAAGCCGAAGAAGGAGAGCCGCATCACGAGCAGCAGCGGGATCAGGAAGAAGAGAACGAGCCAGAGGCAGGCGGGGCCGATGAGGACGAGACCCGCGCGGAACCCGTCTCTCATGCCCCGCCGCCCCGCGGTACCAGCAGCGTGTGGGCCGCCTCCCAGGACAGCGTCACGTCCGTCCCCGCCTCGCGTCGCGCCGCGCCCGTCATGAGCTTGCCGATCTGCTCCGTCCCGTAGGGGACCTTGGCGGCGAGGGCCGGCGGGAGCTTCACCATCTTGTTGTACGGGCCGAACTTGAACCCCTCGGCCCAGACCTGCTGGGCCTCCTGGTCCAGCATGGCGTTGATGAACTCGTTGGCCAGCTTGCGGTTCTTGGCGCCCTTGACCACGTTCATCGTCACGCCCAGCGCGATCGCCCCCTCCTTGGGGTAGACGAACGCCACGGGGAAGCCCGTGTCGGCCAGCGAGTAGACGCGCCCGCTCCCCCACACGCCGATCCACGCCTGCTTGGACTGGAACAGCTCGGAGTGCTTGCCGGGCTGCGCCTCGAAGACCAGCACGTTCTTCCGGAATCGCTTGAGCGCGTCGACGCCCGGGTTGATGTTCTTCTCCGACCCGCCGTTCATCCGGGCGAACATGACCAGGGCGTGCAACCCGTAGGTGTTCTGGATGGGCGGAATCACCAGGTGCCCGGCGTGCTCGGGCCTGGCGATGTCGTTCCACGAGGTGGGCGGCGCCCAGCCCTTCTGCTTGAAGATCTCGGGGCTGTACATGAGCCCCGTGGCGACCACGCCCATGTCCACGCCGACGCCGTCCTTGTGCTTGGCCAGGTCGTAGAGGTTCTTGAGATTGGCCACGATCGTGGCATCGATGGGCTCCCAGAGGCCGAGGGCCTGGCCCTGGAAGGCAGGGCCGTCGTCCACGAAGGTGACGTCGATCTGGGGATTGTCCTTCTGCGCCTGCACCCGCGCGAGGGTCTCGGTGGAGTTGCCCGAGACGAAGTTGACCTTGACGTTGAACTTCTTCTCGAAGCCCGGGGCGAGCTTCTGCTTGAAGATGGTCTCGAAGCTGCCGCCGTAGCCGGCCACGACCAGGTCGGTCTGCGCTGTGGCCGTCCCCGTCCACGCGAGGACCGCCGCCGCCGCGACACCCATTGCCGTCCGCCAGACTGTCATGAGAGTCCTCCTGTTGGAAACCTGTTGAGCCTGAACGCCGACACATCCATGGACGGCGTGCCATCGAGCAGCCACTCGGCGAGCAGCCGTCCCACCACGGGACCGATGGCGAATCCGTGGCCGCTGAAGCCCGCGGCGACGTACACCCGGTCCGTCTCGAGACAGTCGATGATGGGCATCTCGTCGGACGTGAGCCCCTCGAGGCCCACCCAGGTCCGTGTGGTCTCCGTGCGCCCGAGGAGCGGCAGCACGTCCACCGCGTCCACCGCCCCGAGCCGCATGCTCTCGGCGGCGAGCCCCTTGGCGCGGGTCACGAGATCGCCCCAGCCCCGCTTCCCCCCTCCGACCAGCACGGCGCCGCTCCGCATCTGCTTCATGCTGAGCTTGCGCGTGAACCCGAGCAGCACCGTCCCCAGCACGCGTGGCAGCGGCACCGTCGCCTGCATCTGGGGGACGAAGAGCGAGATGGGCAGCCGAGCCCCGAGACCCTCGGCCACGATCGGCGTCCACGCCCCCGCCGCCAGCACCACGCGGCTCGCCCGCAGGCGCCCATGGGCGCAGTCGAGCGCGAAGCCCTCCCCGTCCCGCGCCAGCGCCCGGACGGAGCAGCCCTCCCAGACGATCGCCCCGAGATCCCGCGCGCGCCGTCCGATGGCCGCCGCCACGCGCAGCGGGTTGGCCTGTCCCCCGGTGGGGCAGAAGGTCCCGCCGAGCACGCCTGGCGCGATGCTGGGCACCAGCGCGCGCAGGGCAGCGCCGTCCACCCACTCGAGCGCGAGCCCCGTCTCCCTCTCCCTGGCGGCCACGGCGCGGAGCCGCGCGGCGTCTTCCGCGCTCTCCACGATCCGCAGGTCCCCGCACCGCTCGTACTCGAGCGGGACCTCGAGCCTGCGCTCGAGATCGGCCCAGAGCCGTACCGACTCCAGCGCCAGCGGCATCTCCGGAAGTGCCCGCGCCTGCTGGCGCACCCCGCCCGCGTTCACGCCCGAGGCCTCGCGGCCGATGCGCCCGGCCTCCAGGAGGAGCACCTCCGCCCCCCGCTCCGCCAGGAAGTACGCGCAGGACGCGCCCACGATGCCACCACCGACGATGACGATGTCCACGTCCCGGGCGACCGCGGTCATGCCGGCGCCGACACCACCACGGCCACCGCCTCCCGGCGGCCGAGGGCCCGTCCCCCATGAGGCACCCGGCCGTCGAGATACAGGCAGTCGCCGGGCCCCAGCACGAAGCGGTCGCCACCGTGGACGAACTCGAGCCGCCCCTGGAGGAGAAACAGGAACTCCTCGCCGTCGTGGGTGAAGGAGGGCGCCGCCGCGAGCCCCGCCGGGTAGCGCAGGAGGAAGGGCTCCATGCGCTTGTCGCGCTTCTTGTGACCCAGGGCCTCGTAGGTGTAGCCGAAGCGGCTCGCCCGCCCGGAGGTGGGCTTGCGCTCGTCGCGCCTGACCAGGACGCAGGGGCGGCCGTCGCCCTCCCCGAACAGATCGCCCACCGTCGAGCCCAGGGCCGAGGCGACGCGGGAGTACGTCGAGATGGGCGAGGAGATCTTGCCGTTCTCGATCTTGCTCAGGAGGCTCTTGGAGGTGCCCGCCGCGGCGGCGACGGCATCGAGGCTCAACCCGCTGGCCCGTCGCAGCCGCCTGAGCCGCGCGCCCACCTGCCGCGGGAGTGAGGGAGGGTGCATGGGGTGCCGGTTCCGTCAGGGCCGGATCGAGAGTCCGCCGTCCACCGGAATCACCGTCCCCGTCAGGTAGGCCCCGGCGCGGGAGGCCAGGAAGATCGCCGCGCCCGCCATGTCCTCGGGCTCGCCGATGCGCCCCAGCGGACAGGCCGCGACGATGGCGTCGCGGAACTGGCTCAAGGTCTCGGCCATCATCTTGCTCTCGAACGGACCCGGCGCGATGGCGTTGACCGTGACGCCATGAGCCGCGAGCCGGACGGCCAGCGCCCGCGTGAGATGGTGCACGGCGGCCTTGCTCGCGGAGTAGGCATAGCTCTCGAACTGGGGGACGCGAAGCCCGTCGATGGAGCCGATGTTGATGACGCGCGCCGGATCGCCCGGCCTACCGCCCTTCTCCAGCAGCGGGAGAAGCGCCTGGGTGAGGTGGAAGACCGCCTTGACGTTGATCGCCAGCACCTTGTCCCAGGCCGACTCCGGGTACTCGGCGAGCGGGGCGCCCCAGGTGGCGCCGGCATTGTTCACGAGGATGTGCAGCGCCGGCTCGCGCGCGCCGATCTCCTGCGCCAGGCGCCTGGCCTCCGCCTCGGCGGACAGATCCGCGGGCAGCGACACGCAGGTCCCCTCGCCCGAGAGCTCCGCGGCGACCCGATCGCAGACGTCTTTCCGGCGCGACGAGATGTAGACCCTGGCGCCGTGGCGGACGAAGCCGCGCGCGATCATCAGGCCGATCCCGCGCGAGCCGCCCGTCACCACCGCCACCTTGCCTCGAATGGAAAACAGGTCGCTCACCTGGGCCTCCTCGAGGGGGGTGTGTGGACGCTCATTGCGTGCCGTTTCCCTTCAGGAAACACGATTCAACATGCTAGGAGAGGCGCGCCCCGGCTGTCAAGGGCCGCGCCGGGGCGGCCTGCTAGATGCGCACGCCTGCCAGGAACCCCTCCCGGACCGCGTTGTGGACCGCGCGAGGCCGGATCACGTCGCCGGCGATGTACATCTCGTCGCCGGAGAACTCGAGCCCGTCCACCAGCGCCTGCACCGAGCCGCGAGGCCCCGCCGCGATCACGGTGTCGGCTAAGATCAGGCGCCGCGCCCCGTCCTTGCCGACGACATCCACGCCTTCCCGCGTGACCCCCTCCACGCGGGCCCCGATCACCGTCTCGATGCCGTACTCCCTCACCCAGGCCAGGTGCCGCCACCGGAAGGTGGGGATGACGTCCGAGGCGATCCTGTCGCTCGGCTCCACGATCGTCACCTGCTTGCCCTGGGCCGACAGGTATTCCGCGCAGACGAGCCCGGCGCGCTCGCCGCTCAGCACGACGACCCGCTGCCCCACGGGGATCCGATCCTCGAGCACGTCGTACACGTCGGCCAGCGTCCCGCCGTCGGTGGGATAGCGGCCCCGGACGTCGAGGGCCGCGCCCGTGGCCACCACGATGGCATCGGGCTTCATCCGGTCGCAGAGCTCGCGCGTCATCTCCTCGCCGAGCCTCACCTGCACGCCGTGGCGGGCCAGCTGCGTCTCGTAGTAGCGGATCAGCCGGGGCCAGATGTAGCCGCCGTCCACCTCCTTGGAGGCGTGGACGAGCTGACCGCCGAGCCGGGAGCGCTTCTCCACCAGCGTGACCTGATGCCCGCGCTCGGCGGCGATCTTCGCCGCCTCGAGCCCCGCCGGGCCGCCGCCGACCACGAGCACCCGCTTCGGGGCAGGCGCGGGCCGCACATCGTACTGCGGCTCGTACTCGTGCGACAGCCGCCGGTTCATGGCGCAGTTGTACGGCAGGTCGCGGAACATGCGCGACAGGCACAGGAGACCGCCCACGCACGGGCGGATCTCCTCCACGCGGTCCTCGGCCGTCTTGTGCAGCAGCATGGGGTCTGCCAGGAACGGCCGGCACACCTCCCAGAGATCGATCTTCCCCGCGGCGATGGCCTCGTTCGCCATCACGGGGTCGCCGAAGCGCGGCCCGAAGGCCACCGGGATCTTCACCGCGGCCTTGGCGCGGATGGCCAGCGGCAGCCAGCCGTCCGTGGGCACGTCGCGCCCCAGGGCGCCCTTGCGCGCCTCGTGCCAGCCCACCACGATGCTGATCATGTCCACGCCCGCCTGCTCGCCGAGCCGCATGAACTCCACGCACTCCTCGGGCGTGGAGCCGCCGAACTCGTCCATCAGCTCCTCGCCGTTGAGGCGCACGACCATCATGGCGTCCTTCCCGATGGCCCGGCGGGTGGCGTCGAGCAGCTCGATCAGGAAGCGGGCGCGGTTCTCCACCGAGCCGCCGTACTGGTCGTCCCGCTTGTTCGTGAAGCTCGAGAGGAAGTTGGCCAGGAGATACCCCATGAAGGCCGTGTGCTCCACGCCGTCGAAGCCCGCGTCCATCGCCCGCGCGGCGGCCTCCGCATGCTGCTGGATGATGCCGCGGATCTCCTCCACGGACATCTCCTTCGGCTTGCGGAAGTGCCGCAGCGTCTGGGGCGTGGCCGAGGGCTGCAGCGCATAGGCGAGGTTGATGCCGCCGTAGCGCCCGCCGTGGAGGATCTGCTGGATGGCCACGGCGCCGCCCGCGCGCAGCATGTCGGCGATCTTCCGGAGCCCGGGCACGTACCGGTCATCGGAGATGGAGAGCTGGCGCATGTAGGCCTTGCCCTCGCCCCTCGGATCCGGGTAGGCCCCCTGGTTCGTGATGAGCCCGCAGCCGGTGCGCGCGATCACGTCCATCCGCGCGTACTCGCGGTCCGTGATGAAACCGTCCTCCGTGTTGAAGTTCGACACCGAGCAGGCCGCGTACTTGACGCGGTTCCTGAGGGTGAACGTGCCGACCCGGAACGGCTCGAAGAGATGCCCGTACTTCTTGATTCCCGGTCCACTGAGATCCATGTCAACCTCCCTCAGAGGGTCGTCATCCATTCGTCGATCGCGGCCGCGAAGTCCCCCGGCGCGTCGAGCGCCAGGTGGTGGAAGGCGCCGGGCAGCGTGGAGACGCTCGCGCGCGGGATCGCCGCGGCGACGCGCTCGGCCGCCCCGCGGTCCATGATCCGGCTCCCCTCCCCGTGGATCACGAGGGTCGGGCAGCGGATGTCCGGGAGAAAGGGCCACGGGTCCACCGGCGGATGCCGGAACACCGCCCGGTCGAAGGCGAGTCTCCACACCCCGGGGGCCGTCTCTCTGACACCCGCCTCACCCAGGTGACGCAGCATCTCGACAGTCGCCGTCGTCTCGGGCGGCTGGAGCCTGAAGCGGGCGCCCGCTCCTTCTCGCGTCGCGAAGTCCGCGGGCGGCCGTCCCGCCTGCCGCTCGGCGGCGGCGGCCTGCTCGGCAGTCCAACCCGACAGCATGTCGGCCATCACGAGAGCCTCGACGCGCTCCGGATACCGGGCGGCGACCAGGGCGCCCACGAAAGCGCCCATGGAGTGGCCGATCAGCACAACGCGGTCGGGCGAGAGCGCCGACAGGACCGCCGCCGCGTCGGAGGCGTGCGCGTCGAACCCATAGGCCGGCGGGTCCGCATGGGCGCTGCCGCCATGCCCGCGGAAGTCCAGCGCCACGACGTGGTGCCCTGGCGCCCACAGGGGCGCGGTCCAGTCCCACCAGTGCAGGTGGGCCGCCAGCGAGTGCAGCAGCAGCGGGCGCGCGTCGCCGCGCCCCCACTCGGCGATCTCGAGGGCAAGGGCGTTGACGGTAAGGCTGCGCGCCGCGCCGCAGGGCATGCTAGCGTGCCGACAGCCCCATCGTGCCGGGCCAAATGACGAGCCAGACGAGGCCCGAGGGAGGAGCCAGCGCGAGGCGTACGTGGGTGTACGTTGAGCGCTGGCGACGACCGAGAACGAAGTATGGCGAAGTCAGTTGGCCCGGCACTAGCGGCGGACGTCGAGGTCGAGGGTAAAGGTGAACCGATCGGCGCGGTAGTAGATCCAGGCCACGTCCACGACCCGGCGCCGCATGTCCAGGACCACGCCCGAGAAGAACAGCACGGGGCTGAACACATCCACGCCCAGAGGCCCGGCGATGTCCTGGGTCGCGCGCTGTGCCTCGATGGAGATGTGCACGTCGGAGAGCTTGACGCCGAGGACGTCGCGCATGATCTTGAGCATCGGGTCGCGCCTGAGCATCGTGGCATCGATCTGGCTGCCGTACTCGGGCAGGACGTGGTTGAGCGCGTAGCTGAGCGGCATGCCCTGGTCGCGGCGCAGCCGGCGGAAGAAGCAGAGCTCCCGCTCGTCCCCGAAGTACCGGGCCAGCGCCGGCGGCACGGGGACGACGCTCTGCTCCAGCACGTCGGTCTCCTGGCTGTACTGCTGGGCGATCACCGACTCGACGGAGCCCATGACCCGGAGCTCCTTGTGGTGATGGGGCCCGGGCGTCACGAAGGTCCCCCGCCCCCGCTGGCGCGAGATCAGCCCCTCCTCATCCAGCGCCCGCAGCGCCTGCCGGACCGTGACCACGCTCACCCCGTGGCGCCTGGCGAGCTCCACCTCGGGCGGCACCCGGTCCCCGGCGGCGAGCTGGCCGCCCAGGATCTCCGAGCGGAGCATCTGCGACAGCTGATACCAGAGCGGGAGGTTCCGGTTGAACACGCTACTGCTCATCGTCGGCGCCCGGCGCCTCCCACGGCAGCGCGGAACACAGCGCTTCCACGCGGCGGTAGCGCTCCTCGACCGTGCGGGCCAGCGTCTCGAGGCCGGTGGGACCGAGGTGACGCAGCCGGCCCATGAGCCCCGCAAAGTCCTCGAGCGGGCGCGGCTGCGGGATCGGGTGAGTCAGCCGGAACCGGCCGCGGCGCGCTTCCCAGAGCGGGAACACGCGCGTCTCCACGGCGAGCCGGGCAATCTCCAGCGCCGAATCCATCGGCGCCTGCCAGCCCACGTGACAGGGCGCGTAGAGGTGAATGTAAGCGAGCCCGTCCTCGACGGCGAGGGCGCGCTGGAGCTTGATGGCGAAGTCCTCCGGATGGGATACGCTGGCCGTGGCCACGTAGGCCGTCGCGTGCATCGCCATCAGCACCGCCACATCCTTCGGGGCCTGGGGCTTCCCCGCGCGCCCCGGCCCCACCGGGGTGGTCATGGTCCGGGCACCCTGGAGCGTCGTGCTGCTCCGCTGAACGCCCGTGTTCATGTACCCCTCGTTGTCGTAGCAGATGTAGACGATATGCTCCCCGCGCTCGGCCGCGCCGGACAGCGGCTGGAACCCCACGTCCGCCGTCGTGCCGTCGCCCGCGAAGGCGACGCAGCGCGTGCGCGCGCCCGAGCGCTTGAGCTGGCGCGCCACGCCCGTCATGAGCGACGGGACATTGGTCATGAGCGACATGACGCTCGGCAGCCGCGTGGTGGCCGCCGTCCCGAGGCCACAGGCGAGCATGCAGGCGCAGCCGGGAGCCGCGAAGACCACCGCGTCCGGGCCGATCACCCGGAAGGCCATGCGGAAGCCGAGCTCGGCCGCGCAGCCCGGGCAAAGGCTCACGCCCTTGGTGAAAGGATCCGGGTGGCCGAAGTGCCGCAGCAGCCCGGAGGTCTCGACCCAGCGCAGGGTCCCGGTCGGACAGGCCCCGGCGCAGGCGGGGCGGCCGGCGCAGGTGTCGCACTTGGCGGCCCGCCCGCTCTGCGGATCGAGGGTGATGCCGCCCCAGACGCAGGCCACGGCGCAGGCGCCGCAGCCGACGCAGCGCCCCTCGTCCAGACGCACCACGCCCGTCTCCTCCCTCGTGATGGCGCCCGTCGGGCAGGCATCGCGGCAGGCGGGCTCGCCGCATTGACCGCAGACGACGGCCCCGTGGAAGGAGACAAGCGGCAGGTCGAGGGTGGCGATCCGCGGCACGGCGCGGTGGTCCGCACAGGCGTCCACGCAGGCGTGGCAGCCGGATGGGCAGGCGCCCCACTCGGCTGTCAGCGTGTCGTGGAGCACCGGGAGCGTCAGCGTGGCCATCATGCCGCTCCGCGCTGGGTCCGGGCCGCCAGCCAGCGCGAGGCCTCGAGTGGGCGATCGAGCAAGAGGTCCGCGTGCGTCTTCACGGGGACGCGCTCGCGGATCAGCCAGCAGAGTGCGCCGGGGTCGGCCGGCATCCCGGCGAAGCTTGCCCCCACGAGCCGGTCACCGTCCAGCAACAGCCGGCCTCGCCGGCCGTCCCAGACGCGCTCGAGGCGCGCATGGCCCTCGCCCGCCTCGGTGACGCCCGCGCTGACGAGCAGCCGCCCGAAGAAGCTGAAGACATTGGCGGGAAGCCACCCTTCGTGCTCGACCCGGCGCTCCGCCATGTTCGCCCCGGCCACTCGTCCCTGCCCCGCCGCCGTCGGCAGCACGGCATGGCAGCCGATCGTCCCGTCGGCGCTCGGCCCCTCGGCGACGTCGCCGGCGGCATAAATGCCGGGAACGCTCGTCGCCATGCGGGGGTCCACGGAGAGCCCGCGGCGCGCCGCGAGCCCCGAGCGGTCGAGGAAACCGAGGCGCGGCCTGACGCCGACACAGGCCACCACGAGATCCACCTCGAGCGCGCTGCCGTCCGAGAGCGTCACCACCGCTGCGGCGCCCCGTCGCTCGAGGGCCACCGCGCGGCACCCGAGCCGGAATCGCACCCCGCGGCTCTGGAACAGATCGCGGACGCTGTCGGCGTCCTCCCGGCTGAAGGCAACCGGCAGCACCTGAGGCTCCTGCTCGACCACCGTCACGTTCGCGCCCGTGGAGCGATGCACCAGCGCTTCAGCCAGCTCCATCCCGATGAGCCCGGCACCGAGCACGGCAACTGTCCGGGTGCCGTCGAGGCGGGCGCGAAGGGCCCGCAGGTCGGCGAGGCGGGTGAAGGTGTAGAGGGGCACCCCGTCCGGATTCAGGAGCGCCGGCGCCACCGGCTCGGAGCCCGAGGCGACGAGCAGCCGATCCCACGGGAGCTGCGCGCCGCCGGCGAGACGGACCACGCGGCGGTCGGCGTCGATCCCCACCACCG
>JACPCX010000014.1:0-3464 GCA_016184305.1 Candidatus Rokuibacteriota bacterium | reverse complement strand
CGACCGTGATGAGGCTCCGGTCTCGCCTGGACAGCCCCGGGCGCTCCCAGATGTCGGGGTACAGGAGCGTCTCCGTGAGCTCGATGAGCCGGGGCACGACCGGACGGACCTCGTCGCGAACGGGCGGGACGGGCGCGGGGTTGCTCATGACGCCTCCTTGAGGCTGAGGGCCGCAGTCTGACGTTGACGCTGGGAGTGCGGAGTTGGGCGATCGCAGACTCGATCGCGCCGAAATCGCGAACTCCAGACGCGCCGCCGGTCACCAGGAGGAGGCGGCGGTGCAGGTCGACGACCTCCCCCAGGGTGAGATAGCGCATCAGGCGAGGCGCCGGTACAGCTCCTCGTTCTTCCGCAGCACCCGCTCGGCGGCCGCCTGGAAATCGTCGCCCGGAGCCGCCAGGAGATCCACGATGGCGGCGCGGGCAAGATCCTCCGGCGCGAGCCCGAGGCGTGCGGCCTCCTGGCGCAGCCGTTCAGCCTGGGCTGGCGGGAGATCGATGGTCAGCTTCATGAAGGTACTGTACCCCGGCGGCGCACCGTCCAACAACCCGCCTCAGCGGGCCGGCTCAGACCTGGCCCACCCACGAGGCGTCGGCGACCTCGCGCCAGCGCGCGCGGATGCGCTCGAAGTCATCCCGGGGCAGGGCGCCGGCCCGGAGCAGCGCCGCGTTCTGCTGCCAGCGCGCCGGCTTCGTGGTGCCGGCGATGGCGGTGTGGACGCCCGGCACGCGGAGCGTGAAGCGGAGCGCGGTGGCCACCGCCGTGTTGCCCGCAGCGCGCAGGAAGGGATAGCCGAGCCGCCGCAGGCGAGACCAGTAGGCCTGGTAGTAGGGCTCGGCCGGCTTCCGCGCGTAGCGCCATGCGACATTCGCCAGCGGCCGCTTGGCGATGACGCCCATCCGCCGGGCTCGCGCCAGGGGCAGCGTGAGATCCACGGCTTCCTGGTCGGCGATGCTCACCGAGGTCTGGAGGGTGTCGAAGCGGCCGCACTCGACGGCGTAGCGCGCCGCCTCGCCGTCGCCGCTGTAGCCGATGTACCGGGCCCAGCCGCGCTCGCGCGCCCGCTCGAGGGCCGCGATGGCGTCGCCCCGCCGGAGCTCGGCGAGCGAGCAGCTATGGAGCTGGATCAGGTCGAGGGAGTCGGTGGCGAGGCGACGGAGGCTCCGCTCGATGCTGCGGAGGAGCGCGGCCGGCCGCCAGTCCGCGTGCGCCTCGCCGCGGGCATGGCCGCACTTGGTGAAGAGGTAGCACTCGCGCCGCCGGGAGCCGATGGCCCGCCCGATGAGGGCCTCGCTGTCCTCGTAGCACTCGGCCGTGTCGATCACGTTGAGCCCGGCATCGAGCGCGCTCCCCAGGAGCCGCGCCACGGTGCGGGGGCCCACGCGGCGGAAGCCGATCTCGGAGCCGCCGAAGCCGAGGGCGCTGACGACCATGTCGGTATTGCCGAGCCGGCGCCGCTCCATCGCCCGATCCGGCCTCTCCGGGCGTCAGCCCCCGGCCCGGCCGGCCACCGGACGCGCCGCCGCCCCATCGAAGACGGGGTTGTCCGTACGGTCGACCAGAGACTCGTCCCCTTCCGTGGGAAGCATCTCGGCGTGGTTCTGCGCCGCGTCGATGTCCCCCTGCCACACTTCTCGCGGCAGCTCGTACAGCACCTCGATGCCGTGACCATCGGGATCGGAGATGTACGCGCTGTGGGTCATGCCGTGGTTGATGCGCCGGTGGAACGGCACCCCCCGGCTCCGGAGAAAGGCGAGCTGCTTGAGCCACGACTCCCGGTCGGGCCAGGCGATCGCCACGTGGTTGATCCCCGTCCGGCTCGGCATCAGGTCCCACGGCTCGGGGTCGGCGCCGGCCGCGGCGGAGGCGGGAAGCTCGGCCAGCGCCAGGTCATGATGGGTCACGTCCCCCCGCGCGTCGAGGCCGCTGTAGAAGCGCATCGTCGGCCGCTGCCGCCCGGGGATGGGCTTGAGCTCGGCCACGCACCGGAAGCCCATGATCTCCGTCCAGAACCGGTGCGACACCTCGAGGTTCCGCACGTTGAGGACCAGGTGATTGACCCCGCGCGGCGGCGGGGCATGGGGCGGCGGAAAGGGAACGCGCGCGTCGGTGTTCGGCATGGCGCCCTCCGTGTGAGCGGCCGGTTATGGGACCAGCACGATCTTGCCATGGTGGCCCGGCTCCATCACCGCCTCGTGCGCCCGCGGGGCCTGGCCGAGCGGCAGCTCCTGGCCGATCACCGGACGCAGCGTCCCGTTGCGCAGCCCCTCCACCAGCGCGGCGTGGATGCCGGTGAACTGGGCGGGCGTGGCGTGGTAAAGCGCCATGCCGAGGATGGCGGCGTCCCTGTTCATGGCGTGCCGGGCGTTGATCTCCACCGTGCCGCGGCTGCCGATGGCGACGATCCGCCCGCCAATGGCCACGATCCCGAGGTCCTTCGGGAGATTCACGTTCGCCACCATCTCGAGGACCACGTCCACGCCCCTCCCGCCCGTGAGCTTCATGATCTCGTCGAGGTACCCCGGCGCTCCGTGATCGAGGACGTGATGCGCGCCCTCCGCCAGCACCAGGCGGCGCCCCCGCTCCGTCCCCGCGGTACCGATCACCGTGAGGCCGCGCGCCCGCGCGAGCTGGACGGCGCCGATGCCGACGCCGCCGCTGGCCCCATGCACGAGGACGGTCTCGCCCGCCTGGCCGTGGGCGCGATTGAAGAGCGCGTGGTAGGCGGTGGCGTAGGGGACGTTCATCGCTGCCCCCTGCGCGAAGCTGACATTGACGGGCAGCGGGTGGACCTGCGGCTGCTCGCAGAGCGACAGCTCGGCGTAGGCGCCGCTGAGCGTGCCGCCCACGTAAACGCGCTCGCCGGGCTTGACGGCCGTGACGCCGGCTCCGACGGCCTCCACGACCCCCGCCGAGTCGACGCCCGGCGTGTAGGGCAGCTTGGGCCCGCGATTGTCCACGTTGCCGCGCAGGTAGGTGTCCACCGGATTCACGCCGACGGCGTGGTTGCGGACGACCACCTGGTTGGGACCTGGCTCGGGCGCGGGGACCTCCGCGAGCTTCAGGACGGACGGCCCACCGTACTCCGAGATGCGGATCGCTTTCATCACCGGGGCTCCTTTCGCGGCGGCTTGGCCCAGTAGCCCGGGTCAGCCGGGAAGACGGTTTCACAGCGCGTCGGCTCGATGGGCCCGTCCAGCGTGTCGGCCACCGCGCGCCAGATGGCGTAGTGCGGCGTCAGGCGATGGGCCTCGAGCGCGGCCTGGTCCTTGTAGGCCTCGTAGAAGTAGTAGACATCCTCGTCCTGCGCGTCCCGGAGGACGTTGAAGCGCAGGCAGCCCGGCTCGTCCCGCTCGGAGGCGAGAGCGTCCGCCTCGATCGCCTGGAGGAAGCGCTGCCGCAGCTCCCGCTTCACGCGCACCTTCACCCACATCGCGAGCATGGTCATCTCCTCGGGGTGTCCG
>JACPCX010000013.1:0-3489 GCA_016184305.1 Candidatus Rokuibacteriota bacterium | reverse complement strand
CACACCTGCAGGGCCAGCTCGACGATGTCGATGGCGCGATCCACGCCGGCGCAGAAGCCCCGGGGGCCGGCGAGGACGATGTGCTGGACCTGCGTGACGGTCATGGTCTCCTCATGGCGATGCCGGCAGTATACCGGACCGGCGCCGACGGCTCAATTTCGCGGGGCGATCGCCCCAGGCCCGGACGCTCACCCGTCGGGCGTGATGAGCCCCTTGAGCCCCTCGCCGCGCCTATCATCATTATGGCCGGTTTTCAGGTGTCCACCTATCGCCGGCTTGGGGTGTCGACCGAGGCACGGTGCCTCTCGTTCCGTCCGGCAGCTCGCAAGACAGCAACTTGCTGTTGTCACACGGCACGCCGCGACTTACGCGGGCAATCTGGCCGTAGAGTGGGTGCCAGCGGTAGTGGACGGTAACGTCTTTCGATCTCTCAGCAGAATGTAATGGCTTCCCATGCCCGCTGGCGCCGCCATGTGGTCGGCTACGGCCGCCCGGCGGCCTCAGATCCGGCCCTCGACCAAGCCGGCGCCGGCCCGCCCGGCGGTGGCACCCCGCCCACCCCGCGCCCCTGGACCTGGGCGGCGCTGCTGCGCCGCGTGCTCGCCCTCGACGTCCCCGCCTGTCCCCGCTGTGGCGGCCGCCTGCGGGTCATCGCCCCCGTCCAGGACCCGGCCATCGTGCGCACCATCCTCGCCCACCTCGCCCTCTCGGGCGCCGCCGACCGGCCCGGCCCGGCCCCGCCCGCGCCCGCCGCGAGCGCGTAGATCTGCTCCGCCCCCCTGACCCCCTGACCCCTCGCTGCTGGCTCGCCAGGCCCCCGACCCCTCCGCGCCAACGCCGCTCCTTGACTGCGCCCCCGGGGCCAGGCGCAGGATCGCTCGGAGCCAGAGGCCGATCGCCGGACCGACCCTCCCCTTCGCCGTCACGAGGCGGACCGCCCCGGGTGCTGGGCGGGGGTCCCCAGGGGCAACCGGATCTCATACTCCTGAAAATCGACATGGAGGAGATCTCCGGCAACGCCTTGACCCCCGTACGGTCCAGAGTCCGCTTGAGGCTGGGTACTTTGGGCCACGAAAACCCCGCAAACAGGTGATTGTCGCCGGTTGCGCATTGTGAGACCCAATAGCGCACCGTGAAACTCATGAGCCTTCGGACCGTTCGCGCGGTCGATCGGGCGATCGACATCCTCGTCACGCTTGGGGATCGGGACTTCAGGCTCGTCGAGCTCTCCGAGCGTTTGAAGCTCCACAAGGCGACCGTTAGCCGGCTCCTGGAAACGATGGGCCGCGCCGGGATGGTGACGCGGACCGACAGCGGCAGCTACTCCGTGGGCGCGCGGATGGTGTTGCTGGCCGGCCAGCTCCTCCGCCGCCACCGCCGGATCGCCGAGGTCCTTCGCGATCCGCTCCACCGGATCTGGCAGCAGACGGCGGAAACCGTCGCTCTCCACATCCGCGTCGGCCTGGAGCGGTTGTGTGTCGGCGAGCTCGAGACCCTGCAGCCGATCGGCTATCGCGCAGGCGTCGGCACGCGCGCACCCCTGCACGTCGGCGCGCCGAGCAAGGTCCTGCTCGCCTTCATCCCCGAGCCGGAACAGACCAGCGTGCTGCAGGAACTCGCGCTGAAAGCAGCGGAGGACGGCGTCGAGATCTCCCTCGCCCGTTTGCGCGAAGAGCTCAACCGGATCCGGTCCGACGGGTACGCAACGTCGTTCGGGGAGTACATCTTGGGCGCGTTCGCGGTGAGCGTGCCGGTGTCTGACGTCAGCGGGTCCGTCGTCGCGGCCATCAGCGTTCACGGCCCGGAGTCACGCTTCACCCGCGAGGTCATGGCGCAGTACGCGTCGCTCATCGTGCGCGAGATCCGCCCGCTCGCCGTCTCGATCCCGCTCAGCGAGGGCGACGGAGGCCTTCTGCGACGGAAGGCCCCGCCGCTTCGCGTGCCAGGACCCCAGGGGGAGGAGTGACAACCGTGGCGACGATCGGCGACGGCCAGGGCAACCCGTGTGTTGTCGGATGCGACATCGGCGGCACCTTCACCGACATCGTCGTGTGGGACCCTGGTGGCTCGGGCCTCCGGGTCTTCAAGCTCCTCACGACCCCTCAGGACCCCTCCGAAGGCTTCCTGCGTGGCGTGGACGAGCTGGTCTCCGCGATTCCGCGGCTTCCTGCCAGGACCGCCGTACTCCTGCACGCCACGACGCTCGCGTGCAACGCGATCATCGAGCGGAAGGGCAGCCGCACCGCGCTCCTGACGACCGCCGGGTTCCGTGACATCCTCGAGATCGGTCGCGAGCGACGCTACGACATGCACGACATCTTCATCACCTACCCGAAGCCCCTGGTCCCCCGGCGGTGGCGCCTCGAGGTGCGCGAGCGGATCCTCAGCGACGGCGAGATCCACGTCCCCCTCGCGGCGGAGAGCCTTGACAAGGCGATCGAGAAGCTCGGCGCCGAGAACATCGCGTCGGTCGCGATCTCCTTCCTGCACTCCTATACGAACCCGACCCACGAGCAGCTGGCCGCCGACGTGCTCCGGGCGGCGCTCCCTGATGTCGCCCTGACCGTTTCCAGCCAGCTCCTGCCCGAGATCGGCGAATACGAGCGGACGTCGACCGCGGTCGCGAACGCCTATGTCAAGCCGCTGATGGCGGCCTACCTGGGAAAGGTCGAGGAACAACTGCGTGAACGCGGGTTCCGCGGCCGCCTCTACATCGTCCTCTCGAACGGCGGGCTGACCTCGAGCGCCGCGGCCGCCGAGTATCCCATCAGGGTGGCGGAGTCCGGACCTGCGGCGGGGGCGATGGGTGCCGAGGTGCTGGCGCGGCGGCTGGGCCTGGACCGCGTCCTCTCGTTCGACATGGGCGGCACCACGGCCAAGGCCTGTCTCGTCCACGGCGGCCGGCTCTCACGCGCGTACGAGTTCGAGATCGCGCGAGAAGCGAGGTTCAAGAAGGGCAGCGGCATCGCGCTTCGGGTTCCCGTCGTCGACCTGCTGGAGATCGGCGCCGGCGGCGGCTCCATCGCGTCCCGGAACGCGATCGGCCTGCTCGGCGTAGGGCCCGAGAGCGCAGGAGCGGAGCCCGGTCCGGCGTGCTACGGGCGCGGGGGAACGGCGCCGACGGTGACCGATGCCGATCTCGTCCTCGGGTACCTCAGCGCCGCGAGCTTCCTCGGCGGTCGGATGCCGCTCGACGTGGATGCGGCGAGGACGGCGATCGAGACGTCCATCGCAACCCCGCTCGGGCTCGCGACCTCGGGCGCCGCCTGGGCGATGCACGATCTTGTGAACGAGAACATGGCCGCCGCCGCTCGCGTTCACTTCGCCGAGAAGGCCGAAGAGCCCGCCGCCTACACCCTGGTGGCGTTCGGCGGCGCAGGTCCTGTCCATGCCGCCGGCCTCGCGTGGAAGCTGGGAATCCGACACGTCATCGTCCCCGTCTCGCCCGGGCTCTTCTCCGCGCTGTCGTTCCTGACGGCGCCGATGATC
>JACPCX010000012.1:0-3542 GCA_016184305.1 Candidatus Rokuibacteriota bacterium | reverse complement strand
CATCCGGCTCACGCGCCAGCTGGTAGAATGCGGCCAGCTGCTGGATCTGCGGATCCACGACCACATCGTGATCGGGAGGGGCCGGTTCGCGAGCCTCGCCGAGCGGGGTACCCTGTGACAGGAGAGAATGCCATGAAGGTTCAGGGCGTGGGGCATGTGGTGCTGAAGGTGCGCGATCTGGAGCGATCCGTCCGGTTCTACTCGGGGGTGCTCGGGCTCAAGGAGGTGGGACGTCTCCGGGACCAGATGGTCTTCTTCTCGGCCGGCGTGAACCACCACGATCTGGCCGTGCTCGCGGTGGGACCGGACGCGCCGGCGCCGGCTCGAACCGCGGTGGGGCTCTACCACGTGGCGTTCAAGATCGGCGACTCGCTGGAGGAACTGCGCGAGGCCAAGGCCCTGCTGGAGGCCAACGGCGTGCCCATCCGGGCTCTCAGCGACCACCGGGTGAGCCAGTCGATCTACACCGAGGACCCCGACGGGAACATGGTGGAGCTCTTCGTGGACGCCGACCCCGCCATCTGGGCCGAGGATCCCGCCTCGGTCGCGACGGTCAGGCCTCTAGCCCTTGGCTAGCCGCTCCACTTCCCGCTTCGACAGGGTCTGGATCCGGGCGAGCAGGGTCTTCACCTTCCGCTCGGATGCGTGGTCGGCGAGGATCAGCTTCTTCGACTTCGTGCCGTTGACGATGTAGGCGACCCAGTCGTCGAGGCTCGGCGTCCCGCGCCAGGCGACGGTGAGCCCACTGAGCCGCATCCGTTTCTTGCCCTCGATCTTCGCGAGCGGCTTCCGGCTGGCTTCCATCCTTCGAGTCCCCTCATGGCGGTGGTCAGGACATCCTGCGAACGATGATGACGCGTGCAGCGCAACAAAGCTATGAACCCGCGCTGACCCTGTCAAGGCTTCGTTTCGCCGCCCCAGGCGCACGCTTGCGCGCATCGGATGCGCTCGCCCCTCGTCAATGCTGGCGCCTGTGGATGGCCTCCACGCGGTGGACGGCCAGGCCGTCACATTCTTGGGACGCGCCCGCGAAGGCGCGTCAGGCCGTCAGATTTCGACGCCTGTGGACGGCTGTGGATAAGTGGATAACCTGTGGGCTATTCCCTGACATCGAGGAGCTCGTCGAGGATGCGGCGGGCCAGAAGCGGCCCCCGGGTGATGAATCCCGTGAAGTACCCGCAGGCCGTGGCCCCCGCCTCGAGCGCCAGGCGGACCTTCTCCGGCGTGTCGATACCGCCCGTCGCGATGATCTCGAGCCTGGCGCCGAAGCGCGCGCGCAGCCGGCGCACGTTCTCGAGCATCGCCGGAAAGAGCGCGGGGCCGGAGAGCCCGCCGGCCTTCTGCGAGAGTCGCGGCGCCTCCACGCGACGCGTGTTGCCGCAGTTCACGATACCGATGCCCGCATCCAGCGCCGCGGGAATGATCTGCTCTTCGTTTGCGTCACGGTAGTCCGGCGAGACTTTCGCGATGATCGGTTTCGGGGTGGCGGCCCGGACGGCCTGGAAGAGCCGCGCCAGCTCCGACGGTTTGCGCGACCAGGCGTAGACGAGGCGCGTGTTGGGCGAGGAGATGTTGATCTCCACGAGATCGCCGAGGGGCGCCAGTCCGCTCACCACCTCGACATACTCCTCGATGGACTCGCCCGCCGCGGCCACGATGAGCGGCACGCGGTGGGGCAGGTGGGCCAGCGCGCGGCGGTAGGCCTCGAGGCCGGGGTTCTGGAAGCCGTTGCAATTGAGCAGGCCGGGGCCCTCGGCCGTCTCGATGCGCACCAGGTTGGGCTGCGGGTGGCCGGGACGCGGCCGGGCCGTGATGCTCTTGGTCGTCACCGCGCCGAAGCCGAGCCCCATGGCCCGGCGCAGGATCGTCGTGTCGTAATACATCGACGAGAGGATCAGCGGGTTCGGCAGCCGGACGCCTCCGAGCGTCACGGCGAGCCGCGGGTCTCCATGCCGGAAGATCGGCAGGAGATCGAGGGGGATGAGCCTCAGTCCCCACTGGCCGAGCGGGATCGCGACGCGCTCCGGAAGACGGGAGAGAAGGCCGCGGTAGAGGATGCGGTAGGCGAGGTCGGCGGCGGCGATCATCGTGCTGGGCTCTTGCCGAGGATAAACGATCGGAGCGCTCCGGGCCAGCGCCCGGGAAGCCGCGCCACCTTTCACCGCGCTTTCGTTGACTCGCTGGGGGGCCTCCGATACAGTGGCTGCATGACATGCGCGGTCAGCGCCGAGCAGGTCACTCAGCGCCTCGCGGACCTTCCGGCAGACATCCCCGCGCTCGAGCTCCTCGTCCTCTTCGGATCGGCGGCCAAGGGTCGGGCCAGGGCCGGTAGCGACGTCGATCTCGCCGTCAGATGCGAGGGCGCGGCCGACGTCGACGCGCTTTACCTCGCAATCGCCCCCCGGCTTGCGACCGACCGTTTGGACCTGGTGGATCTTCGCCGCGCCGGGCCCCTGCTGGCCTTCGAGGTGGCCCGGACGGGCAAGCTCCTCTTCGAACGGCGCCCCGGAGCCTTCCGGGAGTTCCAGTCGCTGGCTTCGCGGCGCTACTGCGACACCGAGAAGCTCCGCCGCTCCCAGCGGCGGGCCATCCAGGTGTTTCTCGAGCGGGCGGGACTGGCGTGAGTCCGGTGGACGCGGCCGTGATCCGGCGAACGCTCGGGCACATCATCGCGTCTCTCGACGGCCTGCGTCCAATCGCTGACCTGAGCCTCGTGGAGTACCGCGCCCACTTCTACGAGCGCAAGGCCGCGGAGCGGATCCTGCAGGAGGCCATCGAGGCTGCCCTCGACATCAACGCCCACCTGATCGCCGAGGCCGGGGGCGAAATACCAGAGGACTACTACGGTGGGTTCGTGAGGATCGGGCAGATGGGGATCGTCGGCGTCGGGCTCGCCGATTCGCTGGCTCCATCAGCCGGACTCAGGAACCGGCTGGTTCACGAGTACGAGGCTCTCGACGACGCCAAGGTGCTGAGAGCCACCCGGACGGCCCTGGAGGTCTACCCGCGCTATGTACAGGCCATCGAGGCCCATCTCACCAAGGCCGGTCTGTAGCTCAGGCGGTGACCTGGGCCGGGTCCGGCGGGCGGTGAGGGGCCGGGATCGCGGCTGAAGCTCCGCGCGACTGGGATACAATCGTTCCGAGGACGCGCCCCATGGGACTGCTCGAACGCTACGAGGATCTGCTGCGGCGGCTGCTGGGGGAGCTGCAGGCGCTCTACGGGTCTCGTCTCGTCGGTTGCGCCGTGTACGGCTCGGTGGGGCGCGGGACCCCTCGGGAGGACTCAGACGTCGACCTGCTCATCGTGGCGCGCGACCTCCCAGACGGGCGCATGCGCCGGGTGGAGGAGTTCGAGCCGGTCGAGGCCCCGCTGCATGCGGTCCTGCGTGTCGAAGGGTGGCCGGGTCTGCTGCCGGCGTTGTCGCCCATCTTCAAGACGCCCGAGGAGTTGACGACCATCCACTGACGCTGTAGATTTCCTCACACGGACGATTAGCTCAGTTGGCAGAGCACCGGCCTCACATGCCGGGGGTCACTGGT
>JACPCX010000148.1:0-14324 GCA_016184305.1 Candidatus Rokuibacteriota bacterium | reverse complement strand
GTCGGCGCGGTGATGGTCATCGGACGGCAGGCGGCTCAGCACGAGCTGGGCACGGCCGATGATGACGGTGAGGAGATTGCCGAAGTCGTGGGCGATCCCGCCCGCCAGCGCCCCGATCGCCTCCATCTTCTGCGACTGGCGGAGCTGCGCCTCGAGCTGCCGGCGCTCGGTGACGTCGTGGATCACGACGTGATACCCCAGCAGGCTGTCGGCCTCGTCCCGCCACAAGGCGGCCGACAGCAGGCAGTCAATGAGGGCTCCGTCCTTCCTGCGGAACCTCACCTCGAAGTCCCTGACGGACCCGTTGCGCCCCGTCTCATCGAGGAACCTCGCCCGGTCCGCGGGATCGGCGTAGAGCTGCTGGACGCGGAGCCCTGACACCTCGGCAGCGCCGTAACCGAAGAGATCGAGCCCGGCCTGGTTGATCTCGAGGACCTCGCCCCCCGGCCCCACGATGCCGATCGCGTCGCGGGACTCGGCGAAGGCCCTCCGGTACCTCTGCTCGCTCTCCCTCAGACGCTCCTCCACCTGCTCGCACTCCCTCACCCGCCCGCTCTCGATGCCGGCATGGAGCGGGGCCTCCAGGAGGGACTGGCGAATCGGAATGGCCAACCCGGCGTGTTCGTGGCTCATCTGTGATCTCCTCGCTCGAGGGTGTGGATGGCCCTCGTCATGACGGCGTCGAGCCGGTCGAGGTCGAGGGGCTTGTGGGCGTAGTGAACGATTCCCACCCTCCGGGCCTCGACCTCGAGGGCCGGGCGCCGATCGCTCGTCGTCACGACCATGGCCAGCTCCGGGTCGAGCTCCCTGAGACGCTGGGCCAGCTCCACGCCTCCCATGTCGCCGAGCATCAGGTCGATGATGGCCAGGGTCGGCTTCCTGAGGCTCGCCAGCCGCAATGCCTCCTTGCCGGAGGCGGTGGCGTGGGCCGTGAGGCCCCGCTCCTGGAAGCGCCTGGCCAGGGAGCCGGCTACGGATTCGTCCTGGTCGACCACCAGGACCCAGTGAAGACGGCCTCTTGCCAGCGCTGAGCGCCCGATCATACGGAGAACGGTATTTGCAGGTCTCTTGCCAGGTCGAGCTTCGAGGAGAAGGCCGGAGATTCAGGGGCTTGGACAGGGCCCGGCCGCTGGCTGCGATGTCAGCGTGGCACCAGCCTGTGTCATTCCGGTCCGCACTCTTTCCCGATGAAGGGGCCAGGTGCCGGCGCCAGCGGGACGCCGGGAGTGGAGACTAGCCGGTTGCTGAAGAACCCGCAGGCTGCTCAAAAAGGTCCAGATGCGAGGCGGCGCCCGACGGCCGCACGCGAGGCGTACTTCGCTTGGCGAGCCGAGCCGGAGGCGAGACGAGCGGATCCGGAGATCCGGGCGAGCGTGAGCGAGCCACGTTGAGCGTGCGGCTGAGGGCGCCGTACCTCCGCAGATGGGCCTTTTTCAGCAGCCTGCTAGGCGCCGTATTCCTCGATCCGGCGGTAGAGGGTGCGCCGGGAGATCCCGAGCGCCCGGGCTGCCTGGTCCTTGTCGCCACCGTGGTGGCGAAGGACCCGGAGAATGAGCTCTCGCTCGGCCGCCGCGAGGGTTGGCAGCCCCCCGGCCGGCTCGGGCTCCTCGGGGCGGGACTGCAGTACCGGCAAATCCTCGAGCGTGATCTCCTCCCTGGCGCCCAGAGCGTACGCGCGATGGAGGAGGTTCTCCAGCTCCCTCACGTTGCCGGGAAAGTCGTAACCCATGAGCGCCGCCATCGCGGCCGGCCCGACCCCGCTCACCCGCCGGCCGAGCTTCTGGTTGAGCTGGCGGAGGAAGTGGGTCACCAGGGGCGGGATGTCCGCCCGACGCTCCCGCAGGGGCGGGACCAGGATGCTCACCACGTTGAGGCGATAGAAGAGATCCTGGCGGAAGGTGCCGGCCCGTACGGCCTGCTCCACGTTCTGATTGGTGGCGGCGATCACGCGCACATCCACCTTGAAGGTCTTGACGGAGCCGACGGGACGCACCTCCGTGTCCTGGAGCACGCGGAGGAGCTTGACCTGCAGCGCCGCTGGGAGCTCGGCGATCTCGTCGAGGAAGATCGTGCCGCCGTGGGCGGAGCGGATCAGGCCAAGGGCATCGGCCACCGCACCCGAGAAGGCGCCGCGCGCGTGGCCGAAGAACTCGGACTCCATAAGATCCGCGGGAATGGCGCCGCAGTTGACCGGGATGAACGGGGCGCGGCCGCGAGGCGACCGGTGGTGGATGGCCCCCGCCACCAGTTCCTTGCCCGTGCCGCTCTCGCCCTCGATCAGGACCGGGGAGTCGCTGCTCGCCACCCGGTCGATGAGGTCCCGGAGCCGCTGCATGGCGTCCGACACCCCGACCAGCTCCATGGCGCCGAGCTGGTCCCCCACGCGGGCGCGTAGGGCATGCACTTCCTGCCGGAGGAGTCGCCGCTCGATCACTCCGCCCATGAGGTGGCGGAGCACGTCCAGATTCAGGGGCTTCTCGAGGTAGTCGCAGGCGCCCGCCTTCAAGGCCTGGACGGCCGTCTCCACCGTGGGGCGGCCGGTCATCATCAGGACGTCGACGTCCAGGTCCCGGTGCTTGATCTCGCGGAGCAGGTCGATGCCGCTCATGCCCGGCATCATGATGTCGAGGAGCACCACGTCAACCAGGCTCCGGGCCAGGGCCTCCAGCGCCTCCTCGGCACTGCCCACGGTGGAGGCCTCGTACCCCCACGAGGCGAGAGCCTCCGCGAGCATCTCGCGGATCATCTTCTCGTCGTCCACAACGAGAACTCGCGGTCGGTCCATAGGGCATGTCAAACTTAGCCCGAGTCCGGCCGGATTGGCAACTTCCTCGGCGGCCGCGATTCCCTCGCTACAGCTTCCGCTCCATGAGCACGCAGTGAACGCCAGGGCCGGCGTAGTCGGGGACCAGGGGCACCGTCCCGGCCCATGCTCCGCCCTCTTCCCGGAACCGAAAGCCCATCTGGCGGTGGAAGGCCAGCGACCCCTCGTTGTGGGGCACGGTGATGGCCAGCACCTTGACGCATCCGCGGCTGCGCACCACCTCGAAGAAGTGCTCGTACAGCGCCCGCCCTATCCCCTGGCCCCGGGAGGCCGGGGCGGTGCCCACGAGGTGCACGTACGCTTCCTCGGGGCGCCCCTGGGAGATGAACCCGACCAGGAAGCCGGCCACGTCCCCCGCCTCCTCGCAGACGAAGCAGGTTTGCGGGAAGTGCTCGAGGTAGAGGGGATGGAGCAGGTAGCGGACCTGATCGTTCCACCAGGAGTCCACGACCCTGCACAGGTGGAGGAAGTCGAGCCGGGTCATGGGGCGGATCAGTCGCGGGACGGGAGCAGTCATGAGGCGCCTCCTCACCTCCTCGAGCACCCGGGCCGCGGGGCCTCGCACCACGAGGGCCGCCCAGGGGTCGAGTCGGGTTTCAGTCCGGTTGACGATCGCGAGGGGCATGCCTCGCTCCCGGGCCATCTCCGGGAGGTTCGACGCCGGCGCCACCTGCAGGGAGGTCCCGAGGATGAGCATCAGGTCGGCGCTTCGAGACCACCAGGCCGCCAGCGCCAGCCGGCTCGGGTCGAGATCCTCCCCGAAGCTCACCGAGTCGACCTTGAGGGGTCCGCCACAGCCGGGGCACGCGGGCGGCTTCCACCATCCTCGCGGCCGGACGGACTTTGACGGCAGCCGCTCCTCGCAACGGAGACACACCGCCTCGGTGACGTTGCCGTGCAGCTCGACCACGCGCGCCTCCGGAAGGCCCGCCGCCTGGTGCAGGCCGTCCACGTTCTGCGTGATGACCCCGAGGAGCTTCCCCTCGCGCTCGAGATCGACGAGCAGGCGGTGGCCGGCGTTCGGCCGCGCCCGGCCGAGCGCGCGGCTGAATCGCCGATGGAGCCGCCAGTGAAGGCGCCGGGAAAATCCCGACTCCAGGAAGCGAGAGTAGGTCAGGGCCTCGGCATTGGCGTCGTACCAGAACCCGGTCTGGCTCCGGTAGTCCGGAATGCCGGACTCGGTGCTCATGCCCGCCCCCGAGAGCACGACGATGCTCGAGGACCGGCGGATCAGCCGTACGAGCTCGCTGATCTCGGCCTCGGGCAACGGCCCTGTCGCCACGACCTCCGCGAGCCCTCCGGGCAGGGCCGCCTCGGAGAGGGGTCGCGGGCGGATCCCCAGGGCAGCCGAGAGCGCGCGGCTCTTCGCCGCGATGAGCAGGCCCAGCACCAGGGCGTGGGCGACCGCGGTGACGGCGAAGAGTCCGATGGGCGCCAGGGCCCAGACGAGGCCCACCCATCCCACCACGCCCACCACCGACAGCGCGGCCGCGAGGGCGAGCATCCGCGCGTTCAGCGGGAAGAACACGCCGGCCGTCCCCACCGCCACGGGCAGCGCCGTGTACGCGTAGCCGCCCATCCAGAGCACCCCCTCGACGCCCCCCAGGAGCATGGCAGTCCCGAGCCCGAGGGTGAGGCCCGCGAGCGCAACGCCGAGAGCCACCCGCGACACGCACCAGAGCCCGATGGCGGCAGCCGCCGCTCCCGGCAGCGAGGTGACAGCAAACGAGGCGGCGGCGGCCCTGAGGGCCGGAGTCGTCCAGCCCGCCCCCGGACCCGCAATCGCGGGAGGGATGATCGGAGACAATTGCCCGACACCGAGCGCCACACAGAGGAGACCGGCACCCCAGACCACCAGGACGAACGGGAGGCCGAGCACCGGCAGCTCCCGGCGGCCGAAGGGGGGCAGCAGGCGGCCGTGGAGCCAGGTCGTGACGGCGGCCGCCGGCAGCACGAGGAGGAAGCCCGGTGATGGCAGCGGGAAGAACGCCGTCCAGGCGAGCCCCAGCATGGCGGCGTTGTAGCCGAACAGCCCCTGGCCGAGCAGCAACTCGTTCCAGCCGAGCCCGCGAGCCATCCCCGTGGCGACCACCAGGCCCAGGACGGCCCCGAGCGCCGCCTCGGGCGAGAAGAGGGCGAAGGCCAGGAGGAACCACGCCCCCGCCTTCGGGGACGCGGCACAGAGGACCTGGCCGGCCCCGCTGAGCACCGCGCGCCAGAAGTTCAGCTGTGACCTCGCCCGTTGCCGTTCGCGCGGGCCGTCTTGTGGCCATTCCGGCTCGACGCCGCGGACCGTGGCGCGAGATGGGCAGGCATCTCGTCCAGGCGCACCAGGTCCTCCGTCCGCTCGCCTCGCCGGAGCACATGCGTCTGCCGCCCGGAGACGACGACGACGGGAGGCCGCGGGTAGATGAACTGCATCGAGTTGGAGACCGTGTAGGCGCCGGCGTTACGGAAGAGGAGGATGCTGCCCCGGCTGACCGGGGGCAGCGACACGTCCCGCCGCAGCACGTCGATCTGCATGCAGAGGGGTCCGACGATGTCCACGCGCGCGGAGTCTCCGTCCACCTCGCGCCCGGCGACCACGTCGTGCCTGAAGTAGTAGGCGGTGGGCAGGAGATTCACGCCGCCATCCACCACGACCAGGGTCCGCCCGTCGGGGGTTTTCTTCACTGCCACGACGCTCACCAGGAGGGTGACGGCATCGTCCACGATGGCGCGACCCGGCTCCAGGATCAGCAGCGGGCGGCGGGGCAGCCGCTTGACGCAGGCCTTGAGGGGGGCAGAGATGGCCTCGGCGTACTCGGCGTAGCTCGGCGCCGTCATCTCGCCGGGCAGGAGCTGGCTGAGGATGGTGTTCCGCGAGGCGTATCCGCCGCCGAGATCCACGTACTCGATGTCGCCCAGGCGCTGCGCCTCGACGGTCATGGCCAGCTCCAGGAGCCCGGTGATGGCGCGCTTGTAGATCTCCACGTTGGCGAGATAGGTGCCGGCGTGGAGGTGCAGGCCCGCGAGCCGGAGGAGCTTCGAGCCGTGAATCCTCCGGCACACCTCCAGCGCCTGGCCCGACTCGATGTTGAAGCCGAACTTGTCCCACGGCGGATCGTTGAGACGCATGTTCACCCGGATCCCGATCTTGACCGGGCGCTTGAGCTGCCGCGACACCTCCTCGAGGTCGGCCAGCTCCTCGAGGTTGTCCACGTTGATCCGGACGCCGAGACGCGCCGCCTCGAGGAGGTGATCGAAGGGCTTGTACGGGCCGTTGTAGACGATCTGGGACCCGGGCATGCCCAGCGCGCGGGCGCGCTCCAGCTCGAACCCGGACACCACCTCGGCCCACGCCCCTTCCTGGTGGAGGGTGGCGCAGATCCCGGACACGTAATTCGTCTTGTACGAGTACGCCAACACCGTCTCGGGATAGCGGGAGCGGAAGGCCGAGAGGAACCCGCGGAGATTCTTCCGCAGCGTGGCCTCGGACACGACGTAGAGCGGAGAGCCGTACTTGGTCTTCAGACTCTGGGCGCTGACGCCGTCCACCGCTTCACCGACGGCGATGGGGGGGGCGCCGGGACCCCCGCCGCCCCACTGCTTAGTGAGCGACCCGAGCTCGCGCCGCATGATCAGGGGCCGCTCGTAGCGTTCCTGCGTGGTGTGTGTCATGGGAGAAGGCTCCTTCGGTGGCCAGTCGGCCAAGCGTGGTGATCGGCATCGCGATGTCCATGGCCACCCGGGACATGAACAGGCCGTCCCGGTACGCCCCGGGGAGAAGCGGCGCCGCCCCGAGGCAGAGGCCCAGGTACTGGTGGACCAGCGGCCGGCCGGCCGCGGCGGCCAGCGAGATCCAGGAGGGGAAGCCCGGCGTCACGCCCGTGAACCAGAGCGCGCCCCCCTCGTCGCGGATCAGGTGAAGCTCGCCGGGGCCGGTCCAGCGCGCGACATCGAGGATGCGCCGCGTGGCAGCCAGGACCCCTGGATCGGCGGTCGTCACGGCGGACCAGACAGCCCCGTTGCCGCCGCGCTGGAGCGGTATCGCCGCGGCCATCCCCAGCGGTCGCCCGTGGCCGCCGCACAGGACGGCGACGCTGATCTCCGACCCCAGCACCGGCTCGTGGGCGCGTGTCACCATGCCCCAGGGGCGAGCCAGCGCCTGGGCCAGCGCCGGGATCTCGGCGGGCGTGGCGGCCGAGGCCAGGCGCCCGTCTGTGGTCCGCAGCACCAGGGGCCAGGACTGCGGCCGGAGCGCTAGCCTTCCGACGCTCGCGGGATCGAGCCCGGTGCCGCGTGGGATTCGCAACCCGGCGACCCTCGCCACCCCGAGAAACGGCAGAGTCGAGACCTGACGGGGCGACGGGAGCATGTGGCGGACGCCCGCCTGGGAGAGGGCGTCGCGGCGAGGCGCCAGCGCCACAACGTCCGCCGGCGAGCCCGCCAGCAGGACGAAGCGCCGGCCGCGAGCCAGCTCGCGGACCGCCGCGACGAAGGCCTCCGGCTCGTGCTGGGGCGAGGGCACCACGACCACCTCGTCGGCCGCGGGCACGGCCTGGATTCCGTCCGAGAAGGCGCTCTCCGCGAGCGCCACGACGCGGAAGCCCGCGGCGCCGGGCCCCCGTTTGAGCGATTGCGCCGCGGCCAGCCCGGCGCTCGGCTCGTCCGCCGAGGTGATGCCCGTGATCCCCACCCATGTCGGCTTCGCGCTCATGCCCTTACATCCCCCGCAGGACCAGATGACGCGAGGACCTCAGCGCCTCCACCTGGTCGAAGGGAATGAAGGCATCCTCGACCGACCGGACGAAGAGCTGTCCCGGCCGGACCTCGCGGAAGAGCCGGACCTCTCGTCCCATGGCGAGCTGCACCGCCGCCCACGGCAGATTCTGTCCCGCCGCCGCCGTGAGATAGGTCCACGCGGGGAAGCGGGGGTTGATCTCGATGAGGTAGAACCGGTTCGAGGCGGGATCGCGGATCATCTCCAGCTCGGCGGGGCCCACCCAGTCGATGGACCGCAGCAGCGCGCCGGCGCGCTCCACGACGTCCGGCAGCCGCACCGTGACTCCGGCCCAGCCCTTGCCCCGGTCCGTGACGCCCAGCTTCCGCATGGGCACGGCTCCGACCAGCTCGCTCTTGCGGTTGAAGAGCACGGTCAGATTCAGCTCGTCGCCGAGCACCCGCTCCTGGGCCAGCAGAGGAAATCCCCATTGGCCGACCAGCCGCTCGAACTCCGCGTGCGCCTGCTCCGCCGTGCTCACGAGCCTCGCGTCGGCAAAGGACCCCTTGAGGAAGAACGGGAGCGTGAGGTCGCGGAGCGCGGCCGTCATGGCGGTTTGCGAGAACAGCGTAAGCGTCCGCGGGGCGGAAAACCCGACGGTCTCGGCCAGCGGCGTGAGCACCGACTTGGCCCGGCGGCGGATGGCGGCCGCGTCGGGCACGAGTGTGTGGATTCCGAGCGCCCCCAGCGAGCGGCGTGTCGCGGCGCACAGCCCGACATCGGGGTCCAGCGCGGGTACCAGCACGTCGATGGCAGTGTGCCGCTTGATGTCGGCCAGCGCCTGGACGAAGCTCCGGTCCCCGTAGGACGGAGCCGGGATGAGGAAGGCCTCGTCGAACAGACCGGTTGCATACAGCCCGGTGAAGCGATGGTCGAAGGAGAGCCCGACAAGCTTCCCCCTGAACCCGGGCGACTCCCTGAGGCAGCGCGCCACAGCCACCCCCGGCCCCGGGTTGTCCGAGGCCGCGAGCCCCGTGATCGCGACGGTCAGGCTACGATGCGGACTGGAGTCCATGGATCCTCACCTGGGCGAGAAAGGCGAGCACGTCGCCGAGCGCCCGGGCTGGCGAGATCCCGTGGGATCTCGCCAGCCGCTGAGCGATGTCCTCCGGCGCCGCCCCTTCCCGGTAGAGGCGGTGGACGAGCGCGCCCATGGAATTCAGGGTGAACACGTCTCCGCAGTCCTCCTTGAAGAGAAAGCGCGGGTCCATCAGCGGATCTCGGCCGTTTTCTTCGGCTCGGTCGCGCGGAGCCCGGCCAGCACCGGCGGATAGGCCGGATACACCTCCTGCGCCGTCAGGTAAATCTCCCGCGCGGCGGTGTGCTCGCCCTTCTTCGCGAGGCAGATGGCCTTGCCCACCATCGAGGCGACCAGGTCGGGGTCGCGGTCCAGCGAGGCGTCGAAGCGCTCGACGGCCTGCTCGCACTTGCCCGCCACCAGCGAGACCCAGCCGAGAATGGACTGCACGTCGGTCAGGACCGGGTAGCTGCCCGACTCCGGGAACACGACCCACACCGTGCGGTGCTCCGCCCGGCGCTTGGCCTTGAGCGCGCGGTTGAGGCTCGCCTCGGTCTCGGAGGTCTTGCCGAGCTTGTAGAGGGCGTAGCCGTGGCCGAACCACGCGTTGCCGTCGGCCGCGTCGTCCTTGGCGATCTCCTCGAAGAGCTTGCGCGCGGACTCGAAGGCCTGCCACCTGACATAGCCCCAGGCCAGGTCGCCCCTGAGATCGCGGTAATCCTTGCTGCCTGTCAGCTCCCGGAAGGGCTTGTCGTCCGAGTAGCCCGGGATCAGGGTCAGGGCGTAGCGGAAGGCCGCCTTGGCCTCCGCCGGCCGGTTGAGCTTCACGTAGGTCCAGCCGAGCATCCGATTCACCTCGGCGGAGGCCGGAGCGATCCGGTAGGCCGCCGTGAAGGCCGCGAGGGCCCCCTTGGCATCGCCGCTGGCGAGCAGCGCTCGGCCGTGGGCGGCCTGGTAGTCGAGGGAGCCGGGGACGAGCGCGGCGGCGCGCCCGAGCGCGGGAGCGGCGGTTCCGTGCTGGCCCAGGCCGGCCAGAGCCAGCCCCTGCCCGTACAGGACATCGGCGTCCTCGCCGGCCTTGACTAGCTTCTCGAACTCGTCGGCGGCATTCTGGAGCGTGCCCCCGTAGTAGAGGCTCCAGGCCTGCCCGCGCCGGGCCTCCCGCACGTATTCGGCCGGCAGCCCGGCGGTCTCGATCACCTTGTTGAACATGGGCGCTGCGTCCCCGAACTTGCCCTGGTTGTACGCGGCCCACGCCACGTCCAGCTCGGGCGCGCGCACACGCCTCAGCTCGGCGAACCCTCGCAGGGCGGCGGCGTAGCCGGGCGCGCCGGTCAGCGCCTCCGTGAAGAGCTTCTGGGCCTGCTCGGGCTGGTTGCGCCGGAGCGCGATCCAGCCGATGCCGGCCTTCGCCTCGGCCTCCTCCATCTTCGAGGCGGGCCGGATCTGCTTGAAGGTTTCCTCGGCGCTATCGACCTTGCCAAGCGCGAGCTGGGACCAGCCGATGCCGCCGCGGATGAATGGAAGCGTCGCGGCGGGCAAGTCACCCGGGCTGGCCAGGAGGGCCTCGAAGGCCTTGATGGCCTGCTCGGGCTTGCCGAGATAGAAGAGCTCCCAGGCCCGGTCGTGCGGGCCGAAGCGCGCGGCGCGGAGCGCGGCGAAGCCATTGTTCGCCGCCGCCAGGCCGGGGATGGTCCCGTTGGCCTGGACGAAGGCCGTCTCGGCTTTCTCCCACTCCTTGCGGCGCAATGCGATGAATCCGAGGCCGGCCGTGGCCTCGGCGCCGTTCGGAAGCTGGCGCAGCGACTCCTGGAAGATCTTCTCGGCCTCTTCCGCCTCGCCGAGCCCGAGCCGGGACCAGCCGAGCCCATTGAGCACCAGGGGCTTCATGGTATCGGGCAGCCGCCCCGGCTCCTTGCTCAGCCGCTCGAATGCCGCCACGGCCTCGGAATTCTTGCCTCCGTAATAGAGCGCCCAGGCCTCGTCGAAGGCCTTGTAGCGCTTGCCGCGGAGCTCGCGTATCCCTTCGAGCGCCCGGCCGTAGCCCGGGAGGGCGACCAGCGCGCGGCCGAATCCCGCTTCGGCCTCGTCAAGCCGGTCCCGCTTGAGGGCCACCCACGCCAGACCCGCCTCGGCCTCGGCCGGGCGCGCCGTCTTGAGCTGACTGAAGATCTCCGCGGCCTTGGCGGAGTCACCCGTCTGGAGATAGCTCCACGCCAGGAGCGACTGCACCTCCAGCCACCCGGGCTTTCCCTTGAGCGCCGTCACCAGGTGCGGAATCGCCTTCGCGGGATCGCCCTTGGCGACGAACAGATCACCCAGGCCGCGCGCGCCCTCGTGGGGCTTGTTCGTCCCCGACGGGGTCTTGGCCAGGTACTCGCGGAACGCGGCCTCGGACTCGTTGAACTTTCCGTGGGCGAGATAGACGAACCCGAGCCCGAGGTACGGCTCGTCCCAGTTGGACGAGAGCTTGTTGAGGGAGGTGAACTGCGCGCCCGCGAGCCGGATCCACCCCTTCTTGAAGTAGGTCCAGCCGAGCCCCTTCCGGGCCGAGGCCAGGTCGGGGTTGTTGATGGCGGTGACATCGGAGGCGATGTTGAAGGTGATTATCTCGTCCGTCGTCGGGCGGCGCTGGGCCGGGGCCTCGCGCAGCACGCTCTTGAAGCGGACCAGCGCCTCGTCGTAGCGCCCCTGGCCCCAGAGGCTCCACCCCATGAGGAGACGGGCATCCATCGCGTCCGGCGACTTCGCGAGGATGCCGCCCAGGGCCTTCTCGGCCTCGACGAGCTTCTCCGCCTTGAAGAGCTTGACCGCGTCGTCCATCCTGGGCTCCGCCGCCGCAGCGCCATGGATCGCGCCTGCGAGCCCGGCCAGGATGATGCACCCCACCACTGACACCAGAGATCTCCTGCTCATCGCGGCTCCTCCCGTTGCTCCGACCCGCCCCGTCCCGTCGACTGGCGGATGGAGTGGCTTCCAGGTGACCTGCCCCCGCGGCGCGGTGGCGCTGCTTGACAGCGCCTGCACGCTGGACGTTGTGGCATGCGGGAGGACAACTGCACGGGCGATGCCATCGCCCGTTTCAGGCAAGGCTCCACGAAATCACTTAGTTATCTCGGTAGAGGACGGGAGGAGCCCCGGGGGAATGCCAGACTGACACGCCGCCTTGCCCGCCTGGCACATTCCCGGAGCCCCGCGGTTGCTGGCCGGTCACGGCTACGAGGCAACTCGTGAGGCGCAGGGTGAGAGGGGCTGTCGGCTGACCGCGCTCGACTGGCGGCGCCGGCCGACGCGGGCCGGCGCCGCCCACGGGCTCTACTGGAGCGGCGAGAATGAGGAGGGCAGCAGGATCTTGTTCGCCTGGGTCAAGAGACTATCCCCGCCGCCGGGCGGCGGCCACACCCCCATCTCCCGGGCCTTGTTCCGAATGGCCGCGCGCTGGTCGAGGCTCTCGTAGGCCCATACGTGGATGTAGCGGTTGGCCTCGCCGAACTCCACGTGACCGGCCAGGGCCAGCGGCGAGAGCTTGATGCGCGCGGGCACCGCCCCCTCCCAGCGCTTGATGAGGTCCGGCAGGGTCCCGGCCTTGATGGTGTAGTAGCGCATCTCGAAGATCGGGCCCATCGTGCCGGGCTGGAGCGCAGGCACGAACGGGAACGGCACCACCACCTCCGACTGCATGTGGACGATGAACTCCGCGGTCTTCGGCGGCCAGTTGGGATCCTTGGCCGCCTCGGCGCGCACGCGGGTGCGCTCGGCCATGTCCGCGTACGGCCACACGTGGACGATCTCGTTGAGCGGGCCGATCTCCGTGTGCCAGAACGCGGCGAGCGGTGAGTACTTCTTGCGGGACTCGTAGCCGGCGCCGAAGCGCTTCTCGACCTCGGCGAGGCTGCCGGGCTTCAGCTGGTACGTCCGGATCTCGTAGATCATGGGTCCCTCCTTCGGGTGACCGCAGAGTACCGCATTGTCGCGCCCAGGGAAATCGCCGCCCTGGCGGGGGGCGGGCCGACGCGACACACCGGAGCCGCGACGTCATGCCGCGCGACAGGAGAAGGCGATGTCAAGAAACTATCAGGCAATCGAAGGGGGCTACGGGTCCGTGCCCGTAACCCCCGGGATGGTTGGAGCGGCCGACCGGATTCGAAACGGCCACGGCCAGCTTGGGAAGCCGCCCAAGGGCCATACCAGAATCTCCCGTGCTTTACTTCTTCACTCGTTGACATCCTGGACTGAGAGTGTCGATTCGAGCCGGTCCCCCTTCGATCGGTTCCCGCTCTTCTCGGTCCAGGACGTTACACGCCCGACGCGCCGCCCTTTCCCTTTGACGGCCACATGGGTTCCGGTGTATTTCGTGGGGACCCGCCGCACGCGAAAGGGGGGCGGTGGGCTACATCCCATCTGTGCCGTCTGCGGATCGGGGCCGGGGTTTACCCGTCTCTGGCGGGGTTATCCCCGGCCGTCTCGTCGCCAGGGACATTCTCTTGAAGGGGAGCATGACGACATGGAACGGTGGAGGGTCGGCGAATTCACGGTGGATCGCGTGGTGGAATTCCAGGAGCCGGTATTCCCGCCGGCCGCGCTGTTCCCGGCGTCCACGCCGGCGGCCATCGAGGCCCATCGCCACTGGCTGGAGCCCGTGCTGATGGAACCGGGGACAGGCCTGCTCGTCCTGGCGTTCCACAGCTTCGTGGTGCGGACCTCCCGCCACACCATCCTGGTGGATACGTGCGGGGGCAACGACAAGCCGCGCCCGCAGAAGCTGCGCTACCACATGAAGAACTGGCCCTACCTCGAGCGCCTCGCAGCGGCCGGCGTATCACCCGGGGACATCGATGTCGTCCTGTGCACGCACCTGCACGTGGACCACGTGGGCTGGAACACCCGGCTGCGGGACGGCCGCTGGGTGCCCACGTTCCCCAAGGCGCGCTACCTGTTCGGCCGCCGGGAACTGGCGTTCTGGCAGGAGCACTTCCAGCGCCCCGGCGCGGCCGTCGAGCCGCACTACCAGGACAGCGTCCTGCCAATTCTCGAGGCGGGCCAGGCGGTGCTGGTGGAGGACGACCACGCCATCGAGGACGGCGTCACGCTGACCCCCACGCCCGGCCACACCCCCGGCCACCTGTGCCTGCACCTCGCCTCCGGCGGCCGTCAGGCCGTCATGAGCGGCGACCTCATGCATCACGCCCTGCAGTGCGCCGAGCCCGACTGGAGCACCTGCTTCTGCACGGCTCCGGCCGAGGCGGCCCAAACGCGCCGTGCCTTCCTCGAGCGCCACGCCGAGACCGACACGCTGATCATGCCCGCCCACTTCCCGACCCCAACGGCCGGCCGCATCGTCCGCGCCGGCGCCGCCTGGCGCTTCGCCTTCGACACCGGCACTTGACCACTCCGTCCCTGACGCGTGGGCCCCTTCTTGGGGGCGCATCATACCTTCCCCCAGTGAGGCGTCCGAGGAAACCGTGGGGCGGAAGAGCAAGAGGCTAGCCTCGATTGCTCGAGTTGCCGGATTCCCGGATCCGCCGTCACACGGCACCTTGGCGGAGGGAGACATGAGAAGTAGGAGAGTGCCCCGCCGTGCCCGTGGCGGAGAGATTCCCCAGTTCGGCCGAAAGAGAATACGCCAAGCGGACGAACTCGCCGGCTTCTTCCGGCGCCACCCAGCCCTTCCGGGCGAGGATCTGATGCCAGCGGAGCAGGTCGTCCATTGTGGACGGGCC
>JACPCX010000060.1:0-3969 GCA_016184305.1 Candidatus Rokuibacteriota bacterium | reverse complement strand
CTCGGATGTGGCCATGGACCGCGCCTGGGAGCTCCGCACGGAGCTCAACGCCCTCGAGGGCAGCCCCAAGGTCTCCGTGACCGACCTGGTGATCAGGGCTTGCGCGCTGGCGCTGCGTCGGCTTCCGGCCGTCAACGCCTCGTTCCAGGGCCAGGCCGTCCGCGTCCACCACCGCGCCCACATCGGCATCGCGGTGGCTCTCGAGGGCGGGCTCATCACCCCCGTGCTCCGCGACTGCGACGCGAAGCCGCTCGCCCAGATCGCCGCGGAGTCGCGCGACCTCGCCGAGCGCGCGCGGATCGGGAAGCTCAGGGTCCAGGAGATCTCCGGCGCGACCTTCTCCATCTCGAACCTCGGCATGTTCGACGTGGAGGAGTTCTCCGCCATCATCAACCCGCCCGAGGGGGCGATCCTGGCCGTGGGCTCCGTCCTCGAGAAGCCCGTGGCCGACGGCGGCCAGATCCGCGTTGGACGCCGGATGAAGATGACGCTGTCCTGTGACCATCGCGTGATCGACGGCGCCACGGGCGCGCGCTTCCTTCAGGACGTGAAGCGGCTCATGGAAGAGCCACTCCGGCTCCTGGTGTAGCCCCGTGCCGCCCGCCCAGAAGTTCGACGTCGTCGTCGTGGGCACGGGACCCGGCGGCTACGTCTCCGCCATCCGCTGCGCCCAGCTCGGCCTCTCGGTCGCGACGGTCGAGGATGACCGTCCGGGGGGCGTGTGCCTCAACTGGGGGTGCATTCCCACCAAGGCCCTGCTCCGGAGCGCCGAGGTGGTGAGCCTCTTCGGGCGCGCGGCCGAGTTCGGGATCACGGTGGGCGAGTGGAAGGCCGACTACGCCCAGGCGATCCAGCGCTCGCGCCGGGTGGCGGACCGCATGGCCAAGGGGGTCGAGTTCCTCTTCCGCAAGAACAAGATCACCCTGCTGCGGGGCCGGGGCGTCCTCAAGGGCCGCAACCTGGTCGAGGTGACGGGCCAGGAGGGCACGCAGAGCCTGGAGGCGGGCCGCGCCGTCATCCTCGCCACCGGCTCCGAGCCCCGATCGCTGCCCGGCGTGACCATCGACGAGAAGGCCGTGATCTCCTCCACCGGCGCACTCGGGAACGAGACGAAGCCCGCCTCGCTCGTCGTGATCGGGGCCGGGGCCGTGGGCATGGAGTTCGCCGATATCTACGCCGCTTACGGCGTGGAGGTCACCGTGCTGGAGGCGCTACCGCGCGTTCTCCCCATCGAGGATGAGGAGGTCTCGACCCAGGTCGCCCGCCTCTTCACCCGTCGAGGCATCACCCTCCGCACCGGGGTCAGCGTGAAGGCGGTGACCCCGGGAGCCAGTGGGGTGTCGGTTGACGTGGACGCTGAGGGCAAGACGGGGACGCTCCAGGCGGAGCAGGTCCTGGTGGCGGTGGGCCGCGCGGCGCGCACGCGGGGTTTCGGGCTCGAGGCGCTGGGCGTCGCGACGGAGCGTGGCTTCGTCACGGTGTCACCCACCATGGAGACCTCCGTGAAGGGCATCTACGCCATCGGCGACATGGCCGGCAACCAGCTCCTGGCCCACAAGGCCATGGCCGAGGGGGTCGTGGCGGCCGAGGCCATCGCGGGGCTCGATCCTCGTCCGGTGGACTACGGCAATGTGCCGTCCTGCACCTATTGCCGGCCCCAGGTGGCCTCCATCGGCCAGAGCGAAGCGCGGGCCCGGGCCAGCGGGCGCGAGCTCGCCGTGGGCCGCTTCCCGTTCACGGCCAATGGCAAGGCGGTGGCCATGGGGGAGGCCGAGGGGTTTCTCAAGGTCGTCGCCGACAAGGGATCGGGCGAGCTGCTCGGCGTCCACATCGTCGGCCCCGAAGCCACCGAGATGATCCACGAGTTCGCCGTGGGGCGAACGCTCGAGGCCACGCTCGAAGACATCATTCACACGATCCACGCCCACCCCACGCTCTCCGAGGCCGCGCTCGAGGCGACGCTGGCAGCCCTGGGCCAAGCGATTCACATCTGATGCCGGGCCATCTGGCTTCGCCATACTTCGTTCTCGGTCGTCGCCAGCGCTCAACGTACACCCACGTACGCCTCGCGCTGGTTCCTCCCTCGGGCCTCGTCTGGCTCGCCACCTGGCCCGGCATCTAGGCGATGGAGTTCGAGCTCAGCGGCGAGCAGCAGGCGCTCCGCGCACGGGCCAGGGCGCTGGCCGACGGTGTCTTCCGCGACCGCGCGGCCCGGTGGGACGAGGACGAAGCCTACCCGTGGGACAACGTCAAGGACCTCGTGCGGGCGGGCTTCATGGGGATCACGATCCCCCGCTCCCACGGCGGCCCCGGCGGTTCCGTCCTCGGCGTGCTGCTCGTGGTGGAGGAGATCGCTCGCGTCTGCGGTGTCACGGCGCGGATCGTGGTCGAGGGGAGCCTCGGCGTCGTGGGCGCGCTCACCGCCTACGGAACCGAGGCGCAGAAGCGGCGTTACTGCCCCTGGGTGCTGGAGGGCGAGAAGCCCGCCATCGCCATCACCGAGCCGGAGGCGGGCTCGGCCGCCACCGATCTCGCGACCCGGGCCGATGAGAGCCCCGAGGGCTATACCCTCACCGGGGAGAAGCGCTGGATCACCGGCGCGGGGACCTCGCGCCTCTACCTCGTCTACTGCCGCCTGGGCCATGCGCCCGGCGCGGCCGGGATCGGCGGGGTGCTCGTCGAGCGCGACACCGCGGGCTTCCGCATCGGGGAGCGCGATCGGACCATGGGGCTCCGCGGGATTCCCGAGGGCCGGCTCCACTTCGACCGGTGCCGCGTGCCGCGCGAGAGCGTCCTCGTGGGGCCGCCCGACGGGTTCAAGAAGCTGATGCGCGCCTACAACAGCCAGCGGCTGGGCGCTGCCACCGTTGCGCTTGGCATCGCCCAGGGCGCCTACGAGCTGGCGCTGGCCTTCGCGCAGGAGCGCCGCCAGTTCGGGCGCCCCATCGCCGACTTCCAGGGCATCCGGTGGAAGCTGGCGGACATGGCCATCAAGCTGGACGCGGCCAGGCTCCTGATTCATCGAGCGGCCTGCACGGATGTGGAGGGATTCCCCGAGCCGCTCCAGTCGGCGAAGGCCAAGACCTTCGCGGCGGAAATGGCGCAGGAGGTCACCAGCCAGGCGCTCCAGATCCACGGGGCGGCGGGCTACGGCCGGGGGCTGCCGCTGGAGCGCATGGCGCGGGACGTCCGGATGTTCGCCATCGGGGGCGGCACCGTCGAGATGATGCGCAACCTGATCGCCGATCGCATCCTTCCCACCCGGGCCAAGTTCCGCCAGTAGCCCGGTGCGGCCGGCGGCGCTGGTGGGTCAGTGGCCGCCGTCGAGGAAGAGGATTCCGCGCGCTCGCGCAGCTCGTCGGGGTTGGGGAGCTCGACCTCGGCCACGGGGCCTAGCTCTCGGTCCGCCCCTCGCTCATCTCCTCGCGCATGGCCGCCTTCCAGACGGCTCGTCTGCTGCTCGAAGTACTCGCGTCCCTTCTCGAACAGGTCCCCGGCCTTGACCTGGGCCTCGCCGGCAGCGTCCTGCGCCTTCTTCAGGACGTCGCCGCCGTGCTCGGTGAGGAGCTCGCGCGCCTCCCGCCCGGTCTTCGGTGTCAGCAGCAGGGCGGCCGCGGCCCCGGCGATGGCGCCGAGGAAGAACCAGCCGAGATATCCCGCCGCGTCAGAACCACGCTCCTCCGCCATATGCCTCTCCTCCTGGAGATCCCCCTGGAGATCCCCGGTCCGCCTAGAGATTCCTGCTGCGTAGTCGTGAGACGAACACGTCGAGTCCCCGCTTCACTCCCGCCGCCACACCGGCGATCTGCCCGACCCGGCTGACGCTGCCCAGGACTCTCGCCACCTTCAGGAGCGTGGCCGAGATCTCCTCGGCGCGGCGGGTCACGACGCTGATCCGCTCGAGCTCTCGGGTCGCCTGCCGGGACAGGCCGCGCAGCTCCTCGGCGAGAGCCCCGATCTGGCTCGCCA
>JACPCX010000059.1:0-3604 GCA_016184305.1 Candidatus Rokuibacteriota bacterium | reverse complement strand
CGACGTCAAGACCTTCCCCATCGCCGCCGGGATGTACGGGCACTTCGACTCCAACCGCGACCGCGCGGCCCGCACCATGGCCGATTACATCCAGGCCTATTACGGGCGGCTCATCTTCGACCCCCCCGCGGGCTCCATCGTCGGCGGCGTTCTCGAGGCCGTCGCCCGCATCAGGGAGTACGCCGCCCTCGACATCGACACGCTCATCATCGTCCCGGTGACCCGTGACCCCGAGCAGGTGGACCGGCTCGCCGAGGCCGTCGCGGCGTTCCGGCAGGCCCGGTGAGGAGGCGAACATGAAGAAGCACCTGGTGCTCGCTCTGGTGGCGCTCTGCGCGGCGGCGGTCCTGGCCCCGGCCGCTCCCGCGGCCGACAAGCCGCCGATCAAGATCGGCTTCATCGCGCCGAAGACCGGCAACTTCGCCCAGTTCGGCCTCGACATGCTCAACGGCTTCAAGCTCTACCTGAGCGAGATCGACTACATGATCGCCGGGCGGAAGGTGGAGCTCATCGAGGAGGACGAGGGCGCCAATCCGGCCATCGCGGTGACCAAGGCGCGGAAGCTCATCCAGCACGACAAGGTGCAGCTGATGACGGGACTCCTCATGGCCGCCGCGGCGTATGCGGTGGCGCCCGTCGTCCAGGAGGCGGAGGTCCCGCTCGTGGTCACGGTCGCCGCCTCCGACGACCTGACCCAGCGGAAGGCCTCGAAGTACCTTGCCCGCGTGAGCCTCACGGGTGGAGAGCATGGTCACGTGGCCGGCGACTACGCCTACAGGAAGCTCGGCTGGCGGAAGGTGGCGGTCATCGCGATGGACTACGGCTGGGGCCACGAGGTGACCGGTGGCTTCCAGCGCGTGTTCGAGGAGCTCGGCGGACAGGTCATCCAGAAGATCTGGACGCCCGTCAACACCACGGACTTCGGCCCCTACGTCGCGAGCCTCAAGCCCGAGGCCGACGGCATCCTCGACGTTGTGACGGGCGCCGCCTCGATCCGGCTGCTGGGCGAGCTCCGGAAGGCCGGGGTGCTGGAGAAGAAGAAGGTCCTCGCGGCCGGCACGGCGACCGACGAGACGCTGCTGACAGCGCTCGGCGATAGCGCGCTCGGCGTGCTGACCTTCCTTCCGTGGAGCCAGGCGCTCGACACGCCCGAGAACAAGCGGTTCGTCCAGCGGATCAAGCAGGTGACCAAGAAGGACTACGTGGGTTTCTCGGGCGCGATCAACTACGGCGCGGCCATGTGGATCGCCGAGGCGATCCGGCAGGTCGGTGGCGACGTGGAGAACAAGGAGAAGTTCTTCCAGACACTCCGCGCCACCGAGATCAAGAGCTCGCCGCGCGGGCCGATCAAGCTCGACAAGTACGGCCACATCGTCCAGAACATCTATATCCGGCGCGTCGACAAGGTCGGGGACTTCTACCAGAACACCGTCATCGAGACCTACCCGTCGGTGTCGCAGTTCTGGAAGTACAACCCGGAAGAGTACCTCAAGCAGCCGATCTACAGCCGGGACAACCCCCCCTGCAAGTACTGCTGAGTTCGGACTGCGCCGGAATCCCGGGTGAGGGACGTTGACCGAGACGGGCGGGTGAGGCGGCGGGCGGCCCCCCCCGCCCGCCGCTAGCGTCATGGAGTTCTGGGTCAACCAGACGTTCAACGGCCTCTCCTACGCCGCGCTGCTCTTCCTCCTCGGCGGCGGCCTCACGCTGATCTTCGGCGTGATGAAGGTCGTCAACATCGCCCACGGCTCGTTCTACCTCATCGGGGGCTATCTCGGCGTCGCGCTGGTCGCCGCCGGCGGCAACTTCTACCTGGCGCTGCTCGGGGCGGCGCTCGCCGTGGCGGCCGGCGGCGTCGTTCTCGAGCGAGTGTTCCTGCGCGCCGTGCAGGGCGACGACCTCCGCCAGATGCTGCTGACCATGGGCATCGCGCTGTTCGTCCAGGACCTCTGCCTGCTCATCTGGGGCGGCGATCCTTTCAACCTGCGCGGGCCGGCGTACTTCGACCAGAGCCTGAAGATCGCCGGCTTCAGCTTCCCGATTTTCCGGCTGTTCATGATCGCCGCCGCGGGTGTCCTCTTCGTCGTTCTGTGGTGGTTCCAGGAGAAGACGCGCGCCGGCGCCATGGTCCGCGCCGCCATCGACAACGCCGAGATGACCGAGGCCCTCGGCATCAACGTGCCGATCCTGAAGATGGCCGTCTTCGGCCTCGGGGCCTTCCTGGCCGGCTTCGCCGGCGTCGTGGGCTCGGCGTTCATGGGGATCTACCCCGGGATCGACTTCGAGATCCTGCCCTACGCCTTCGTGGTGGTGATCGTGGGGGGCATGGGCAGCCTGGGCGGCGCCCTGGTCGCGGCCGTCGTCCTCGGCCTGCTGGACAACTTCGGCAAGGCGCTGTTCCCGGAGATCTCCTACTTCACGCTCTTCGCGCCCATGGGCATCGTGCTCGCCTTCCGGCCCACCGGGCTCTTCGGGAGGGCGTGATGGACGTCGCGGCCACCCGCGCGCCGATGCGGCTCGTGGTGGGCCTCGCCATCGCGCTCGCAGTCCTCGCCGGGCTCGCGCCCGTCCTGCCCAGCTACGTGGTGATCCTCATGACCGAGGGCCTCATCTACGCGATCGCCGCGGCGAGCCTCGATCTGCTCCTCGGGTTCGCGGGCTTGCCGTCCCTCGGCCACTCGGCGTTCTTCGCCGTCGGCGCCTACACCACGGCGATTCTCGTCACGCGCCACCAGGCGTCCTTCGGCGCCGCCCTCGGCGCCAGCATCGCGCTCGCGGCCGTCGTCTCGGCGGCCATCGCCATCCTGGTGCTCCGCGCCACCGGCACCTACTTCATGATGATCACGCTCGCCGTCGCGCTCTGCGCGTGGGGGCTGGCCTACCGGTGGGTCTCGCTGACCGGCGGCGACACCGGCATCGTGGGGATTCCGCGGCCGCGCGTCCCGTGGGTCGGCCTCGCGTCGGGAACGCTGTCCTTCTACTACACGGTCCTCGCGCTGTTCGTCGGCTGCCTCGCGCTCTACCTGCTCCTGATCTGGTCCCCCTTCGGCAAGACGCTGGTCGGCATCCGCGACAGCGAGAGCCGGATGCGCGTGCTCGGCTACAACGTCTTCCTCCACAAGGCCCTCGCGCTGGTGATCGCCGGCGCCTTCGCCGGGCTCGCCGGCAGCCTCTACGCCTACTACAACGGCTTCGTCGGGCCCAGCACGGTGGACCTCGCGCACTCGATACAGTTCGTCCTGATGGTGATCGTGGGCGGTCCGGGCACGCTCGTGGGGCCCCTCATCGGCGCCTTCGCGATCACCTTCCTCGAGAAGATGGTGAGCGTCTTCACGGAGCGCTGGGTGATGGTGCTGGCGGCCGCCTACGTCGTGACGGCGCTGTGGGCGCCGCGCGGCATGCTGGGCCTGCTCAGGGCCGCGCGGTGACGGGCCATGCCGGGGACGGCGCCACGGCGGCCGTGGAGTGCGAGGGGGTCACCCGCCGGTTCGGGGGCCTCGAGGCAGTGAGCCAGGTGTCCCTGAGCCTGGCCGCCGGCGAGCGGCGGGCCATCATCGGCCCCAACGGCGCCGGCAAGACGACGCTCTTCCGCCTGATCAGCGGC
>JACPCX010000058.1:0-3635 GCA_016184305.1 Candidatus Rokuibacteriota bacterium | reverse complement strand
GCAACGGGCCCCAGGTGGGGCGGCTCCTCGGCGCTCCCGGCCTCGGCGATCCGGAGAGCCTGGACGTGCACGTGGCGCAGACCCAGGGGGAGCTGGGCTCCCTGCTGGCCGAGGCGCTCGACGCCCGGCTCGGCGGTGAGGCGTGCGCCGCGCTCGTCACCCGCGTTCTCGTGGACGAGGGCGATCCCGCCTTCACCGCTCCCACCAAGCCCGTGGGAGCGGCGCTCGCCGAGCCGCCCGCCGGCCTTCCGGCGGTGAGGATGCCCGACGGCCGCGGGTGGCGGCGCGTCGTGGCCTCGCCGCGACCGGTGGCCGTGGTCGAGCAGGCCGCCATCGCCACGCTCCTCCGGAGCCATCACGTCGTCGCGGGGGGCGGTGGCGGCGTGGCTCTTGCCCGCGCGGGCGCCTCGCGCCGGCCTCGCCCCGCCGTGATCGACAAGGACTGGGTGGCGGGACTGCTGGCGGGGGCGCTGGGCGCCGAGCGGCTGCTCTTCGTCACGGACGTCTCGCATGCCTTCGACCGCTTCGGCCGCGACGACCAGGCGGAGATCCACGCCATGAATGCGGCGGAGGCGCGAGCGCGCCTCGCCGCCGGCATCTTCGCCCCCGGCTCCATGGCGCCAAAGGTGGAGAGCGCCGTGGAGTTCGTGGAGGCGTCCGGCCGCGCCGCCGTCATCACCACCATCGGGTCGATCGAGGCCTCCCTCCGGGGCGCCGCCGGCACGACCATCTGTCCGTGAGGGGAGCCCGCGAGGGGCTCCGCGCATTGACATAGGATGGGCTTCAACCTCTTCGGCGACGGGCTCCGCGACGCGCTGGACCCGCGCCTGCGCGGCATTGGCTAAGAGCGCTCGCCCAGCCCCTTCAGGAACTCCGCGTTCGTGCTGGTGAGGCGGAGGCGCTCGAGGAGCAGCTCCATGGCCTCGACGGGCTTGCGGCTGGCCAGCGCTCGGCGCAGGAGCTGGATGCGCCGCAGCTCCTCCTCCGCGAAGAGGAGCTCCTCGTGGCGGGTGCCGGAGCGGAGGAGGTCGAAGGACGGGAAGATGCGCCGGTCGGCGAGCTCGCGGCTGAGGTGCAGCTCCATGTTCCCCGTGCCCTTGAACTCCTCGAAGATGATCTGGTCCATGCGCGAGCCGGTGTCCACGAGCGCCGTTCCCACGATGGTGAGCGAGCCGCCCTCCTCGGCCTTGCGGGCGGCGCCGAAGAAGGCGCGCGGCATCAGGAAGGCGCGGCTGTCGATCCCGCCCGACATGGTGCGCCCGCGGGAGGTGAGCTGGTTGTTGTAGGCGCGCGTCATGCGCGTGAGGGAGTCGAAGAGGATGAGGACGTCCCGCTTCTCCTCCACCACCATCCGCTTGGCCCGATCGAGGACCTCCTCGGTGATCTCGATATGGCGCGCCCAGGGGTTGTCGTTGCTCGAGGCGACCACCTCCGCCCCCGTCTTGGCGAGCATCATCCGGAAGTCGGTGACCTCCTCGGGCCGTTCGTCCACCAGCAGCACGATGACGGCCACGTCCCCATGATTGGCGAGGACGGCCCTGGCGATCTGCTGGAGCAGCATGGTCTTGCCCGTGCGCGGCGGGGCCACGATGAGCCCGCGCTGCCCCTTGCCGATGGGCGTGAACATGTCCATCACGCGCATGGACAGCTCCGAGGGTGCGGTTTCGAGCCGCAGGCGCTCGTTGGGCTGGATCGCGGTGAGCTTCTCGAAGGCGGTAGCCGCCGCCGAGGATGCAGGGTGCGGGCGCGGGACGGGCTGGGGGCGCGGACCCCCGGGCGGGCGCTGGCCCTCGGGCCGGCGCGAGCCCTCGGGCCCGCGTGCCGAGGGCGGGCGCCCGCGGCGGGATCGTCGGCTCACGAATGGAACCTCGTCATACGCTCCTCAGAATCGGTGGGCCCCGCTGGACGGGGCGAGGCCGGTGGATCGAGCCGCACCGGCGACGGCGACGTGTCGGGCGCGAGGAGATACGCGCGCTGCTTGAATAGTACCGCAAACGCCCCGCGGAAGCAGAGAACCGCTTTCGAGCCGGGAACGGGCCGAGCCGGACGTCCGCAGGAGCGAGCCGCGCGCTTCCCTGGCGTTGACGCGGCCCTCTACTGCACCGGCGGGCGCTTCCGCGCCCAGGGGCGGGCCTGCTCGAAGGCGGCGGAGGCCTGGAGCACGGTGAGATCGGCAAAGCGGCGGCCGACGATCTGAAGGCCGACGGGCATGCTCGAGGGCGTGAAGCCGGCGGGCACCGAGGCGGCGGGCTGGTCGGTGAAGTTGAGCGGGTAGCTGAACGAGGCCCAGCCGAGCCAGTCCCAGGGGTGCTGGGGGTAATGCTCGGGGTTGATCCGGCCCACGGGGAAGGCGGCCACGGACACGGACGGCGTCAGCAGCAGGCTGTACGTCTCGAAGAGCGGGCGCACCGTGCGGTCGAGCACCGCGCGCGTCAGCTCCACCGGGGAGAGCGCCTTGTCTCGGATGCGGGAGGCCAGCTCCGTGGCCGGCGTGTAGCAGAGATCGGTGGCGTTCATCGGGCCCTCCGGAGGGTGGCGGTCGGGTGCCGCGGTCGCCGGGATAATACCACTTCCTCGAGTCCATCATGCCGGGGAAGCGCATCGCGGAGCTGTACGTGGCGCTGGGGTACCACGTGGGGCCCCACGACATCTTCCCCTCGGACCTGTAGTCGTCTTACCCCAGCCCGTGGGCGAAGGCCTGGAGGTTCTTCGCGGTGACGGCAGTCCCGGGACCGAAGCGCTCGGCGATCACGCTCCGCCACACTTCCGCGTCGAAGGGCAGGCGGTGGGCGGCCAGACCCAGGAGCGCCATGCCGCCGGCCTGCTTGAGGCGCAGGGTCTGCGCCAGGGCCGGCGTGTCCACGAGGGTCGCTCCGGGGACGGCCTCGAGGGCGGCGAACAGCGTGGGGTCGTCAGGGTAATCGGGCAGCGTCCGGACCGGCTCACGCGCCACGAAGAGGAGCGCGTCGCTCCGCAGGTACGGCAGATAGCGGAGCGCCTCCAGCGGCTCCAGCGCGATCAGCAGGTGGCTCGAGGCTTCCATGGCCGCTGGCGTGAGGATCGCGCCCCTCGAGACGCTCAGATAGGCGTAGACGGTCCCGCCGCGCTGGCTCATCCCGTGGATCTCGGACTGAAGCGCCCGATAGCCCGAGCGGCGGGCCACCTCCATGATCATCTGCGCCAGCGTCAGCGTCCCCTGGCCCCCGACCCCGACGAGGATCAGGCGATAGGGATCGTGGGCCAGGTCAGCCACGGGCGGCCTCGCGCACGCACCGGTCGTGCTCGCGGTTGACGCCCTTGCGGGAGGCCTGTACGCATTCCCGCCGGCAGATGACCACGCTGGGGCCCTCGTGGCTCAGGGCCGCCTCGATCACGGCCACGTTCTCGGCATGGCGCTTCGCCAGGGGCACGATGGTGTGCACGTGGGCCGGGTCCAGACCGAGCCCCGTGACGATGGCTTCCAGCATGTCCACGGTCTCGACGGGCTGCTGGCCGGTCATGCCGGTGGTGCGGTTGTCCATGATGAGGAGAGTGACGTTGGCCCTGGCCCGGGCGAAGGAGGTGAAGCCGGGGAGCCCGGAGTGGACGAAGGTGGAGTCGCCGATCACCGCCACCCCCGGCTGGAGACCGGCGAA
>JACPCX010000147.1:0-14582 GCA_016184305.1 Candidatus Rokuibacteriota bacterium | reverse complement strand
GCACGGCTTCGCGGGCTCCAGATCCGGACGCCTGGAAGAGGGTGGAGGCCTTCATCGCCCGCCACCGCAACCAGCGGGTCGCGCAGCGCCAGCGGGCGTGGACGCGCGACGCGCTGTACGATGTCTGACGTCCTGATCGATACCAACGTCGTCGTATACGCCTACGACGTCCGCGACCGCGACAAGCAGCAGCGCGCCCTGGAGGTCCTGCGCCGTCTCGTCGCCGACGGCCGCGGCAGGCTGTCCGCCCAGGTGCTCGGGGAGTTCCTGCGGGTGGCGACCCAGAAGCTGGATCCCCCCCTCACGCCGGGCGAGGCGGTCGAGCAGGCGGGGAACCTGTCGGCCTCGTGGCCGGTCGTGCCGATCACCGCCTTCATCGTCCTCGAGGCCGGGCGCGGCGTCCAGGCGCACCGCCTGAGCTACTGGGACGCGCAGCTCTGGGCCACGGCGCGCCTCAACCAGATCGAGATCGTCCTGAGCGAAGACTTCGCGGACGGCCGCTTGATCGACGGCGTGAGATTCCGCAACCCCTTCACCGCCGCCTTCGACCTCGCCGCCCTCGGGTAAGCGCTCGTCGGGCCGGTGCTGGCGCCTGCCCCAGCCTCACCTCGGCGCGCGCCGCGGTCTGAGCGCCACGCAGTACTGATGCGGCAGGAAACCGTGCTCGGCGACGGGGACGAGCCCCGCGCGCCGCGCCCCGGCCAGGAACTCCTCCCGCGACACCCGCTCCTCCACAGGCGGTCCCACCGGTGTCTCCCGCTTGTGGAAATCCACGTTGACGATCCGTCCCCCTCGCCGGAGGGCCCGGGCCAGGCGCCGGAGATAGGCGGGCCCGTCGGGGAGATGGTGATAGGCGTTGACCAGGAGCACGAGGTCGCAGCTGGCCACTGGGAGCAGCGGGTCCTCGGGCAGCCCGAGCACGGGCGTCACGTTGCCGACCTTCCGCTCCTCGAGCCGCTGGCGCAGCACCTCGAGGAGGCGCGGCTCGACGTCCACGGCGTAGACGCGGCCGGCCGGGCCGACCTTCCGGGCGAGCCGCAGGGACCAGTACCCCGGCCCGCCCCCGATCTCTCCCACCGTCTGCCCGCGCCTGAGCCCGAGCGCAGCGACCACCGCGTCGGGCCGCTGCCACTCGTCGCGCGCCGGGTCCTCGAGCCTGGCGATGTAGGCGTCGAGGTCCTCGGGATTGCCGTGACTGCCGCCGTGTCCGTGGTCACGGTGACCCTGGTGGCCATGACCGTCGCCGCCGTGGCCGTGCTGCGCCGGCTCGTGATGGGAGTGCAAGCCAGTCCTCCTTCCCCGTGGCGCGCGAGCCCATGCCCGCGGCCCGGAACGCTGCGGCGGGCGGTCAGGCCTCGGCCGAGGCCAGTCCCCGCCGGTGGTCCAGCCGATGGAGCCCCGCTCCCAGCACGGCCCGGACGGCATCCGTGTACTCGCCGTGGCTGATGGGGCGGGCGATCTCCTCGAAGTCGTCGCCAAAGACGCGGCCCGCCGGGCGGTACTGATCCATGACATTGACGTAGGTGTGAGGCGAGATCTCCTCGGCGAGGAAGCGCGCGATCTCCGGCGTGCCCGCCAGGCCGCCCGGCATCACCAGGTGCCGCACCAGGAGCCCCCGCCGCGCGAGGCCCCGCTCGTCCACGACGAGATCGCCCACCTGGCGGTGCATCTCGCGGATGGCCGCGCGGGCCACCTCCGGGTACTCGCGCGCCCGCAGGTAGCGGAGCGAGGCCTCCGGGTCCCAGCACTTGAAGTCGGGCATGTAGATGTCCACGAGCCCGTCCATCAGCCGGAGACTGTCCAGCCCGTCGTAGGCGCTCGTGTTGTACACGAGCGGCAGCCTGAGCCCTCGCTCGACCGCCACCGGCAGCGCCTCCAGGATCTGCGGCACCACATGCTCCGGCGTCACGAGGTTGATGTTGTGGCAGCCGCGAGCCTGCAGATCGAGCATCATCCCCGCCAGCTCGCCCGGACTCACCTCGCGGCCGGCGCCCTCCTGGCTCACGTCGAAGTTCTGGCAGAACACGCAGCGCAGGTTGCACCACGAGAAGAAGATCGTCCCCGACCCCCGCCAGCCGCGCAGGCAGTCCTCCTCGCCCAGGTGCGAGAAGTGGCTCGCGACGCGCGCGCGGCGCCCCGTCTTGCACACGGCCGTCCGCTCCGCCAGCCGATCCACCTTGCAGTCACGCGGACAGACGGCACAGGCGGCGAGCGCCTCGACGGCCCGGGCGGCGCGCCTGCGCAGCTCGGGGAGGGAGAGGGCCAGGTACACCGGCCACGCCTCGACCGTCATTCCTCGCCGAGCTCCTCCTCGGAGCGCCCGCATTTGTCGCACCTGGTGGTGAGCAGGAGGGTGTCGTCGGTGTCCTCTTCCTCTCCCCCGGCGGCGTGGATCAGCCCGCCGCAGCGGCAGGGCTCGGGATAGGCCTCCAGGCACTCGGGGCATCGAGGGTCGCCGGCGTGATGGTTGATCTCCTCCCCGACCGTGAAGAGTATTGGCATGGCAGTTTCCTCCCGTTCCCGTTCCCCGGGAACCAATCTGATCAACCGACAGGCGGGTGGCGCCGGTGCCAGTCGGTAAGCGACTGGTAGGCGCGCGCCGCCGCGAGGAGCGTGTTCTCCTCCCAGGCGCGCCCCATGAATTGCAGGCTCGTCGGCAGCCCGCGGGCGCCGATCCCGTTGGGCACGATGATAGCCGGCAGCCCCGCGCCGTTGCCGATGGCGCCCATGAGGTCCCGGCCGCCGCGCATCCCGCCCCGGATCTCCTGACCGAGCGCCGGGGCCACCGCGGCCCGGCCCGGCGCGACGAGGGCGTCCAGTCGCGACAGCGTCCGGTCGGCCTCCCGCGCCATCACCCCGCGCAGCCGCAGCGCCTTGATGTAGTCCTTGGCGAGGATGGCATCCCGGGCATAGGCCGAGTAGCGGTCCTCGGGCGCCGTGAGCTCCGCGATCCTCCCACTCTCGATGAGGTCCTCGAAGGCGCTCGCGGCCTCGGCCTGGAGGATCGTCCGCGTGATCTCCTCCCAGGGCAGATCGGCAAGCACCACCTCCTCCACGCTGCCGATCCGGCGCAGCACCTCCAGCGAGCGCTCGAAGGTCTCGCGCACGTCCCCGTCGCACGGCTCCGTCACGCCCCTGACCACGCCGAACCTGAAGCGGCGCGCCTCGGGATCCGCGTGGTCATAGCTGAACGGGCGGGCGCTCGTGGTGGGGTCGGCCGGGTCCGCCCCCGCGACGGCGTCGAGCACGAGGCCGCAGTCGTCGGCCGTGAGGCCGAGCGGCCCCAGCTTGTCGAGGGTCCAGGACAGCGCCATGGCGCCGTGGCGGCTCACGCGTCCGTAGGTGGGCCTGAGCCCGGCGACGCCGCAGCTCCCCGCGGGAGAGAGGATCGAGCCCCAGGTCTCGGAGCCGATGGCAAAGGGCAAGAGCCCCGCCGCCACGGCCACGCCCGAGCCGCTGGAGGAGCCGCCGCTCCACGAGTCCGTGCTCCACGGATTGATGCAGGGGCCCGTGAACGAGGCATTCGGCTGCCGGTAGCCCATGCCTCCGGCCAGCTCGATCATGGCGAGCTTGGCGCAGAGCACGGCGCCCGCCTCCTCGAGCCGGCGGATGACGGTGGCGTCCTCGTCGAAGGTCTGTCCTCTGAGGGGCGCGGCGCCCCACGTGGTCGGGATGCCGTCAGACGTCGCGAGGAGGTCCTTGGCGCCGTAGGGAATGCCGTGGAGGAGGCCGCGGTAGCGGCCCGCGCCGATTTCCCGCTCGGCACTCCGCGCCTGGGTGAGCGCCCGATCGCGCGTGACCGTGACCACCGCGTTGTACCTGGGGCCGAGGGTCTCGAGGCGCTCGAGGAATGTCTCCGCCAGCGCCACCGGAGAGAGCTCGCGCGTCCTCACGAGCGCCGCGAGGCGCCGCACCGGCAGGAACACGATCTCCTCCTTCACGGCTCGGCCCGGAACGGAGCGAACGGCTGGAATGGCTCCTCGGAGTTGCGGAGCCTCACGGCGCGCAGCGCGCGCGAGCTCTCCACGATCCCCTCGATGCCCACGCGCACGGCGGCGAGCTGCTCGGCGGTCAGCCGGTCCCCGTAGCGCCGGCGCACCAGCGCGAACAGCGCGTCGATCTCGCTTCGCGCAGGCTCGGTGGCAGCGGGCTCGATGGGCTCGGGCTGAGGCTCGGCCATGACGGAGGCATGGTAGCGGGCCGCGGAGCCCCTGTCGAGGGGCGGTATACTCGCCGCAGGCATGGACACCATCGAGGACCTGTCCGATCCCCGCGTCGCCGACTACCGGGATCTCAAGGACGCCGAGCGCTGCCTCCGGCAGGGGCTCTTCGTCGTCGAGGGCAGGATCCTCGTCAGGCGGCTCCTGGAATCAGGCCGCTTTCGTGTGCGCTCGCTGCTGGTGACGGGGCCCGCGCTCGAGGGGCTGCGCGACCTGCTGGACTCCCGCGCCGGCGGCCCTCGTCTCTTGCTGGCCACGGAGGCGATCGTCCGCGGCATCGTCGGATACACGTTCCACCGCGGCTGCCTCGCCGTCGGCGAGCGCGGCGTCGAGCCCGCCGCGGGGGCGCTGATCGAGGCGCCGGGCCCGCGGCTCCTCCTCGCGCTCGAGAACCTGGCCGACCCCGACAACGTGGGCGGCATCTTCCGGAACGCGCGGGCCTTCGGCGCCCACGCGGTGCTGCTCTCCCCGGGCTGCGCCGACCCGCTCTACCGGAAGGCGATCCGCGTCTCCATGGGCGGCTCGCTGGCGATGCCCTTCGCCCGCCTCGGCGACTGGCCGGCGGGGCTCGGTCGGCTGCGCGAGGCGGGCTACACGGTGGTCGCCCTCACGCCGGCGGCGCGCGCCGCCGACATCGCCGGGCTCGGCGGCAGGCGTCCCGCGCCGGAGCGCGTGGTGCTGCTGCTGGGCGCCGAGGGCCAGGGACTCAGCGCGAGCGCGCTGGCGGCGGCCGACCTCGAGGTGAGGATCCCCATGGCGCCGGGCATCGACTCGCTGAATGTGGCGGTGGCGGCAGGCATCGCGCTCCACCGCGTCAGCGGCGCCCGCGCGGGCGACTGAGGCGGCTCGGCGGGCGACACGCGCGCGAGGGAGACTGACCGCATGGCGAGGCTGAGCGATCCGCTACGCATCCTTGGAGGTCGCCCGCTCGATCGTGTTCTCAGGCGACTTCGTCATCCTTCAGCCGGGCTCGAACATCTCAACTCCCCAGGCTATGGAGCATCCACGCGGCGCCGAGGTATGCGGCGACGATGAGGAGGCTCTCCACCCGGAGAATCGGAGGCCGGCGCTCGTCCCGCGACGCTATGGCCATGACGCCGAGCCCGAGGCACGCGACGGCGACCAGGACGGTCAGGAGATGGTCGCGGGAGACGATGGCGAGAATCGGCCCCCGCACGTAGACGATGTCCATGACCAGCAGGACCGCCATGTTGAACGCGTTGCTGCCGAAGATGTTTCCCACTGCGTCGACCCGAAGAGATCACCGACCCCGATGTCTGGTGCCTCGAGCAGCGCCGCGGTGACATCGGTCAGGATTTCCGGGAGCGAGGTGGCTGCGGCAAGCAGCACGGAGCCGATCCATAACCCCCCGAGCCCGGTCGCTTCCGAGATCGCGTGGGCATGGCGCGCCAGGCGGGCGGGAATCATGAAGACCACCCCCCCGCCAGCAGCACGGTAAGCAGCGGGATCAGGGGGCCCCGACCCGTCAGAAGTTCGAACAGAAGGGCTTTCATGGCAGAAGGCCCAGGTTCCCACGCGGCGTCACGGTTCCCGCCGCGGGCGGAGGTAGACGAACCAGTAGACGCCGCCGACGAGGAGGGTGCCGCCAACCATCGAGGCCTTCTTCACGCCAATGTCCTCGGCGCGCTTCGCCATCTCCGGCGGGAGAAGCGCGTCGAGCCGAGGGGGCGGCTCGAGAGTGCCGGTGGCCGCCCGGAGTGGATCAGGCATTCCGCTCTCCTCCCCGTCGAACTCGGCTCGGTGGTTCCAGGCCGCGGCATTCCCCCAGCACGGCGATGAGCGCAATCGCCCGGCGTGCCTCCCGCATGCTCCCGACGCGCACGCGAGGTCGGTGGCGGGGCGCTGCCGATCGCGGCGACGTCGCCGGAGCGTCCGGCAGGATGCCGCGGGCTTCACGCCGCTGTGCGACGGGGGCCGCCGGTCGCGTTCGCTCGGGAGAGGGTCCATTCTCCACTTCCGGACCGGGCGCCTGGGGCGTCGGGCCTTCGAGACGCTTCCTCAGCGAGCGCACGAGGACGTTGAGCAAGAGCACCAACAGCAAGACCGCGAGGACGAGGATGGGCTCCATGGTCACTGTCGGCCCCCTACTCTGGCCGTCCCTGCTTGCACGTCCCTCAGCCGCCAGGGATCCATGCGGCCGACTACCGTCCGAGCGGGGGCTCGACCCCCTCTGGCGTGACCGTCAGGATCGAGCAACGCGCATCCCGGACAACACGCTCCGCAGTGCTGCCAAGCAAGATGTCGCGCAGATTCGTCCTGCCCCGGGTCCCGAGGACAACGAGGTCGCCGTCGACTTGCTCGACGAACTCGGTGATGCCCCGGCCATGACCCGGAAAGTCGAACATGCGGTGTGTGTTCTCCCGGTGCCATGCGCTATTTCTTCGGGGGTGCGGGCGGCTCCTCGGGGGCGCCCGCGATCGACTCGCGCATCTCCGTGTCGGCCTGGACGTTCTTCATCCGGTAGTAGTCCATGATCCCGAGGTTGCCCTGACGGAAGGCCTCGGCCATGGCCCGCGGCACCTCGGCCTCGGCCTCGACCACCCGCGCGCGCATCTCCTGTTCCAGGGCGACGGCCATGGCCCGCCGCTCCTCCGCTTTGGCCTGGGCAATCTGCTTGTCGGCGTTGGCCTGGTCGATCTGGAGCTTGGCGCCGATGTTCTCCCCGACGTCCACATCGGCGATGTCGATGGACAGGATCTCGTAGGCCGTCCCGGCGTCCAGCCCCTTGGAGAGGACGTGCTTGGAAATGTGATCCGGGTTTTCCAGAACGTCCTTGTGGCTGGCCGCCGAGCCGATCGTGCTGACCATGCCCTCCCCGACGCGCGCGATGATGGTCTCCTCACCGGCGCCCCCCACCAGCCGGTCGATGTTGGTGCGCACGGTCACCCGCGAGACCGCGATGAGCTGGATGCCGTCCTTGGCCACGGCTGCGATGCGCGGGGTCTCGATCACCTTGGGGATCACCGACATCTTCACCGCCGCCAGCACGTCACGCCCGGCCAGGTCGATGGCCGCGGCCCGCTTGAAGGGCATCACGATGTTCGCCTTGTCCGCCGAGATCATGGCGTTGACGACGTTGACGACGTTCCCGCCGGCCAGGAAGTGCGCCTCCAGATCGTTGACGGAGATGTCCAGCCCGGCCTTCACCGCGCTGATGCGGGCGGTGACGATCGTGCCCGGGGGCACCCGCCGCAAGCGCATCCCCACGAGCGTGAAGAGGCCCACATACGCGCCTGAGGCGAAGGCGGCGATCCAGAGCCGGACGGGGATCAGATAGAGGAGCACGCCGAGCGCCGCAACCACCAGGACGAGGAGCACGACGGCTCCGAACGCGCCGGTTTCGATTCCAACCATGGCTCAGTCCTTTCTCTGAAGTGCCCGCACGACGATCCGGTTGCCATCCACACGGACTACCGTGATCCGTTCCCCGGCCTCGATGAAGTCCCCGTCGGAGACGACGTCCACCCGCTCCCCTTCGAAGTCGGCGATGCCGGCCGGGCGCAAGGTGGACGCGGCCGTGCCGCGCTTGCCGAGCCAGGCGCGGTCGGTCTCGGGCGCCGAGGCGAATCCCTCGCGCGCCGTCAGCTCGGTCTCGAGGACCAGCCGGCGGCCGAACGGCAAGCGCGGGAGGAAACGCAGCAGGGCCAGGGAGACCGCGATCGCCAGCAGCAGCGACACCGCGACCCGCGTCACGGCGGTGATCACGACCTCCCACGTCGCCCCGGCGCCGACGAGGCTCAACCCCAGGCCTCCGAGGAGGGCGGCGAGCCCGAGGACCCCGGTGACCCCGAAGCCTGGCGTGACGAAGAGCTCGATCGCCAGGAGGATGAGGCCGGCGCCGACGAGGAGCAGCTCCTCCCAGCCCGCCAGCCGCACCAGCCAGTGGCCCCAGAAGAAGAGTCCGAGGCTCAGGATGCCGAGCGCGCCGGGCACGCCGAAGCCGGGCGTGCGGATCTCCACGATGATCCCGAGGATGCCGACCGCCATCAGGAGCGAGCTGACCACCGGGTGGGTCAGGAAGCGCACGAGCGTCTCGGCCCACGTCTGCGTCGCCTCGCGCACCTCCGCGCCGGCAAGGGCGAGGGATGTCAGGACGGCGGGGAGGCTGTCGGCGCGGAAATCCGCGAGCCCGTGCTTCAGGGCTTCCTCCGTGGTGAGCGTCAGGAGCTTCCCCTTGTCGATGACGCCGGGAATCTCCACGTCAGCGTCCACCATCGCCTCGGCGAGCAGCGGCGGCCGCTTCCGGCTCTCGGCCGTGGCACGGAACTCCTTGCGCATGTACGACACGGTCTTCTCCGCCACGGGCTGGGCCGGCGCGCCCGGCAACCCGCTCTCCACCGGCGTGGCCGCGCCGATCGTCCCGCCGTCGGCCATCACGATCGTCTCGGCTGCCAGGCTGATGAGGGCGCCGGCGGAGATCGCCCGCTTGTTGACGAAGGCCACGGTCCGGACGCGGGCGCGGAGCAGCGCGTCCCGGATGAGCACGGCCGCATCCACACGCCCGCCGAAGGTGTTGATCTCGAGGATCACGGCGGCGGCGCCCGCCGTCGTCGCCTCCATTAGGACGCGCTCGACGAAAGGCGCGAGCCCCAGGTCGATGACGCCCTCGATGCGCGCCACGAAGACCACCGGCCGCGTGGCGGGCCGTGGCGCCTCGGTGGCGGCCGCCACGGTCAGCAAGCCGAGCAGCCCGAGACCCGCGAGGAGCACCACGACGGGCGGGCGCCGCCACACGTCGAGGCGTGTCATTAGCCGGCCTCGCTCTCGTAATGTGGCATCACCGCGGAGCGGGCGAGGCCTGGAGCGTGTGGAGGTACTCGGCGAGGGCCTGGACGTGCAGCAGCGTGACGCGGCGAGTATGCGGCTCGTCCTTCAGCGACTCCTCGAACAGCATCGTGGCTCCTCGCAGGCGGCGCTCAGGGCCTCTGCCGGCTCGACGGCGACCGCGCACGCCTTGTACTCGGGGATCTTCGCGACCGGGTCGAGCGCGGCATGGGTCAGGAGGTTCGCCGCCGCCTCGGCGAAGTGGAAGACCATGAACACGGTGCCCGGCGCGATGCCGCCGGTCACCCGCGCCACGGCCGTCACGGCCCCCCGGCGCGAGCACAACCGCACGCGCCCGGCATCCGCCACTCCCGCCCGCGCCGCGCCGGCGGGATGGAGCTCCACCACCGCCTCGGGCACGAGCCAGTCCAGGGTCGCCACCCGGCGGCTCATCGTACCACCGTGGTAGTGCTCAAGCACGCGCCCGGTCGTCAGCACGAATCGTGACCCCGACGGCCGTGTCTGACGACAGCGCCGTGGTCATGCCGCGGCCCGGCTTCCCACGGGGTGCTCGTCAGCCAGACGCGCGATCTCGACCCGCGTGAGACCACGCAGCCTCACCATCTCCTGCCACCCGCCCGCCTGCGGCGTGATCGGGGGGCCGATTGCGACCCTGATGGGCGCCGGCTTCGGCAACCACGTGTCGGCCGCCAGGATCTCGCGGGTCCCGCGGAGCCCGATCGGCACCACCGGGCGCCCGGCCTCAACGGCGGCCTTGAAGGCGCCGAGCCTGAACGGGAGCAGCCCCGGCGCCCGGACGAAGGTGCCCTCGGGGAAGAAGAAGAGTGAGACGCCGCCACGAAGGCGCGCGGTGGCGCGGGCGGCGTCGGCCGCGCGCTGCGCAGGCTCCACGCGCTCGACGGTGAGGTGGCCGACCTTGCGGATCACCGTGCCAACGACCGGGGAGCCGGCCAGCTCGCGCTTGGCGACGAAGGCGAACTCCACGGGCAGCGCCGCGAGCAGGACGACGGCGTCGAGATAGCTGGCATGGTTGGCGGCCAGGATCGCTGGAACGGCGGCGCGGAGGTGATCGAGCCCCTCGACGTGTACCGGACAGCCGGACAGGGCGAGGATGCTCCGACACCAGAACCGCACGAGCCGGTCGGCGGCCCGGCGCCGAGGCATGACGAGCAGGAGCGCCCACAGCGGGGGAACCGTCACCGCCAGCAGCACGCCGACGTACGCGGCGTAGACGAGGGCGTCGGCCCGGCGGCAGAGCCGGCCGACCCGCGCCGCGGCGTCTCGGAGCAGGAGCCTCGCCCACTGCGCACTGGCCGACGCGCGCCCGCGGAATACCTCGCCCCGCAGGTAGCCGTCGCGCGTCGCGCTCCGTCGGATCTTGCCGCTCGACGTCTTGAGCACCGCGCCGGGCCGGGCGATCACCACCACGTCGGGTGGAATCCCGAGCACCGTAACGACCCGCTCCAGCACTCCCGCACGCAGGGTCTCGATGCGCTCCGGCGCGGTCTCTCGGCTCTCGGCGACGACAACGAGCCGCTCCGTGCCCGTCTCGGGGTCGGCGACGCCGAAGGCAGCCACGCACCCCTTGCGGATGCCAGGGATGTCGCCGACGATCTCCTCGACCTCCTGGGGGTAGAGGTTCCTCCCGGCCTTGATGATGATGTCCTTCTGGCGGCCGGTGATGAACAGCTCTCCCTGGGCCTCGTACCCCAGGTCGCCGGAGTCCATCCACTCGCCATGGAGCACCGCTCGCGTGGCCTCGGGGTTCCGGAAGTAGCCGCTCGTCACCGAGGGGCCACGGAACTCGATCCTCCCTTCGACCCGTTCAGCGACCGGCTGCCCCGTGGCGTCGACGATGCGGACCTCGTGGCCCGGCAGGGGGCGGCCGCACGAGACGAAGCGCAGGGGGGTGTCGTCGTCGGCAGCCGCCGGCCGCGCCTCGCGTAGCCGCTCGAAGCCCGCGCGGGCGACGTGGTCGACCCAGGGACCACGCCCGAGGGGCGGCACGGTCAGGGCCACCGAGGACTCGGCCAGGCCGTAGACCGGGCACATCGCCTCCAGCTTGAACCCGTAGGGCGCGAAGCGGCGAGTGAAGCACTCGATGGTCTCGGGGCTCACGGGCTCCGAGCCGTTGCAGGCGAGCCGCCAGGAGCCCAGGTCGAGGCCCTCGATCTCCGCGTCCGTCACCTTGCGCACGCAGAGGTCGAAGGCGAAGTTCGGCGCGGGCGAGAGCGTCGCCCGGTGCGCGTGGATCGCCCGGAGCCAGCGCGCGGGGCGGGAGAGGAAGGCGAGCGGCGAGAGGATCACGACGGGGATCCCGAAGTAGAGGCAAGCGAGCCAGGTCCCGATCAGCCCCATGTCGTGGTAGAGGGGCAGCCAGCTCACCGCGACGTCCTCGGGGCCGATAGCGATCGCCTCGCACGTCCTGTCCGATCCATTCGTCGAGCGCTGGTGTCGCTTTCCGACTCCCTCCTGCTCGCGGGGCCCGGGCGCCCCGCGCGAACCACCCCCGGCCACGCGCCATGGCGGCTGGTTTGCGTCATAGAGTGCAAGCCCGGGGCCAGTGGTGCAGCGCGGGCGCCTTCCGCTCGGTCACCTCTTGGGCACCGAACATGCGCAGGATCAGCCGGTCCGACGCTTGTATTCCTCGAAGCCCTCGCTGATGAGGGCGTCTACGATGTCCTCCGGAGACGCCAGCCATCCGCGGTGCTGGTCCGCCCACGCCATGCGGCCCGTTTCTCGAACTTCCTCGAGTCGAGTCATTCCATCCTCCGCTGAGGCTTCGTCGGTTCCCTCCAGGCAATGCCGGGTCGCGCGGGGCTTCCTCCGGCCACTGCGCCCGCCCTTTACGCGCGCACCGACGGCCCTACCCACTCCGGCTCGATCCGCGCCCTCGTCAGCACGGTCATGCTCCTCCACTCGGACACCCTCTGACTCCTGCCCGCGCCTATTGGCTGCCGATCGAGACCGGGAAGCTGAGCTTCTCTTCCTTGTACGGGGACGGGAGGTAGGCGAGTTCCAGCCGGATCCCCCTCAACTTCCCCGGCTTCAGCGCCTCAGCTGGAACATCCGCCTCGAGCGACTGCGTGGCATCGTGCCCGGGATCGAGCCGGTCGGCAGTGTACCCGCCGAACTTGATCGTCGGCTCCTGTTGCCCATCGGCCATGGCGAATTGCCGCCCCTGGGCGTCGATGTACCGGATTCTCCCGGAGATGAGGCGCACGGACTGATCCACGGAGGTGTTCTTCAGCTTCAGCGTCCCGGTCAGCTTCGCGGGAGAGACGACGCGGCCCGAGCCCTGCTCGACCCGTTCGGTGACCTTCAGGTCGGTGATCTCCCCGGTCATGATTCCCACTGTCACCGTCACCGACGGCGGCGTCACCGGATAGGCCTTGTCCTCGATCAGGCTCGCCGGCGCCGACGGCTGCTGGGAGCAGCCGAGGGTCATCACGGCAACCACGGCGATCACGAGCCCCACGCCCACCCAGTATTTCCACATGCCCCTTCTCCTCGAAGACGCTCACCGTCAGCGTCAGCTCGTCGCGACATTTGCCCGGCTCGGGCTGCCCTCGCTCCCGCTGCCCCGATCGCGAGGCGCCGCATCACCGCCGATCACGGGGCGAGTCGAGGTAGCGCAGAAGGTCCGAGTCCGGCTTCAGCACGATCGTCGTCGTCCCGTCGGAGAACACGCGCTCGTAGCTTTCCAGCCGCTGCAGCACCCGCCGTGCCGGTTCCAGCTGTTCCAGGAAATCCGGGAGCCCCTCGCGCGGAGACCAGGTTGTCATGTGCCACCTCCCATACGCTCAGTCCTCGCCCTGCGCCCGTGTGAACCCGCGCTCCCCGTCGAACTCGTTGAGCTTCTCGATGTGCATCCATCGGTGGCGCTCGCCGATCCGATCCACCAGCGCGAGGAGCACGCGGTCCTCGAGGTTCGCGCCCGGGCTTCGAACCACGAAGCGGCAGCGCCAGTGGTCGATCGGGTCGGTCATCGCCCCGCTCGCCCGGTACACCTTCGTGCCGCGATTCGACACCATCGCGAGCTGCAGCGGCGCGTGCGCCGTGAGCCGCTCGAGGCTCTTCCCCAGGCTCTCCGCGGTGCGAGCCGACTCGACGAACACGTCCACGCCAACGACCCGGCGCGAGGAGGCCTTCACGAAGTCCGGCGCGGAAGAGATCTGCGGGAGCTTCAATGGCTTGGAGTCGCGCGCCCGCCAGCCCGCCGGGCGCCGGCCGAGGTTGGTGATGACCGCGTCCGTGAAGGTCGTCGTCGACACGGGCGCCCGGTCACCGGGGACATCGCGCGTGTGGACGCCATCTTCCAGCGTGACCACCACGGCGTACTCCATCGCCTCCGCCGCGTCCGACTCCCCGAGATGGCGTAGCATCATCGCCGCGCTGAGGATCATCGCCGTCGGGTTGATGACATCCTTGCCCGCGTACTTCGGCGCCGACCCGTGCACCGCCTCGAAGATGGCCACCTCGCTCCCGAGGTTGGCCGACGCCGCGAACCCGAGCCCGCCGATGAGCCCCGAGGTGAGGTCGCTGAGGATATCGCCGTTCATGTTGGACGTCACGATGACCTCGAACTGCTCGGGCCGCTTGACGAGCTGATGGGCGCAGTTGTCGACGATGATGTGCTCCGCCGCGATCCCGGGGTACTCCGGAGCGACGTCCTCGAAGGTCCGCTTCAGCAGGCCCTCGGTGAGCTTCATGATGTTCGCCTTGGTCGCGCAGTGGACCCGGCCGCGGCCTTCGGCGACCGCCAGCTCAAACGCCAGGCGCACGATCTTCTCGCAGCCCTTCCGCGAGATCAGCTTGAGACACTGGGCGACCCCTGGGGTTTGCATGTGCTCGATCCCCGCGTAGAGATCCTCCACGTTCTCGCGCACGACGACCAGGTCGACGCCTCGACCGCTGTAGGGCGTCGGCACCCCCGGGAACTCGCGCACCGGGCGCACGTTCGCGTAGGTCTCGAAGAGCTTGCGGAGGGTGACGTTCGCGCTCTTCTCGCCGAAGCCGACCGGCGTCTCCAGCGGCCCCTTCAGCACGACGCGCGTCTGCCGGATCGATTCGATCGTCTCGTGGGGGACACCCGAGGACAGCCCGCGCCTGAAGACTTCGGCGCCGGCCGCGCACCCCTGCCACGCGACCGGCGCCCCCGCGGCCTCGACGACCCGCTGGGCGGCTCGTACGACCTCCGGGCCGATGCCGTCGCCCGCGATGAGCGTCACCAGTCGTTTTCCGGACACCGGACTCTGCGTCATTGGGTCCTCCAGCGCGCGAGCGCTCATGGGATCGCGACTGAGTGACTCTACGGGCGGACGAGCGTTCGGGATATTAGAAAAGGCGGAATGGATTGTTCGAAAAAGCCGTGGCTGAGATCGCAGCGGTCGCAACAACCAGCGCGGGCGCGACTATCAGGAGGCGAGTCCCTCGACCGCCGGACCGGGCTGGGCGTGGGGCCCTGGTGGTCCGCATGGAGGCGTGCCGTCTATTCGGCGAAGAGCCGGTCGCGGGCACCCTCGCAGATGGCGACCACGGCCGGATGCGTGACCG
>JACPCX010000146.1:0-14627 GCA_016184305.1 Candidatus Rokuibacteriota bacterium | reverse complement strand
GCCCACGGGGGATCTGGATGAAGGGGCCGTCGCCTCGGCCGCGGTCGAGTCGCTGGCCGAGAACCTCACGGACAGCGTGGTGGCGCCGCTGGGCTTCTTTGCCATCGGCGGCCTGCCGGCGGCCTGGGCCTACCGGACGGTGAACACGGCCGACGCGATGATCGGCTACCGCCGCGGCCGGCTCGAGCATCTCGGCAAGTTCGCCGCGCGGCTCGACGACGCGCTCAACCTGCTGCCCGCGCGCCTCGCGGCGGCGGCGCTCGTGGCCGGGGCGTGGTGCGCCGGCGAGTCGGGTCGGGGGGCGTGGCGAACCATGCGGCGCGATGGCGGTCTCACCACGAGCCCCAATGCGGGGCAGACCATGGCCGCCATGGCGGGCGCCCTCGGCGTGACGCTCACCAAGCACGGCCACTACCGGCTTGGCGCGGGACCGGCTCCCGATGCCGCGGACATCGAGCGGGCCCTTGCGGTCGCGCGCTGGGCGTGCGGGCTCTGCCTCGCGGCGGCCGCGCTCACGCTGGCCACCCTTCGATGAGCGGCCGGACTCCCGCCCTCATGCTCCAGGGGACAAGCTCCCATGCCGGCAAGACCGTCCTCGTGGCCGGCCTCTGCCGCCTCCTGGCGCGGCAGGGCTTGCGGGTGCTGCCCTTCAAGTCCCAGAACATGTCGCTCAACGCCTGGGTGACCGGCGATGGCAAGGAGATGGGGTGGGCCCAGGCGATGCAGGCCGAGGCCGCCGGCGTGCCGCCGAGGGCCGAGATGAACCCGGTCCTGCTGAAGCCCTCGGGGGACCTGCGAAGCCAGGTGGTCGTGCTCGGTCGGGTGCGGGGCACCTGCGGGGCCGGGGAGTACTACCGGCTCGGCCCCACGCTGTGGCCGCGGATCGCGGAGGCGTACGGGAGGCTGGCCCGCGGCGCCGACGTGATGCTCATCGAGGGCGCAGGGAGCCCCGCAGAGCCCAATCTCATGCGGCGCGACCTCGCGAACATGCGCGTGGCCAGGCTCGCCAGGGCGAAGGTGCTGATCGTCGGCGACATCGACCGCGGCGGCGTCTTCGCGAGCTTGGTGGGGACCATGATGCTCCTGCCCGCGGCGGATCGGCGACGGGTCGCGGGCTTCGTCATCAACAAGTTCCGCGGCGAGCGCTCCCTTCTCACCGGGGCCCTTCGCGATCTCGAGCGGCGGACCGCGACGCCGGTGCTGGGCGTCGTGCCCTATCTCCACGGGCTCGGGCTCCCCGAGGAGGACTCGGTAGGCGTCGACGGCGCCCGAGCGCGAGATCCGGCCGATCTCGTCATCGGCATCGTCCGGCTCCCCCGCATCGCCAACTTCACGGACTTCGCGCCGCTCCCGAGTGAGCCTGGCGTGAGGATCGTCTATGCGGAGCGTCCCGGTGACCTCGCGGGCGCGCAGCTCCTGATCCTGCCGGGCTCCAAGGACACCATCGCCGACCTGCGCGTCCTCAAAGCCCGGGGCTTCGACCGAGTGGTGCGCGCCCACGCGCAGCGCGGCGGGACCATCCTGGGCATCTGCGGTGGGTACCAGATGCTGGGACGGTCGATCGCCGATCCGCGAGGCGTCGAGAGCGGCGGGAGCGAGGCCGGGCTCGGTCTGCTTCCGGTGCGCACGGTGCTGGGGCGCCGGAAGACGACCCGGCGCGTCCGCGCGCGCTGGTTTCCCGACGGGCCCGAGCTGGAAGCGTACGAGATCCACATGGGGGAGACCCTGATCGAGGGGGCGGGGCGCCCGGCCTTCGAGGTCTCGGCCGGAAGCCCGGTTCCGGCCTCTCTCGACGGCTGGACCAGCCCCGACGGGCGGGTCCTCGGGACGTACCTGCACGGGCTCTTCGAGTCGGCGGCCGCGCGCGCGCGGGTCTGCCGGTGGGCGCGCGGGAGCGTGGCGGTGCCGGCTCGCCCTGCCGAGGACCACCGCGCCGAACGCCAGGCCGCCTACGATCGGCTCGCCGACGCCCTCGAGGCCGCCATCGGCCTGCCCCGCCTCCTACGCCTGCTCGGGATCTAATTTCTTCGTCGGTGGTGGAGCCGGGCGGTATCATGACTTGTCGCCGCCACGCGCGGCGATTCTTGTCTCAATATCCAAGGCATGGCGCTCAACGTGACGGAACTTCTCGCCGGGGCGGTCAAGACTGCGCTCCACGCGGCGGCGCTGCCCGCGCCGGAGGCCGTCGCCTGGGAAATTCCCCGTGAGGCCGGGCACGGCGATTACGCGACGAACGTGGCCATGACGCTCGCCAGGCCGGCGCGCCGACCGCCGCGCCAGGTGGCCGAGGCCATCGTCAAGCACCTGCCCGCGCTGCCGGCCATCGAGCGAGTCGAGATCGCAGGGCCGGGCTTCCTCAACGTCTTCCTCGCGCCGCAGTGGTGCGCCGAGGCGCTGCGGGAGATCCTCCTCGCCGGCGAGGGCTACGGGCAGAGCGACCTGGGCCGCGGGCGCCGCTACCGGATCGAGTTCGTCTCGGCCAATCCCACGGGGCCGCTGATCATCGTCAACGCCCGTGCCGCCGCAGTCGGGGATGCCCTGGCGCGCATCCTCCGCTCCCAGGGCTTCCGGGTCGAGTGCCAGTACTACGTCAACGACGCGGGGACCCAGTTCCAGGCCCTCGCCGCCTCGATGGAGGTGCGGCTGCGTCAGGCGCTGGGCGAGTCGGCCGAATTGCCCGAGAATGCCTATCCCGGCGAGTACCTCGTGGACCTGGCGCAGGACTACCTCGCGCGGGACCCGATCGGCGCCCGCGCGGTGCTGTTGCTCCCGGCGGGGGAGCGACTCGAGCGGCTCGGCCGGCTGGCGGTGGACACGATGGTCGCCGCCCAGCGCCGCGTCCTCGAGGAGTACGGCACCGCCTTCGACCGGTGGACCTACGAGGCGGCCGATGTGCGCGCCGCCGGGCTCCCGGAGCGAGCCATCGACGACCTGCGCGCCGCGGACTTCATCTACGAGGAGGCGGGCGCCCTCTGGTTCCGCGCGACCACCCTCGGGGACGACAAGGATCGCGTGCTGAGGAAGTCGGACGGGGACCTCACTTACTTCGCCGTGGACATCGGCTTTCACCACTTCGGCAAGTTCGCCGAGGTGGACTGCGTGATCGATCTCCTGGGGCCCGACCACCACGGCTACATCCCGCGGCTCAAGGCCGCGATGACGGCCCTGGGCCATCCCGAGGAGGCCTTCGACGTCCTCATCGTCCAGCTCGTGACCCTGCTGCGCGACGGCCAGCCGGTCCGGATGTCCAAGCGGCGGGGGGAGTTCGTGCTCATGGAGGAATTGCTCGAGGAAGTCGGACGGGACGCCGCCCGCTTCACCTTCCTCACGCGGCGCCACGACAGCCCGCTGGAGTTCGACCTGGCCGTGGCCACGCGCCAGAGCGCGGACAACCCGGTCTTCTACGTCCAGTACGCTCACGCGCGCGTCACGAGCCTCTTCAGGACCGCCGCCCAGCAGGGTGTCGCCGTGCCGCCATGGGGCGAGGTGGACTTCGGTCGTCTCGTGCGGCCCGAGGAGCAGACGATCATCAAGCGCTTGCTCCAGTACCCCGAGCTGGTGGCCGGGGCCGCCCGCGCTCGGGAGCCGCACCGGATCGCCTACTACCTCAGCGAGCTGGCGGGGATCTTTCACCCGTACTACAAGGCGCACCGGATCCTCACCGAGGACCGGCCGCTCAGCCTGGCGCGGCTCGGCCTGTGCGCGGCCGTGGGCCAGGTGGTGCGCAGCGGCCTCGGCCTCCTCGGCGTGTCGGCGCCAGAGAGCATGTAGTGCGAGCCGAGGCGTGCGAGGCATTCGATGACGCGTAACGGATCGGGCACTGGATCGGGATTCTTCCAGCGCGCCGGCGTCGTTGCTGCGGCGGTGGTGATCCTCGGCCTCACCTTCACTCTGGGCATGCTCGTGGGACGACAGTGGACCCGCCCTGGCCCCCAGGTCGCGACCGTCGAGACCCCCAGGAAGGGCGCCGTGGCGCCGCGGCGAATCGGGCTCGGGGGGGGGGAGAGCGACAAGCCGAAGGGGGTCCAGGACAAGCTCACCTTCTACCAGACCCTCACGGCGCCGCTGGGCCCCGCGACCTCCCAGGCCAAGGCCCAGCCCGAGGACAAGAGCAAGCCGGAGGCCAGGCCGAAACCGGACGCCAAACCCGCGGCCGAGGTGGCTGCCGCGGTCGAAGACAAGCCGATGGCCGCCGATGGTGCTCCCGAGTGGACGGTGCAGGTCGGGGCCTTCAAGAATCGCAAGCAGGCCGACGCCGTGCAGCGAGGTCTCATCGAGGCCGGGTTCCCCGTCCAGGTCAGCGCATTGACGGCGGACGACGGTCAGGCGCGCTACCGGGTCCGCGTGGGGTCGTTCAAGGCGCGGGCCGAGGCGGAGCGGGTGGCCGAGCGGCTCCGCGCGGAACGGTCACTGGCCACCTACGTGACCACGAACTAGCCCGGCCGAAGCCGAGAGGCCGCCGCCATGGAGCACCGCGCGGGCCGGGTCCTGATTCCCCGCGAGGAGATCGCGGCCCGCACGGCCGACCTGGGGCGGGCGATCGGCCGCGACTTCGCCGCCAGGAACCCGCTCCTGGTCGGGGTGCTCAAGGGGGCGGTGATCTTCCTGGCGGACCTGATCCGCGCCATCCCGGCCCCCATCGGCATCGACTTCATGGGGGTCTCCTCGTACGGGGCGACCACAAGGTCCTCCGGCGCCGTCCGGCTGACAGCCGACCTGTCGGTGTCCATCGAGGGCCGGGATGTGATCATCGTGGAGGACATCGTCGACTCGGGCCGGACGCTCGGCTACCTCCGGCGCAACTTCGCGACTCGCCGTCCGAAGAGCCTCTCGGTGTGCGTGCTGCTGGACAAGATCGAGCGGCGCGAGGTGGACGTGAAGCTCGACTACGTGGGCTTCGCGATTCCGGACCGCTTCGTGGTCGGCTACGGGTTCGACTTCGGAGGGCTCTACCGCAGCCTGCCCGACATCCACGTGCTCGAGCCCCCGCCCCGGGCGTGACCGGCCCCCTCAGCGGCCGTATGCTATACTTTTTGCACGATGAACCCGTTTTACAAGAACCTCGCGCTCTGGATGGTCATCGGCCTGATCGTCATCCTCCTGTTCAACCTCTTCCAGGCCAAGGAGTCCCCTCGCGACGAGGTCGTCTTCTCCGACTTCCTCAAGAAGGTCGAGACGGGCGAGGTGCGCGAGGTGATCCTCCGAGGCAATGCCGTGACCGGCAAGCTGGCCAGCGGCGAGGCCTTCAGGACCACCACAGCGGACTACCCCGATCTGATCAAGACCCTCAAGGACCGGGGCGTCCGGATCAGCGTGAAGGCGATGGACGGCGCCCCAGGGTACTTCGCGATCTTCCTGCAGTGGGTGCCCATGCTGCTCTTCATTGGCGTGTGGATCTTCTTCATGCGCCAGATGCAGGGAGGGGGCGCCAAGGCGCTCTCCTTCGGCAAGGCCCGCGCCCGGTTGATCTCGGAGAAGCAGAACAAGATCACCTTCCAGGACGTGGCGGGCGTGGAGGAGGCGAAGGAGGAGCTCAGGGAGATCATCGAGTTCCTGAAGGATCCCCCCAAGTTCCAGAAGCTCGGGGGCAAGATCCCGAAGGGCGTGCTCCTGGTCGGGCCGCCCGGCACGGGCAAGACGCTGCTTGCCAAGGCCATCGCCGGCGAGGCGAACGTGCCCTTCTTTTCCATCTCGGGCTCGGATTTCGTCGAGATGTTCGTGGGCGTGGGGGCCTCCCGCGTCCGCGACCTCTTCGAGCAGGGCAAGAAGCACGCGCCCTGCATCATCTTCATGGACGAGATCGACGCGGTCGGGCGGCACCGGGGCGCGGGCCTCGGCGGCGGCCACGACGAGCGCGAGCAGACCCTCAACCAGCTCCTCGTGGAGATGGACGGCTTCGAGACCAACGAGGGCGTGATCCTCATCGCCGCCACCAACCGACCCGACGTGCTCGATCCGGCGCTCCTGCGGCCCGGCCGATTCGACCGTCACGTGGTGGTGGCCCGGCCGGACGTGAAGGGGCGCGAGGAGATCCTGAGGGTCCATGCCCGTCGCATTCCGCTGATGGCCAACGTGGATCTCAAGGTGCTGGCCCGCGGCACGCCCGGCTTCTCGGGCGCGGACCTCGCCAATCTCGTGAACGAGGCCGCGCTCCTGGCAGCCCGCCAGGACAAGAAGTCGGTGGAGATGATCGACTTCGAGAACGCCAAGGACAAGGTGCTCATGGGAGTCGAGCGCCGGTCCATGATCATCTCGGAGTCCGAGAAGAAGACCATCGCCTACCACGAGGCCGGGCACGCGCTCGTGGCGGATCTCCTGCCGGGCACCGATCCCCTCCACAAGGTGACGATCATTCCTCGCGGTCGGGCTCTGGGTTTGACGCAGCAGCTGCCCACCGACGACAAGTACAACTACTCCAAGGAGTACCTCGTCAACCGCATCACGATCCTGCTGGGTGGCCGCGCCGCCGAGGAGATTGTCCTCCAGCAGCAGACCACCGGCGCCGGCGACGACCTCGAGAAGGCCACCGACATGGCGCGCAAGATGGTCTGCGAGTGGGGCATGTCGGAGAAGATGGGACCGCTCACCTTCGGGAAGAGCGAGGAGCACATCTTCCTCGGGCGCGAGATGTCCCGGCCCAAGGACTACAGCGAGGACACGGCCATCCTGATCGACGCCGAGATCAAGCGGATCGTGACGGACTCCGCCTCGAGCGCCCGGCACATGCTGGAGATGAACCTCGAGAAGCTCCACGCCCTGGCTCGCGCGCTCCTGGAGCGCGAGTCGCTCGACGGCGAGGAGATCGCCCGGATCCTGCGGGCGCGGCCGTACCAGGAAGCCCCCGCCCCCGCCTGAGCCGGGCCGCCTCGCTTCGCCAAGGCTCGCTCACGCTCGCCCATCTTCCGGGTTCGCTCGCCTCGCCCTTGCGGCTGCGGCTCGCCCTGCCACGTTCTCGGTCGTCGCCAGCGCTCAACGTAGTCGGAAGCAGGCGGGTAATTCAAGCGGCGCCGATGCGGGGGGGGATGGTATTTTTGTCTCCGTGGACGCCACGATGAACCGAGCTTGTCTCGCGGGCCTGCCGGTGGGCGACGGCCTGGGCGTGGCGGTCATGGGGGCCCTCAATGTGAGCCCCGACTCCTTCTATGCGGGATCGGTGGCCGGTTCAGGTGACGATCTCGTCCGCCTGGCCGAGCAGATGCTGGCTGGGGGCGCCGCCTTCCTGGACGTGGGAGCCATGTCCACGGCCCCGTACCTCCAGAGCGCTATCCCGGCGTCCGAGGAGGCCGACCGTCTGGCTTCCGCCGTGCACCTCCTGGTCACCAAGCTCGACGCCCGGGTGTCCGCTGATACGAGCCGGGCGCTGCCGGCCCGGGCCGCGCTCCAGGCCGGCGCCAGGCTGATCAACGACGTGCGGGGGCTCACCGGCGATCCCGGGGTGGCTCGCGCGGTGGCCGATGCCGGGGCGGGGCTCATCCTCATGGCCTCGGAGCGCGGCGGTCACGAAGACGTCCCGCCGGTGGAGACGGTGCTGGCGCTGCTCGAGGAGAGCCTGGCCATCGCGGTCCAGGCCGCCGTGTCCCCGGACGGGATCGTGGTGGATCCCGGGATCGGCTTCTTCAGGCGACGCGGCATCCCCTGGTACGAATGGGACTGCCGCGTGCTGGCCTCCCTCGGCCGCCTGCGGGAGCTGGGCCGGCCGGTCTGCCTGGCCGTCTCGAGGAAGTCCTTCATCGGTGCCCTGGCCGGCGAGAACGACCCCGCGCGGCGGCTCCCGGGCTCGCTGGCCGCGACGGCCGCCGCCGTGCTCGGTGGGGCACACATGATCCGCTGCCACGATGTGGCCGAGACGGTGCAGGCCGTGAAGGTGGCGCTCGGCGTTCACCGGGCCAGGGAAGCGGGATAGCGCCGTGTGGCCCGTGCTCCAGGCCTTCCGGTTGCGCGATGCCGTGGACATTGTCATCGTGGCCGCCGTTGTCTACCGCGTGCTCGTGACGTTCCGCGGGACCCGGGCGCTGCAGATGCTGGCCGGACTCGGCGGCCTCATGGTCGCCTCCTTCCTGGCCCGCCGGCTGGATCTCGTCAGCACCACCTGGATCCTCGAGAACTTCTGGTCGGTGTGGGTGCTGGCGCTGGTGGTGCTCTTCCAGCCCGAGCTGCGCCGGGCTTTGGCCCAGATCGGGCGGAGCCCGCTCTTCCAGGGGATCACGCGGGCGGGCCAGGAGCAGCAGAGCCACGTCATCGATGACGTGGTGAAGGCCGCCGACTCGCTGGCCGCCAAGCGCATCGGCGCGCTCATCGTGCTCGAGCGGACGACTGGCCTCAGGAACTACGCCGAGCTCGGTGTCCCGCTCGACGCGCTGGTGTCGGCCGATCTCCTGGTGAGCCTGTTCCTGCCCTACTCGCCCCTGCACGACGGCGCGGTCTTCGTCCGCCACACCCGGGTGGCCGCGGCGGGCTGCTTCCTCCCGCTGTCGCGCAATACCCGGCTGGGGCGGGCCATGGGCACACGGCACCGCGCCGCGCTCGGGCTGTCGGAGGAGACGGATGCCGCGGTCCTGGTGGTCTCCGAGGAGACGGGGCGCATCTCGCTCGCCGTGGGCGGCCAGATGGAGACACCGCTGGACCGGGAGCAGCTCCGCGACCGCCTGGCGGAGCTGTTCGCGCTCGGCAACACTCCCTCTCCGGGTCGCGCCGGCTGGTGGGTGCCGACCCGCGAGTGGCTGAAAAAATGATCGCCCTCTTCCGCGACTGGGAGCTCAAGGGTGCCGCCCTGGTTCTCGCCACGGCGCTCTGGATGTTCGTGACCACCTCGGAGAAGGGCGAGGTCGTGCTGTCGGCCCCCGTCGAGCTCGACGCCCTGCCGCCCGGCCTCGAGGTGGTGGGCGAGCGACCCGAGAGCGTGGACGTGCAGCTCCACGGGTTGCGCGCGCTCCTGGCACGGCTCGGCCCCGAGCAGGTGAGGGCCCGTGTGAGCCTCGCGGGAGTGCGGCCGGGCGAGGTGGTCCTGCGCCTCCTCCCCGAGCACATCGTGGTGCCCCCGGGGATCACGGTCCTGCGCGTGAGCCCCTCCCGGGTGCGGCTCGTGGTGCGGCCCTCAGGGTCTTCGCGGCTCCAGGGGGTTCCAGAAGGGAGCCGGACATGACCCGCCTCTTCGGCACCGATGGCATCCGGGCCGTCGCCAACGCCGAGCCCCTCACCACCGAGCTGGCGTTCCGTCTCGGCCGCCAGCTCGTCGCCACCCTCCTCGAGCACCACGGGGTCACGAAGCTGCGGCTGGTTGTCGGGAGGGACACGCGGCTGTCCGGTCCCATGCTCGAAGGGGCCCTGGTCTCGGGCGCGCTCTCGGCCGGGGGCGATGTCCACTCGGTGGGCGTCCTGCCCACCCCCGGCATCGCCTATCTGACGCGGGCGCTGGAGGCCCATGGCGGGGTGGTGCTGTCCGCCTCGCACAATCCCTTCGAGGACAACGGGATCAAGATCTTCTCTTCCGAGGGCTCGAAGTTCCCCGACGCCTGGGAGGACGAGATCGAGGCGCGTCTGAGCCAGCCCGACGTCGCGCCCAAGCCGACCGGGGCGAGCATCGGCCGGCTCGTCTCCTACGCGCGCGCCGAGGCGGACTACGTGGGTCACGCGACGCGGACCTGCCCCGTGAACCTCACCGGGCTCAGCCTCGTGCTCGACTGCGCCCATGGCGCAACCTATCGCGTGGCGCCCCTCGTCTTCCGGGGGCTCGGGGCGCGCGTCACGGTGCTGGGGGCGCGGCCGGATGGCCGCAACATCAACCGAGGTGCAGGCGCCCTCCATCCCGAGGCGCTGCAGAGGAAGGTCGTCGCGCTGGGCGCTCACCTGGGCCTCGCCTTCGACGGCGACGGCGACCGCCTCATCTCGGTGGACGAGGGTGGCGAGATCCGAGACGGGGATTACATGCTCGCCATCTGCGGCCGGCACCTGGCCGCCCAGGGACGGCTCCGGGGGCAGGTGCTGGTGACGACAGTGATGGCCAACCTCGGACTCGACAAGGCGCTGGGCGAGGCGGGCATCCGGACGGCGAAGACCCAGGTCGGCGACCGCTACGTCCTCGAGGAGATGTTGAGGCTCGGGGCGAACGTCGGCGGCGAGCAGTCCGGCCACCTTCTCTTCCTCGATCACGCCACGACCGGAGACGGGATCGTCTCGGCGCTCCAGCTCCTCACCGTGATGCGGGAGACAGGCCTGTCGCTCTCGGCGCTCGCCGGTTGCCTCACCAAGTTCCCGCAGGTGCTGGTCAATGTGCCGGTCCGGGAGAAGCCCCCGATGCAGGCCATCCCGGGGCTCACCGCCCGCGCCGAGAGGTTCGAGCTGGAGATGAACGGAGCGGGCCGCATCCTGCTCCGCTACTCGGGCACCGAGTCCCTCCTGCGGGTGATGGTCGAGGGGGAGGACCAGGCGCGCATCGACAGCATCGCCGCCGAGCTCGCGGGGCTGATCCAGAAGGAGATCGGTCGGTGAGTCGCCAGCCGAGACCCCTCACCCTGACCCTCTCACCCACCGGGGGAGAGGGCGGGGTGAGGAGGGCGGAGACCGGAGCGCATGATGACAGGTGAGTCCGTGAAGGGGATCGGGGTGGATCTCGCGATGATCCCGCGCATGCGCAAGGTGATCGAGCGGTGGGACGACCGGTTTCTCCGCCGCGTCTTCACCGACGAGGAGATCGCCTACTGCCAGCGCCGGCGGGACCCGGTGCCTCACCTGGCCGCCCGCTTCGCCGCCAAGGAGGCCGGGCTCAAGGCGCTGGGCACAGGGCTTCGGATGGGGGTGCGATGGAAGGAGCTCGAGGTGAGACGCGAGCGGGGCCAGGCGCCGACGCTCGTGCTGTCGGGGCGCACCCAGGCCCTCGCGCGCGCGAAGGGCGCGACCCGCGCGTTCCTGTCGCTGACCCACGACGGCGACTATGCCCTGGCCCAGGTCGTGCTCGCCGGCGGGGAGCCGGATGGCGATGCGGAGCGCGGGTAGGCTCGTGGTGAGCCTCGCTCTGCTCCTGCAGGGGTGCGCCGGGCTGATCCCGGGGCGAGCGGCGATCCCCGAGCCCGCCGTGAAGGCGCCGACCCCCGGACCCGCGCCCTCGGGGGGGACATTCGCGATCGAGCGCGGACGTCCCGGGCTCGTGATCGCGGCCCCTCACGGCACCTCCGACAGCGCGACCGACCTGATCGGCGCCGAGCTGGCCCGTCTCACCGGCTGGGGCGCCGTCGTGGTCCGGGGTTTCTCCCACCTGGATCCGGCGGGCCGGCGCCTCAACGTGAATCGGCCCACCGAGAGCGTCCCCGGAGAGGCGCCGCGGCTCGAGACCCGGACCCCCGCCGCCCAGGAGGTGTACGAGGCCTACCGGGCCCATGTGGCGGCCGCCTCGCAGGGGCCGCTCCGCTTCTACGTGGAGGTCCACGGCAATGGCCGGCAGGAGAGCGCGGGGCGCATCGAGATCGCGACGGTGGGCCTGAATCGCGACGAGGCCTGGCGGCTCAAGGTGCTGCTCGAGCTGGTGCGGGACGTCCACGTGCGCGGTCGAGAGGGGCTGCCGAGATTCGAGGTCCTCGTGGAGCCGCTCGACCGGCTCCACTACGCGGCCTCGGCCACCAAGGAGCAGGGCGTTCTCAAGACGGCCGAGCGCGCGCTTCACATCGAGCTGCCGCGAGCCGCCCGCATCACCTATCGCGAGGCCTACACGGCACTCCTGGCCGACTTCCTGACCCAGGCCGGGCGCCTCTTCGTGCCGCCGGGGCGGTAGCGGTGCGGCCCGTGTTCAGCGCCGCCGAGATGCGCGCCCTCGACGCCCGGGCCATCACCGAGCTCGGCATCTCCGGCCCGCGGCTCATGGAGGCGGCCGGGGCGGGCGCCGGCCGGCTGATCGCCGCGCGCTTCGCACCGATCAAGGGCACGCGCGTGCTGGTCCTCTGCGGGAAGGGGAACAACGGAGGCGATGGCTTCGTCGTCGCTCGGTATCTGAGAGCCCGCGGGGCGAGGGTGAAGGTCCTGCTGGTCGGGCGGCGGGCTGAGGTCGGCGGGGACGCGGCTCAGGCCCTCGGCCGCTGGCGCGGGCGCGTCGAGGAGGTCGTCACCGTGGCCCCGTCCGCAACCGTGGTGGGTGCGCTCCGCGAGGCTGACGTCGTCGTGGACGGGCTGCTGGGAACCGGGCTCGACGGGCCGGCTCGCGGGCTCACGGCCTCCGTGATCGCGGCCATCAACGAATCGCGCAAGCCCGTCGTGGCGCTCGATCTCCCCTCCGGTTCGAACGCCGACCGCGGCGAGCTGGCTGGCCCGGTCGTCAAGGCCACGCTCACCGCCACCTTCGCGGGCGTCAAGCGGGCGCTCCTCCTTCACCCGGCCGCGGCCTGGGCCGGCGCGGTGACGGTCATTCCCATCGGGATCCCGGAAGCCGAGGTCGGCCGCGGGATCGAGACGTGGCTCCTCGAAGAGGCGGACATCCGGGTGCAGTTTACGGCTCGCCACCGCGACGCGCACAAGGGCAGCTACGGCCATCTCCTGGTCGTCGCCGGTTCCGTGGGGAAGACCGGGGCGGCAGCGCTTGCCGGGCGCGCGGCTCTCCGGAGCGGCGCGGGGCTTGTCACCATCGCCACGCCTGCCTCGCAGCAGCCCATCGTGGCGGCGCTCGGCATGGAGCCCATGACGGAGCCGCTTCCCGAGACATCCGCGCGGAGCCTGTCGCTCGAGAGCAAGCCGCGGATCCTGGAGCTGGCCTCCCGCAGCGACGCTGTCGCGCTCGGCCCCGGACTCTCCCTCGCCCCGGAGACCCAGTCGCTGATCCGGGAGCTGATCCGGGACGTCGGGAAGCCCATGGTGATGGACGCCGATGCGCTCACTGCCCTGGCAGGGCATCTCGACGCGCTGGACGGCGCACCCGGCCCGCGCCTGCTCACCCCGCATCCCGGAGAGATGGCGCGCATGCTGGGGCGTGCCGTGGCCGCCGTGCAGGCCGAGCGCATCGAGGTCGTCCGCGCCGTCTGTGCACGCCATCGGGTCTGGGCGGTGCTCAAGGGGGCGGGGAGCGTCATCGGCGCCCCCGACGGGCGCGTCTTCATCAATCCCACGGGCAATCCGGGAATGGCAACAGGCGGGTCGGGAGACGTGCTCACCGGGATGGCCGGCGCCTTCCTCGCCCGCGGGCTCGAGCCTCTCGCGGCGCTGCAATCAGCCGTGTACCTGCACGGGCTCGCGGGCGACCTCGCCTGCGCCCGGTGGGGGGAGGAAGGCCTCATCGCCGGGGACATCATCGAGGCCATCCCGGAGGCGCTGCGCCCCCGCGCCTCGCGATGAGAATCGCCGAGACGGAGGTCTCCCGGAGCCCGGAGGAGACACGGGCGATCGGCGCGCGCCTCGGGGCTCGGCTCGGGCCGGGCGCCGTCGTCGGCTGCATCGGCGAGCTGGGCGCGGGCAAGACCTGCTTTCTCCAGGGGCTCGCCGCCGGCCTCGGCGTCACCTCGGAGGTGACGAGCCCCACCTTCGTGCTCGTGAACTGCTACCGGGGGCGCCTCCCGGTCTACCACCTCGACGCCTACCGCACCGAGAGCCTGAGCGAGGTCCTGGACCTCGGCGTCGAGGAGATGTTCCACGGCGACGGGGTCACCATGATCGAGTGGGCGGACAAGCTGCTGCCTCTCCTGCCGGCCGACGCCGTCATCGTCGGGATCTCGGGGCTTGGCGATGAGCCGCGCGAGATCGTCATCGAGGGGCCGGGCCAGGTATCGGCGCCTCGTGGCTAGCGCTCCATGGGCCCCCGATCGGGGGAGGCGTCTGGCCCGGCTCTTCCTGCTCGCGTATTGCGTCTTCGCGGTGGGGGCGGCTCTCCGGGCGGAGGTTCTGGAGCGATACCGGCCTGGAACGGCCAAGGTGTCCGGGCCCACCGCCACTGTATCGGACTTCGGACATTGACCGGGCGCTGAGCCGCGTGATACCCCGGACGGCATGGCAGGCGGAGCGGGGATCGGGGACTGGCCGGAAGATGATCGGCCACGGGAGCGGCTCTACCACAAGGGCGCCGAGGCGCTGGCCGATGCCGAGCTCGTGGCCATCCAGCTCGGCGCCGGGGTGCGCGGCACGAATGCCGTGGAGCTGGCCCGCGAGATGCTCGTCAGGTACGGGTCCCTCTCGGGACTGGCGGGGCGGGACGTCGCGGAGCTGGCCGGCATCCGCGGCGTCGGCCGCGCCAAGGCTGTGCGGCTGGCCTCGGCCTTCGAGCTGACGCGGCGGCTGCGGTCCAGAAACGGCGGTGGCCGCATCGTCCTCAGCAGTCCCGAGCAGGTCTATGCGCGCTACGGGCCGCTCATGGAGGATCTCGAGAAGGAAGTCTTCCGGGTGGCCCTGCTCGATGCCCAGAACGGGCTTGTCAAGGACGTGGTGGTCTCCGAGGGGACGCTGTCGGCGAGTCTCGTCCACCCCCGAGAGGTCTTCAAGCCCGCCATCCTCGAGTCGGCCGCGTCGCTGATCCTGCTCCACAATCACCCGAGCGGCGATCCCACGCCGAGCCGGGAGGACATCCGGCTCACGCGCCAGCTGGTAGAATGCGGCCAGCTGCTGGATCTGCGGATCCACGACCACATCGTGATCGGGAGGGGCCGGTTCGCGAGCCTCGC
>JACPCX010000057.1:0-3653 GCA_016184305.1 Candidatus Rokuibacteriota bacterium | reverse complement strand
CCAGTACAGCGCCGCGAAGGCCGCCATCATCGGCATGACGCGGAACCTGGCGAGGCACCTCGGTCCGCACGGGATTCGCGTGAACGCCATTGCCCCCGGTTTCATCAAGAGCAGCCCCCGGGTCGAAGCCGTCTGGCGGACGCGCAACGAGGCGGAAGTGCTCAAGACGGTGCCCCTCGGGCGCCGGGGTGAGATGGACGACATCGCCCAGGCCGCCCTGTTCCTGGCCTCGGAGGCCTCCGGCTACGTCACGGGGGCCGTCCTCGACGTGAACGGCGGCTTCTTCGCCCTGTGACCCCTGCGACCGGGACGATCGCGGTGGCCGGCGCGATCCGGGGCGCGACCCGCCCGGCGCGATCGGCTCACCGAAAGACGGGAGGCCAGTGAATGGAGCTCCGTGACAGGCGGTTCCTCATCACCGGCGGGTTCAGCCTGATCGGCTCTCACATCGCCGAGAAGGTCATCGAGGCCGGCGCCGCCGAGGTGGTGCTGCTGGACAACGCCTCGATCGGCTCCCCCGCCACCGTGGAGCACCTGACGTCCAGTGGCCGCGTCCGGCTCGTGCGCGGCGACGTCTTGAGGATGCACGAGGTGATGGAGGCGCTCGACGGCGTGGACGGCGTCTTCCACACCGCGGCCTTCCTCACGCTGCCGATCTCGCAGAATCCCTGGGTCGGGCTCGATGTCAATGTCCGCGGCCTCATGACCGTGCTCGAGGCGTGCCGGTGGCGGGGCGTGAGCAAGCTCGTCTACTCCTCTTCCGTGGCCGTGTACGGGAACGCGCTGTACGGGATCGTGACGGAGGAGACGCCGTTCCTGGGCGTGGGAGTGCAGCCGGTGGCGGCGCTCTATGCCACCTCGAAGCTCATGGGGGAACAGCTCTGCGCCCTGTACCGGGAGCGCCACGCAGTGGACTGCATCGTCCTGCGCTACTCGACGGTGTACGGCGAGCGCCAGCACTCCCGGGGTGTGAACGTGCTGCACATCCTCGAGGCGTATGACCGGATCCGGCTGGGCCAGCGTCCGATCATCGTGGGGGACGGCCGCGAGGTCCACGACTACGTCTACGCGGGGGACGTCGCGCGCGCGAATCTCCTCGCGATGCGGAGCGATCTCTCCGGGGAGACCTTCACCATCGCCACCGGCGTGGCGACCTCGCTGAACGATCTCGTGCGGCTCCTGCTCCGGCTCACCGGCTCCGGCCTCACGCCGGAGTACCGGAGCGATCCCGGCAGGGTCCGCTCCGCGGGCTCCACCGAGATGCGGTTCAGCCGGGAGAAGGCCGCCGTCCGGCTCGGGTGGGCGCCGGAGGTGTCGATCGAGGACGGTCTCGGGCGGCTCATCGCCTGGCGCGAATCGACCACGGCGGGGGCGACGCCACCCGTCTCCTCTCATGGAGGATCCTGATGCCGGATGTGGACCCGCTGATCCGCGTCATCGTTGCCAAGCCCGGGCTCGACGGCCACGACCGCGGCGCCAAGGTGATCGCGCGCTCGCTGCGGGATGCCGGAATGGAGGTGGTCTACACCGGCATCCGGCAGACGCCGGAGACGATCGTGCGCGTGGCCCTGGAGGAAGACGCGCGCGTCATCGGCCTCAGCATCCTGTCCGGCGCCCACCTCCTGCTGTGCCAGCGCATCATGGACCTTCTCCGCGCGCAGGGGATGGACGACGTCGTCGTCGTGGTCGGCGGCACCGTGCCTCGCGACGACGCCGCGCAGCTCGGGCAGATGGGTGTGGCGGGCGTGTTCGGGCCCGGAACACCCGTCCAGGAGATCGTCGACTTCATTCGTCGCGCCGTCCGGGAGCGCGGGGTCGGCCGCCCGCGATGAGGCGGAGGGCCACCCGGTGACGCCCCTGCTCGAGATCAGCGGGCTCTGCAAGCGCTTCGGGGGCGTCCAGGCCAACGACCGCGTCAGCTTCACCGTGCGGCCGGGGGAGATGGTCGGGATCATCGGTCCCAACGGGGCCGGCAAGAGCACCCTCTTCGAGCTCATCACGGGGTTCGTGCGCCCCGACGCCGGGGATGTCCGGCTGGAAGGCCGGTCGCTCGTGGGGCGATCCACCTGGGAGATCAACCGCGCGGGGATCGCCCGGACCTTCCAGAAGATGCGCCTCTTCCTCGGCATGACCGCCCTCGAGAACGTCATGGCGGCGACGGTCGAGCGCAGCCGGGACCTGGCGCATGCGCGGGAGCGCGCGCTCGCATGCCTCGGCTTCGTCGACCTCGCCGACCGGCCTCACCTCCCCGCGCGGGCGCTGAGCACCGGCCAGCGCAAGCGGCTGGAGCTGGCCCGCGCGCTCGCCACCGGGCCGCGCCTGCTCCTCCTGGATGAGGTGACGGGGGGAGTGGACCAGCGAATGATCCCCGCCCTGATGGGGCTGGTGCGACGCCTCCGCGGGGAGGGGGTCACGGTGGTGCTGATCGAGCACAACATGCGCGTGGTGATGGACCTCTGCGACCGCATCGTGGCCTTCCACCTCGGCGCCGTCATCGCGGACGGTTCCCCGGCCACGGTCACCCGGCACCCCGAGGTCGTCCGCGCCTACCTGGGGGGCCATGCCTCTCCTTGAGATCGAGTCACTGGACGTCTGCTACGACGACCTCCAGGTCCTGTGGTCGGTGTCGCTCCAGGTCGGCGAGGGCGAGATCGGCGTCCTGCTGGGGCCGAACGGCTCGGGCAAGAGCACGGTGATGAACGCCATCTCGGGGCTCGTGCGCCCGCGCGCGGGGGCCATCCGCTTCCGCGGCGAGCGGATCGACCGGTTGCCCACGCACGCGGTGATCGACCGCGGCGTCGCGCACGTGCTGGAGCGGCGGCGGGTCTTTCCGCTGATGTCCGTGCTCGACAACCTCCTGCTGGGCGGCTTCATCCCCCGCTCCCGCCCGACGCGCGCCGCGGAGCTGGAGCGCGTGCAGGGGCTGTTCCCGGTGCTGCGGCAGCGGCGGGGGCAGCTGGCGGGGACACTGAGCGGCGGCGAGCAGCAGATGCTGGCCATCGCGCGCGGCCTCATGTCGCGTCCGAGCCTGCTGCTGGTCGACGAGCCGTTCCTGGGCCTGGCGCCGATGGTCGCCCGCGACCTCCTGGACGTGTTCGTCCGGCTCAACGGCGAGGGGATGACGATCCTGCTCGTGGAGCAGAACGTGGAGATGGCCCTGGGCATGGCGCACCGGGGCGTGGTGCTGGAGTCCGGGCGGGTCGCGATCTCCGGGTCCGCCCGCGAGGTGCTGCAGTCCAACGAGCTCCGCCAGGCCTTTCTCGGCGTGGTGTGAGCGGGGGAAAGGAGCAGGCGCGATGAGAGAGTTGCGCGCGGTGATGGGGGCAGCGCTGCTGGCGCTGGCGGCGATGAGCTGGGGGGTGGCGCCGGCGGTGGCGGCGGAGGACGAGATCCGGATCGGCGCGGTATGGGGGCTCACGGGGCCGACGGCCGGCGTGAGCCAGGAGGGCCGCCGCGGCATGGAGATGGCCCAGGAGCTGATCAACCGCAAGGGCGTGCTCGGCAAGAAGATTCGCGTGATCTTCGAAGATGACAAGGCGGATCCCGCCGTCGGGGTCTCGGCCACCGAGAAGCTCATCACCCAGGACAAGGTGGTGGCCTTCGTGGGCGGGGTCGGCAGCACCATCTGCAACGCCATGCTCGGCGCCTTCGAG
>JACPCX010000056.1:0-3658 GCA_016184305.1 Candidatus Rokuibacteriota bacterium | reverse complement strand
CGGGCGCGCGGGCAGTCGTACCCGGCCTCGGTCACGATTGCGCCCCCCTTCACCGTGGGGAGCGGGACTCGCTGGGGGAAGTACCCGCCGTGCCCGTCCTCGACGCCCGAGGCCAGCGCTTCCTTCAGCGGCACGTTGCTGCACATGTACCGGGCGCACAGGAGATCCGTGGCCACGGGGTCGAGACCGGCGACCACCAGCCCCTCCGGCTCCTTGGTCCCCGGCAGGATGCCGGTGTGCTCCAGGTTGATGGCCTCGATTCCGTCAACCACGTGCACCATGACGATCCCCTGGCTCTTCACGGCCTGGATGATGTCGATCATCGTCGCGTTGATCCCGCCAGTCCGCGTGACGACGTACTTGCCGTGCCGGTCCCGCCTGGGCAGCCCCGTGGCCCTCTCGATGTCGGAAACCCAGATCTCGTGAGGGAGGCCCGCCTTCATCGCGGGCGTGGCGTTGTGGGGGGTGCTGTAGTCCCACTCGGGGTGGCCGCGCTCCGCGGCCTGCATCGGGTAGAGCCCGATGCCCAGGTTCTTGATGACGTTGGTGAAGAGCGCGATCGCGTGCACCTTGAGCTTGGGCACGTTGACCAGGACACAGCCGGGGTAGGCCTCGAGGTCCTCCGCGTCCCCGGGGGTCCCGCCCACGATGGCCTTGTGGAGCGTGATGGACGGGAAGTTGACCCCGTCGGGCACGGGGACCCTGCGCCCCTTGCTCGGCTCGTCGAAGATCCGGTTCAAGTCGTACACCATGAGCCTGTCGTGGGCGTACCCGGGGGGGAGGTAGGTCCCGGCGGCGCTCTCGGCGTGGCCGGCCATGGGGTCGTCCCCGCGCGCTCCACCGGCTGACTCCGCGAGGTACTGTCGGGCGAAGTAGAACCCCCACCCTCCGTAGAAGTCTCCGGAGCGTCCCTCGATCACCGCTTCGGGGGTGATCGGGCCCGAGCCGTCGCGGAGCGCGGTGTACTGGGCCGCCACCGACGGGATGGCGGTGGCGGCCTCTCCCACGGCCATCTGGTGGTAGCGAATCCCGAGCTTGTCGTGGAACCATCGCATCAGCGCGGCCATGAAGGCCCATTCGGTGCACGTGGTGCTTCCCCGGTCCGGGCCTCGGGTCTGCGCGTCGATGACAGTCGGCCAGACCAGGTTGGGCTTGAACAGGAGCTTCTGTCCCTGTTGAACGCGAGAGGCGAGCGCCTCCCCGAGGGAGGTTGCCGACGCCAGGGGCGCCAGCGCGAGATCCACCTTGTCATACGTGTAGTCGATCCTCGCCTTGATCTCCTCCCAGGCCCGCCGATCGGACTCGTTGATGTAGCGCTGGAGCAAGCCACCGACGTCGGCATAGGATCTCCGGGGATCCATCCGGACCACCCCCACCGGCGGGCCGTCCCGGTCCACCGGACGCCTTCCCATGGGCGAATCGACAATCATCTCTCCCTCTCCCATCCGCGCTCTCCTCTCGCGGGGCCTCGGGGCCGCGCCCAGCACTCCACTCTCTCCGCTGCCCCCCGCCATCCCGCGCCCCGCGCCGGCGCGCAGTCAACGAGCGGCCGCGGGGTGGTATGATCCTCGCGCGTGCCTCAGCCGAGGCGTCACAACTACCCCCGCCGGGTTCGCTGGCGAAAGCGAGGGAGAGCCGTGGACGTGCGCGAGTACGATATCGTCTGCATCGGCGCGGGTGGCGCCGGGGTGACCGCGGCGATCACGGCCGCGGCGGCCGGCGCCCGGGTGCTCCTGCTCTCCAAGGAGCCCATCGGCTACGGCAATACGCGGATCGCGGTGGGCGTCGTCGCCTCCTGCGGGCTCGTCCCGCAAGACACGCCTGACGTCTTCTACGAGGACCTGGTGGTGGGCGGCGAGCACCTCAACAATCCCAAGCTGGCGCGCGTGATGGCCGAGGAGGCGGCGCTGGCCCCGGCCATTGCCGAGAGCCAGGGTACCCTGTTCACGCGGGATGCCGAGGGCGGCATCAGCCGCGCGGTGGCGATGCGAGCGGGCGGCCATCGCTACAAGCGCTCCGTCAAGGCGCAGGGGCAGGGCATCGGGCTGGCCCAGGCGCTGCGAGCGGCGGCCGCGCGGTCGGCCATCGACGTGCTCGAGGAGACGGTGACCGTCACGCTGCTGCGTGAGGGCGGGCGGATTGCCGGCCTCGTGGGTTGGGATCTGGCGGCCGGCGAACCGGTGATGGTGCGGGCGCCGGTCGTGATCCTGGCCACGGGCGGGCTGGGCTGGATGTACTATCCGCACACCGATTGCATGCGCAGCGCCACGGGAGACGGCTACGCTCTGGGTTACGAGGCCGGCGCCGAGCTGGTGGACATGGAGCAGGTGCAGTTCCTCCCGTTCTCCTGCACGCACCCCGCGTCCATGGTCGGGATCTTTCTTGGCGAGCCGTCGTTTGCGGGACCCCAGGGCCGGCTCCTCGATGGGCGCGGGCGTGAGCTGCTGGTCGGGCTCGAGACGATGACCCGGGCCCAGGTGTCGCGCGTCATGGCGCTCGAGTTGCGGAAGGGCAATGGCACGAAGCACGGCGGGCTGCTGCTCGACCTCCGCCAGAATCTGGAGACGCCGCGAGGACGGGCGGCCTGGCAGACCATGAAAGAGGTCGGCTTGCTCGACATCGCGAGGCGCGCCTACGGGCGGAAGGCGTACGCCTGGGAGGAGCCGTGGGACGTCGCGCCGACGGTGCATTTCCAGATGGGCGGCCTGCGCATCGACGAGCATGGCGCGACGAGCGTCCCGGGGCTCTATGCGGCCGGCGAGGCCGCCGGCGGTGTCCACGGCGCATGCCGGCTGGGTTCGGTGGCCCTCGCCGAGCTCTTCGTCTTCGGACGGCGGGCTGGCCTTGCCGCCGCCGAGTTCGCCCGTGGCGCGGATCGGCCTCCCCTCCCGCGCGACGAGGCGGCCGACAGCGCGGCGCAACTTACCGGGTTGCCCGGGGTCCGCGGCGAGCACCGGCCGATCGCCCTGGTGCGGCAGCTCCAGCGCCTGATGTGGGACAGGGTCGGCGCGGTGCGCCACGAGACGCAGCTGCTGGCCGGGGTGGCCGAGCTCTGCGAGCTGGCCGATCAGGCCCGGAGCCTGCGCATCGGCCCGGAGCGGCGACAGAATCTCGAGGTGCTGGACGCCCTCGAGCTCCGGCTGATGCTGCTCACGGCCGACATCGTCACTCGATCCGCACTCTGCCGGCAAGAGACCCGCGGGGCCCATGTCCGGGCCGACTATCCCGACCGAGACGACGCCCGATGGCAGGCCAACATCGTCGCGCGCCGTCACAATGGCGGCCTGTCGCTGGCAGTCGAGCCGGTCGGGAGGGCGAGTTGACCCAAGACATGATCACCATCAGCGTGGAACGCTCTGACCGCGAGGGCGGGCGCGAGCCGGTGCTCGAGGGTTACGAGGTGCCCATGGACGATGGCGCCACGGTGATGGGCGCCTTGCTCCACATCTACGAGACGTTCGAGTCCAACCTCGCGTTTCGCTGTGGCTGCCGCAACCGGGACTGCGGGCTCTGCGCCGTGGATGTCAACGGCAAGCCGCGCTTGGCCTGTATCACGGAGCTCAAGAAGGGCATGGTGATCCGGCCGCTGCGGAGGCTGCCCGTGGCGCGAGACCTGATGATCGATCGGCGCTGGATCATGCCGTTCCTGGAGCGCTTC
>JACPCX010000072.1:0-3666 GCA_016184305.1 Candidatus Rokuibacteriota bacterium | reverse complement strand
CCGGGCGCCGCCTGCGCGGCTGACGCGAGGAGCCGCTCCGCCCTGTCGATCTCCCCCTTCTGGTAGAGGATCCACCCGAGCGTATCGGCCATCGCGGGACTGCGCGGCGCCCGTGCGTACGCCTGCTCGGCCAGCGCGAGGGCCTCGTCGCGGCTGGCGGGATCGCCGCTCAGAAGATGGGCGAGACTGCTCATCAGCTCCGCGCTGCCGGGCTCGCGGTCGATTGCACGGCGATAGGCGGCCACCGCGGCCGGCGCGTTCCCCGCGCGCTCCTGCATCCGCGCCAGGTCGAGCAGCGGCAGGGCCTGCTGCGGGCGCGCGCCGGCCGTTTCCTCGAGGAGCCGTATGGCCTCGCCGACGCGGTGCTGGCGCTCCAGCAACCTCGCGCGGGCGCGGGCGCCGGCGAGATGGTACGGCTCCTTGTCGAGCGCGCGGGCGTAGGCGGCAAGGGCCTCCGCCGGACGCCCCGCCTTCTCGTCGATCGCGCCCAGTGCGACGTACGCGCTCGCGGTCTCGCCCTGCAGGCGCAGGAGCCGCTCCCCCGTCGCCACCGCCAAGTCGGCCTGCCCCAGCGCCAGATAGGCCTCCACGAGGCCGGCCAGCGGCTGGGACGCGCTGGGCCTCGCCTGCGCCGCCTCCTCGAACCGGCGCGCCCCATCGGCCGGCCGGCGCTGGTCGAGATAGAAGTGGGCGAGCTGCAGCAGTGCGGTCACGTCCTGCGGCGCGGCGGCCACGGTCTTGAGAAGCTCGCGCTCCGCGCTCTCGGGCATCCCCTTCGCCACGTAGATCTGCGTGATGAGCGCCCGGGCCAGCGGCGCCGCCCCCGGAGAGGCGAGCGAGGCCCGCGCCCGGAGAAGCGCGCGGTCGGCCTCGCCCCCGGCGAAGAGCACCTGGGCGCCGCGGACCCGCATCACGGCCGGCGCGGGGCTCGTCCGCTCGGCGCGGTCGAAGGCCCGGAGCGCCGCTCCCAGCTCGCCCTGGGCCACCAGGGTGCGGCCAAGCTCGAAGTGCGCGAGCGGCCACCCGGGGCTGTCCCTGGCGATACCCTCCATCGCGGTCACGGCCCTGGCCAGCTGCCCCCGCAACCGCTCGATGATGGCCAGCCCCAGGCGGGCCCCTGGAGATCTCGGATCGCGCTCCACGACCTTCTCGAACAGGCCCTCGGCCTCGTCGGCCTTTCCCACATCGAGCTTGACCAGGCCCTGGAGCAGAAGCGCGGGCACCGAATCCGGCGCCGCCGCGAGTACCTCGTCGAGGACGGGCTCGGCCTCGGCGGACCGGCCCGCATCGTGGTAGATCTGCGCGAGGAGGTGCTTGGCCTCCATGTCCCGCCCGCCCGAGCGCCGCACCGCCTCCCGCACCTCGCCGAGCGCCGCCTCGATCTGCCGCCGCCGCACCAAGCTCACCGCCAGACCCCGCCGGGCCGTCCCCAGGTCCGGATTGGCGGCGAGCGCCTTCCGGAACCAGCCCTCCGCCTGCTGGAGGTCGCCCACATCGAGCGCGAGTTGGCCGAGCCTGACCATCGCGCTCAGCCGCCCCGGCTCCAGCCGCAGCGCCTGGCTGAAAGCCCACTGCGCCTCGCGCGCCAGCCGGTTCGCCATGGCGGCGATCCCGTGCACCTCGTGGCCCACCGCCGAGCCGGGCTGGCTCTTGACGAATCCGCGGGCGCCCTCGAGGGCGCCGACGGCATCCCCCTGCTTCAGCAGTTCGAGGATGGCGGCAAGCGCCGGCGGAGCCGTCGAAGCGTCCGGGACCGGGTCGCCCCCAGGACGACTTTCCTGGGCGGCAGCGGCGGGGCCGGCGGCGACGAGAAGGAGTAGCGCGGCGAGGACGAGCACGTGTTTCAGCGTAGCAGACGCGTGACGGCGAGGGACAGAAAGACCACAGGCACCGGGATCATTCCCGGCCTCCGTGAGAGGATGCCCTGTATCCGGCTGACCGGCGGCTAGAACGGCTTGCGCAGCCGCCGCCGGCAGGCCAGCCCGAGAAGCCCGGCGCCCAGGAGCAGCAAGGTGGCCGGCGCGGGAACGCCCGGTGCTCCTCCGCCGTCAGGCCGCGGGCAGGTGGGGCAACCACCGACTGTCCCGAGACCGCCTCCGAGGGCGACGAAGCTGGAGAATCCTGCGGGGTGTTCCGGGCCGGAGTCGACGAGGGTGAGAAAGGCCGTCGAGAGGCCGAGAGCCGCCCCATCCCCGAAGTAGTCCAGGCCATCCCCGGCAACACACGCGGCTCTCGGGGGCTCCTCGCTGGCGCGGGGGGCACCACCCAATGGGTGACGTGACTTCTGGCCCGGTTCGCGTGTCGTTCAATCCTCAGCCCCGCGTCGCCAAGCCCTTCCAGTGGCCCTTCACTCGCCGGGACCTCGCCCCCCTCCCCGCGACGCTCGCGCCCCGGCCGCGGCGGGCCGCGCATGAGAAAATACGTCACCGGAATTACGAATAGGAGCCCTAAGCGCAGGCTGCGTCAAGTCCACGGGCACTTCCTCGAAAACATCGGAGAACCCACGAAGGACGGTTCTACACGCTTGAAGATTCGGCCAAAGTACTACGCCTACTTCATCAAGTTCTGTGCAGAGCGCGGCGCTGGCGTCGCCGGCGTAGAAACCCTGTGCCGATCACAAATAGGCCTGCACCGACGAGAAAGATGCTCGCTGGCCCAGGGACTGCCGAAATAACTGTAGTGAAGCTGCCCGAACCTCCAGTAAATGGGCTATTGCCTATGCTACTGATCACGAATCCGGCCGCACTTCCGTCAGCATTCCAGGACCAGGTGCCAGGCACCTCCACCAACTTATCCTTTACGGGAAACGGTTTTCCGACTTTCTTTCCGTCCTTGTCCGTGAATTGGAAGGTGCAGTCACTGAGTAGTGTCTTTTCGTCAACGACACAATCGTCGTGCACATCACCAATCTTGTTTCCGTCCTTATCCTTCAAGTCTCTGTCCGAGCTGAAGGCCAAATCCAGGCTCGTGATTACATCTGTTCCGGTCGTTGTCCACGGTACCGTGCCGAGCATGCCGGACGAGGCTAATGCCCAGGTCTTCAGCGTGGAATCGTAGATACCTGTACCGCTGAGCGTAATGCTCTGCCCTGCATAGGTGGACCCTGGTACGAGCGCGTAGGAGAACGAGAGAGCAGAGACGTCGACGTGACTCGTGAATCCTAGCGGAGAGCTGCTGTCGGCACCGAACTGCAAGAACACGAGAGCGGCGTCTTCGCCTTGCGACTCCTGGAGGAACTCCGTGACAAACTGAGCGGTGGTCAGTGTGCTCGCGGAGCTCGTTTGGACAAGCAGACCTATCAATATCCCGAATGCGGAGGAAGAACAGCAAGAGCGAAGCATGCTCAACCGGGATTTCCGATATGGACCCATTTCCCCCTCCTCTTACTCTGCTGAGTGAGCCGCGCGCCCTCCAACCAGCCATTTCACCCATTCAGGATGTTACGAGAGGGGAGGCTCGAGCTTCCTGCCCTGCTGTCCCGCGTACTCATGGCGCGCCACCTGTGCCTACCCCTCCGCAGCAGAGACAGCCCCGCCGGGATCGAGCCACTCCGCGTCTCCCTCGCTCCATGTCCCGTCCGGTCGATCAGGTCGAGTGCCACCCGAGTCGCTCGATGTGCCGGAGGATTTGCCCACGCCGGCGCTGTGTCACGTGGCTTTGGGCCAG
>JACPCX010000145.1:0-27998 GCA_016184305.1 Candidatus Rokuibacteriota bacterium | reverse complement strand
CGGGCTGCCGGGGCTCGGCGGCGCCAAGATCCGGCTCGTCATCGTGGACCACCAGGGCAAGCCCGACGTGGGCCAGGCCGAGGCCGAGCGCCTCATCACGCAGGAGAAGGTGCATGCGCTCTTCGGCGCCTACTTCTCCAGCGTCACCGCCACGGCCAGCCAGGTGGCCGAGCGCTACGGCGTGCCCTACATGAACGCCGAGTCCTCCTCGCCCGGCCTCACCGAGCGCGGCTTCAAGTGGTTCTTCCGCACCTCGCCCCATGACGGGCACTTCAGCGTGGCCATGTTCGACTTCATGAAGGACCTCGAGAAGCGCCGCGGGCTGAAGATCAAGACCCTCGGCATCATGCACGAGGACACGCTGTTCGGCGTGGACTCGGCCAAGGTGCAGGAGGAGCTGGCGAAGAAGTACGGCTACGAGGTGGCGGTGAAGATGGCCTACCGCGCCAAGACCACCAACCTCGACGCCGAGGTGGGCAAGCTCAAGGCGGCCAACCCGGACGTGTTCCTCCCGACCTCGTACACCTCGGACGCGATCCTCTTCGTCAAGACGGCGAAGAACCTCGACTACAACCCGAAGCTCCTCCTCGCCCAGAACGCGGGCTGGACCGACCCCACCTTCGTCACCGAGATGGGCAAGGACGTCGAGGGGCACATCACCCGGGCCCCGTTCGCGCTGGACATGGCTTCCAAGAAACCCATGATCCGCCAGGTCAACGAGGCCTTCAAGAAGCTGAAGGACAACCCGGGCGGCCGCGACATCTCGGACGTGCCGGCCCGCGCCTTCACGGGCTTCATCACGCTCGCCGACGCCATCAACCGCGCGAAGAGCGTGAATCCCGAGGAGGTCCGCAAGGCGCTGGTGGCGACGAACATCCCGCCCGATCAGCTCATCATGCCGTGGAGCGGCGTCAAGTTCGACGAGAAGGGGCAGAACACGGGCGTGCGCGCCATCCTCCAGCAGGTGCAGAAGGGCGCCTACGCGACAATCTACCCCTTCGAGCTGGCGGCGGCCGACGTGACGTATCCGCTGGCGACCTGGAAGGATCGCAAGTAACTCCGGAGGGCGCCGGGGGCACGCCTCCTCGACCTCGATGCCTCGATACCCCACGGGTGTTGAAGGCGCCCCCGGTGCTCTCGCTCCACCTATAGCCGCAGCGGCAGGCGCCTCGCGGGGCGGAGGCCACGGCGCTCGACCCGGGCCGCATAGGGCAGCGCCTCCCCTCCCGCCTGCACGGCAGGCCTGAGCAGACGGCCGTACTCCGGGTCCACCTCGTCCCAGGGGTGGAAGCGCTGGTCGCGCTGCATCAGCGTCCCGGATCAGCGTCCCGGGGAGGAGAGGCGCGGCGAGTGGCACGGGGGAGCATGGTACAGTAGCCGCCGATGACCGTCGAGGTGCTCCTCCAGGGAATCATCGGCGGGCTGCTCATGGGGTGCATCTACGCCCTCATTGCCGCCGGGCTCTCCCTCATCTTCGGCCTCATGGAGATCGTGAACTTCGCCCACGGCGAGTTCCTCATGCTCGCCATGTTCTCCACCTTCTGGGCCTGGTCACTGTGGCGGCTCGACCCGCTGATCTCCCTGCCCCTCACGGTGGGGCTCCTCTTCCTCGCCGGCGTCGCCACCTATCACGGCATCATCCGCTGGATCCTCGGCGCGCCCATGCTGGCCCAGATCTTCGCCACCTTCGGCCTGGCGGTTTTCCTGCGCTCGGCCGCCCAGGCGCTCTGGGGGGCGGATTTCCAGCTCGTGAAGAACCCGCTGGTGCAGGGGCGCATCTCGCTCGGGGGACTGTTCATCGGCATGCCGCAGCTCGTGGCGAGCCTGGGGGCCCTCGTGGCCTTCGGCTTCCTCTACTGGTTCATCCGGAAAACGGAGACGGGGCTCGCGCTGCAGGCCACCGCCCAGGACAAGCAGGCGGCCTCGCTGATGGGCATCCACACGGAGCGGATGTTCGCGCTGGGCTGGGGGATCGGCGCGGCCTGCGTCGGGGTGGCGGGCGCCCTCCTCACAATCTTCTTCTACGTCTTCCCCGACGTGGGCGCGACCTTCTCGCTGCTGGCCTACGTGGCGGTGGCGCTGGGCGGCTTCGGCAACGTGCCGGGCACCCTCGCGGCGGGGGTGATCGTGGGGCTCGTGGAGGTGTTGGGGGGGCTCCTGATCGCCCCCGCGCTCAAGTACGTGGCGGTCTTCGTCATCTACCTGGTGGTCGTGCTCATGCGGCCCCAGGGCCTCTTCGGCCGCTTCTGATGCGGAGCCCGCTCAAGCTCGCAGCCGGGCTCCTGGCGCTCGGCGCGCTGCTCGCCTTCCCGCTGGTCTTCACGCTCCCCTTCCCGCGCCACGTGATGATCATGATCTTCCTCTACGCCATGCTGGCCCAGGCCTGGAACCTGCTGGCGGGCTACTGCGGCCAGATCTCCCTGGGCCACGCGGTGTTCTTCGGCACGGGCGCCTACACCTCCAGCGTGCTGGTCAAGGAGTTCGGGCTCACCCCGTGGATCGGGATGCTCGCGGGGGCGCTCGTGGCGGTCGCGCTCTCACAGCTGATCGGCTACCCGGTGTTCCGGCTCCGCGGTCACTACTTCGCCATCGCCACCATCGCCGTGGGCGAGATCGTCCAGACGCTCATGATCAACTGGGACTGGGTGGGCGGGGCCCGCGGCCTCTTCGTGCCCATCAAGCGCCCCGACTCCTTTCTCAACTTCCAGTTCCACGAGAGCAAGCAGACCTACTACTACATCGCGCTGGGCTTTCTCCTGCTGGCGCTCTGGATCACCCAGCGGATCACGCGCTCGCGGAGCGGCTACTACTTCCGCGCCATCCGCGAGGACCAGGACGCCGCGGCAAGCCTCGGCATCCCCGTCGCCCGCTACAAGCAGCGCGCCATGGCGCTCTCGGCGGGGCTCACCGCGCTGGGGGGGAGCTTCTACGCCCAGTACATCCTCTTCATCGATCCCGAGTCGGTGCTGCCGCTCTCGCTCTCGATCCTGATCTGCCTCGTCGCGGTGCTGGGCGGCGTGGGCACGCTGTGGGGGCCGGTGATCGGCGCCGCCATCCTGGTGCCGCTCAGCGAGGGGACGCGGATTTACCTCGGCGGCACAGGCAAGGCCATCGACCTCCTCGTCTTCGGCGCGCTCATCGTGCTGGTCTCCGTGATCCAGCCGGGCGGCATCATGGCGCTGGCCCAGCGCGGCCGCCGGCGCACGGGATAGATGAGCCTGCTCGAGGTGCGCGGCGTGACGAAGCGCTTCGGCGGACTCACCGCCAACAAGGACGTCTCCTTCGACGTCGGGCCCGGGGAGCTGGTGGGCATCATCGGGCCGAATGGCGCCGGCAAGTCCACGCTCTTCGACCTCATCACCGGTTTCCTGGCTCCCGACGCCGGGTCCGTGCTGCTCGACGGCCGGCCGGTCACGGGGATGCGTCCCGACCAGGTGAGCCGCCAGGGCGTTGCCCGCACCTTCCAGAAGCTGCGTCCCTTCGCCCATATGACGGCGCTCGAGAACGTGATGGTGGGCGCCTTCCAGCGGACGGCCGATCCGGCCGAGGCGCGCGAGCGGGCCATCAGCGGGCTGGGATCGGTGGGGCTCGCAGGCAAGGAAGACGCCCATGCCCGCGTCCTCTCCACGGGCCAGCGCAAGCGTCTGGAGCTGGCGCGGGCACTCGCCACGCGGCCGCGCCTCCTCCTCCTGGACGAGGTCACGGGCGGCGTGGACCAGGGAAGCATCCCCGGCCTCGTGGATCTGGTCCGCCGGCTGCACGCCGAGGGCATGGCGCTCGTGGTGATCGAGCACAACATGCGCGTCATCATGGACATCTCCCAGCGCATCGTGGCACTGCATCTGGGGGAGGTCATCGCGACGGGACCTCCGCAGGTGGTGGCGCGCGACCCGCGGGTCATCGAGGCGTACCTCGGGCAGGCCTACCACCGCGCGTGAGCCCTGGCATGCTTGAGGCTCGCGGTCTCGACGTGCTGTACGGGGACTACCAGATCCTCTGGAACGCGCACTTCCGCGCGGACGCCGGCGAGGTGGTGGCCATCCTCGGCCCCAACGGCGCGGGCAAGTCCACGCTCATGAACACGCTGTCCGGGCTGGTGCGGGCCCGGAACGGGGAGATCACCTTCAAGCAGCAGCCCATCGGCGGAATGCCGCCGCACCGCATCGTCGGGCTCGGGCTCGCGCATGTCCTGGAGCGACGCCGGCTCTTCCCCTACCTCACGGTCAGGGAGAACCTCATCCTGGGCGCCTACAATCGCTCTGCCCGCGCCCACCGCGAGCACGGCCTGGCCGACGTCGAGGCGCTCTTCCCGTTTCTCCGGGCGCGGGCCGGGCAGCTGGCCCACACGCTCTCCGGGGGCGAACAGCAGATGGTGGCCATCGCGCGAGGCCTCATGGCGCGCCCCTCGCTGCTCATGATCGACGAGCCGTTCCTCGGCCTGGCGCCGCTCGTGGTGGAGCAGATCGCGGAAGTCATCGGCACCATCAACCGCGAGCGCGGCATCGCGGTGGTCTTCATCGAGCAGAACGTGGAGCTGGCACTTCGTCTGGCGCACCGGGGCTACGTGCTCGAATCGGGGCGGACCATCCTCGAGGGACCCTCGAGTGCACTGCTCGGCTCGGCGGACGTGAAGCGGATTTTTCTCGGCCACTGACGCCTCCCCGCGAGGCAGGCGTGCTTGCGGGGCTCGACGCTGTGTATTAGAGTAGGTCTGCGATTTTATGGAACGCTCGCCTGCCGTCCTCGAGCCCGGAGTTGTCTTCGTCGCCAGGGTCGCCGCGTTCCTCCCGAGCCTCCTCGCGGCCCTGCTCGTGTTCCTCGTCGGCTGGCCGCTGGCCAAGGCCGTGCAACATCATCATCCAAGGAGAGACGTCCCATGGCAGACAGCACGCTTCAGCTGAGCGAGGCGACCTTCGACGCGGAAGTGAGCCAGCACCAGGAGGTCCTGATGGTGGACTTCTGGGCGGAGTGGTGCGCTCCGTGCCGCGCGCTGGCCCCGACCCTCGACCAGCTGGCCAGCGAGTCCAGCGGCAAGGTCACTCTCGCCAAGGTCAACGTGGACGAGAACCCGGCCCTGGCCGCCCGGTACGGCATCCGCTCCATCCCGACCGTCCTCTTCATGAAGGGCGGCGCCGTGGTGGACCAGATCGTGGGCGCCGTGCCGAAGGCTCATCTCAAGAAGAAGCTGGACGCGCTGGCCTGACGCCGCTGGCCATGCGATCCGTCGCGCCCGGCATCCCAGCGCTCTCGCCGTCGCGCGAGGGCTTCCGTGCGCTCGCCGCACGGGGCAATATGATCCCGGTCTACGCCGAGCTGGCCGCGGATCTCGACACCCCGCTCTCCGCGTTCCTCAGACTGCGTCCGGGGCCCTACGCCTTCCTGCTGGAGTCCGTGGAGGGCGGCGAGAAGTGGGCCCGCTACTCCTTCCTCGGGAGCGACCCTCTGATGGTGTTCACCGCCAGGGGGACCCGCGTGACGCTCCGGCATGCGGACGGCCGCAGCGAGCAGCTGCCGGCGGCGAACCCGTTCGAGGGCCTCCGCAGCGTGCTGTCGCGCTTCACCCCCGTGGCGGTGCCCGGGCTCCCCCGCTTCCAGGGTGGCGCGGTGGGCTTCTTCTCCTACGACATGGTCCGCCACGTGGAGCGGCTGCCCCGCCTGGCCAAGGACGACCTCCGGCTGCCGGATGCGGTGTTCATGCTCACGGACAGCCTGCTGGCCTTCGACAATCTGCGCCACCGGCTGCTCGTGATCGCCAGCGCTCACGTGGGCAAGACCGATCCGGCCTCCCTCGACCGCGCGTACGACCAGGCCGCGGTGAAGATCGGGATGCTCCTGGCCAAGCTCGGCCGGCCAGCGCGGCCGCCGGCGCCGCTCACCTTCCCCGATCCGGCGCCGCTCGTCGCCCGCGGCGAGGACGGCTTCACGTCCACCATGGACGAGGCCTCGTACATGGAGCGCGTGCGACGGGCAAAGGAGTACATCGCCTCCGGGGACGCCTACCAGATCGTCGTGTCGCGCCGGCTCGACACCGAGCTCAACGCCGACCCGTTCACGGTGTATCGCGCGCTCCGAAGCGTCAACCCGTCTCCGTACCTCTTCTTCCTGCGCCTCGGCCGGACGAGCATCGTGGGCTCCTCCCCGGAGGTGCTGGTGCGCCTGGAGGACGGGCGCGTGGAGGAGCGTCCCATCGCCGGCACCCATCCACGCGGCGCCACCGACGAGGAGGACGCGCGGCTCGCGGCGGAGATGACGGCCGATCCCAAGGAGCGGGCCGAGCACGTCATGCTGGTGGATCTCGGCCGCAACGACGTGGGCCGCGTGTCCCGGATCGGCTCGGTGGAGGTCACCGAGTTCATGGTCGTGGAGCGCTACTCGCACGTGATGCACCTGGTGAGCCACGTGCGGGGACAGCTGGCTGCAGGCAAGGACGCCTTCGACGTGCTGGCCGCCTGCTTCCCCGCCGGCACCCTGACGGGCGCGCCCAAGATCCGGGCCATGGAGATCATCGAGGAGCTGGAGCCCACGCGCCGCGGCCCCTACGGCGGCGCCGTGGGGTACATCTCCTACTCGGGCAACCTCGACTCGTGCATCACGATTCGCACGGTGGTCTGCCACGGAGGACGGGCCTCCATCCAGGTCGGCGCGGGCATCGTGGCCGACTCCGACCCCAAGATGGAGTGGCTCGAGACGGGCTCCAAGTCGCGCGGCATGATCCTGGCTCTCCGGATTGCCGGGCGGGAGGCGGCCGGGTGATCCTCGTCGTCGACAACTACGACTCCTTCACCTACAACCTCGTCCAGTACCTCGGCGAACTCGGAGCCGACGTCCACGTGGCGCGGAACGACGCGCTCACCGTTGAGGACGTGGAGCGGCTCGGGCCCGAGCGCATCGTCATCTCCCCGGGGCCGGGCAACCCCGACCACGCGGGGATCTCGCTCGCGCTCATCCGCAGGCTCCACGCGAGCACGCCGATCCTGGGCGTCTGTCTCGGCCATCAGGCCATCGGCCAGGCCTTCGGCGGCACCGTGACGCGGGCCCGCGCGCAGATGCACGGCAAGACCTCCCGCATCCACCACGACGGCCGCGGCACCTTCCTGGGGCTGCCCCAGGACTTCGAGGCGACGCGCTACCACTCCCTCGTGGTGCTGGCCGACCGCTTCCCCGCCGACCTCGAGGTGTCCGCGCGCGCCGAGGATGGTGAGATCATGGGGCTGCGCCACCGGCGCTACCCGGTGGAGGGCGTCCAGTTCCACCCGGAGTCCATCCTGACCATCCAGGGCAAGGCGTTGCTCAGGAACTTCCTCGAGATGGCACCCGCCCGGGGCACGTGATGGACGACACCGACCCTCCAAGTCTCCGGACGTCCGACCGGGTGATCCAGTGAATGTCCGCCGGGTAGGCGAGCTCGGATTGATCCGGCGGATCCGCGAGGCCGTCGGGGGAGCGGAGGAGCCGGGCGTCATCATCGGCATCGGAGACGACGCGGCGGTGCTCGCCCTCGGCCCGGGCGCGGCGCTCCTCGCGACGACGGACCTCGTGGTGGAGGACGTGCACTTCCGCCGCGCCTTTGCCTCCCCACGCGACATCGGCTGGAAGGCCGTGGCCGTGAACCTCTCGGACATCGCCGCCATGGGCGGCAGGCCGCGCTGGGCGCTGGTGGGGCTCGCCATCCCGGCCTCCACCGAGGTCGACGAGGTGGAGGCCTTCTACGAGGGCATGCGCGAGGCGGCGGCATCCCACAACGTCGCCATCGTCGGCGGTGACACCTCCGAGTCACCCCGAGGCTGGTTCGTCAGCGTCACGCTGCTCGGCGAGCACACGGGCACGCCGCGGCTGCGCTCCGCGGCCAGGCCAGGCGATGTGGTGGCCATCACGGGCACGGTGGGACGGTCGGCCGCCGGACTCGCCGTGCTCGAGTCGGGCATGGAGCGGGTACGCGCCGCCGGGATCGATGTCGAGGCGGTGGAGGAGCTCCGACGCGCCCACCTCCGCCCCACGGCGCGGGTGGCCGAGGGCCGCTGGCTCGGCGAGGCCGCGGGCGTCCACGCCATGATGGACTGCTCCGACGGCATCGCCACCGACCTGGGCCACATCTGCCGCGAGAGCGGCGTGGGGGCGCGCGTCCGCATCGACCGCCTCCCGGTGGCTGAGGCGGCGCGGGAGGCGGCGCGCACCCTCGGGCGGGATCCCATCGAGTGGGCGGCCGCGGGTGGCGAGGACTACGAGCTCCTCCTGACCTGCGATCCCGCGTCTGCCGGTGCACTGGCGGCGGGGTTGCGAGCGGCCACGGGCACGGCCCTCACCGTCATCGGCGAGATCGACGGATCCGCGACGGGGATCATCTGGGTGGAGCCCGATGGCCGGCCCGTGGAGATCCGGCCCGGCTACGAGCACTTCAGTGGATAACCTCACCGCCCTCGGGCTGGTGGGGCTCGTCGGGCTGGTGCTGCTCTCGGCGCTCCTGACCGGCGCCGAGGCGGCGTTCTTCTCCCTCGGACGCGCCCGGCTGCGGCGGCTGGCCGAGCAGCAAGGCTCGGAGGCCGCATCGCTCGCGCCCCTGCTCCAGCGGCCCCACGATCTCCTGGTGACGCTCCTGGTGGGCATCACCGTCATCAACATCGGCGCCTCGGCGCTGGCCGCAACGGTGGCCGAGAGGCTCTTCGGCCCGGCCGGGCTCGCCGTCGCCATCGTCGGCATGATCTTCCTGCTGAGCGTCTTCGGCGAGGTCCTGCCCATGACGCTTGCCGTGGAGCACCCCGAGCGGTTCTCGGCGTGGGTGAGCCGGCCGGTGGCCTGGCTCTCCGTGCTGCTGGCGCCGGTGCGCGTGATCCTCGGTAGCTTCACGGTGCTCACGCTACGGGTGATCGGGTCGGAGCGCGCGCGCGGCGGGCCCGAGATCTCTGAGGAGGAGCTGCGGACCATGGTGGACGTGGGCACCCGCGAGGGTGTCGTGGAGCGCACCGAGCGGGAGATGATCCACCGGGTCTTCGAGCTCGAGGACACACTCGTGCGCGAGGTGATGGTGCCGCGCCCGGACATGTTCTGCCTGGACGTGGCCACGCCGCGCGAACGAGTCCTGGATCTCCTCCGGGAGAACCTCCTCTCGCGCGTCCCCGTCTTCGAGGGAACGATTGACCAGATCGTCGGAGTGCTCTACACCAAGGATCTCCTGCCCCACCTCCAGGGGCTCCCGGCCGACTTCGACCTGCGTGCCCGCCTGCACCCGCCCTACTTCGTCCCAGAGTCCAAGCGGGCGGACGCGCTGCTTCGCGAGTTCCAGGCAAAGAGGCTTCACCTGGCCATTGTCGTCGACGAGTACGGCGGCACCGCGGGCCTTGTGGCCCTCGAGGACCTCCTGGAAGAGCTGGTGGGCGAGATCCGAGATGAGTTCGACGAGGAGGAGCGCCTGATCCATCCTGTGGCCCCTGGCACCTTCCGCGTCTCGGGCAAGCTGCCCATCGACGAGCTGAACGCCGCCACGGGGCTCAGCGTCTCCAACGAGGCGTACGACACGGTGGGGGGCTGGGTCCTCGATCTCTTCGGGCGCATCCCTCACAAGGGGGAGAAGACCGAGACGCCCGCCGTGGCGGTCACCGTCGAGAAGGTCGAGCGGACGCGCGTCGTGGAGGTGCTGGTGCGGCTCAGGGGCACACCAGACCGCCCGGAGGCCGGGTGAACATCTACTTCTGGGTCATCGTGCTGGCCCTGGTCGTCACGGCGCTCTTCTCGGCGGCGGAGATGGCCTTCATTGCCGCCAACCGGGTGCGCCTGCGCCACCTGGCCGAGGGGGGTGACCGGACCGCAGCACGCTACCTCGAGTCCTTCCGGCGGCCCGAGCGCGTCCTGTCCACCGCCATGATGGGCGTGACGATCGCCGAGATCACGGCTTCGTCGGTGGCCACGTGGGCCCTGCTCCCGCTCGTTGGCGGGGTGGCAGCCCTCATCGTCACGCTCGCGCTCACGCCCCTGATGCTGGTGTTCGGCGAGGTGATCCCCAAGGCGGTGGCGCAGGAGTGGGCGACGGCCCTGATCCGGCACCTCTTCCGGCCGATCGAGCTGGCGAGCTATCTGCTCAAGCCGCTCACGTGGGGGTCCAACGCCGTCGTGGGCGTCGCCCTGGCGCTCCTCGGACGCCAACCCACCGCCGCCAGGCATTTCGTCTCGCGCGAGGAGCTCAAGCTCCTGCTCCAGATGGAGCCGGAAGAGGCCGCCGTGAGCACCTCCGAGGCCGAGATGATCGACAAGATCTTCGACCTGGGGGAGACGGCCGTGCGCGAGGTCATGGTCCCGCTGGTGGACGTGGCGGCGCTGCCGGAGACAGCCACGCCCGACGAGGCCGTGCGGCTCATGAGCGAGCGTGGCTTCTCGCGCGTCCCCGTCTTCACGGACCGCGTCTTCAACCTGGTCGGCGTGGTGACGGCCATGGATCTCCTCAGTCGCGGAGCCGTGGCCCCGGACCTCCGCTCGCTGATGCGCCCGGCCACCTACGCGCCGGAGACGAAGCGCATCGACGATCTCCTGCGTGAGATGCAAAAGGGACGGGTGCAGCTCGCGGTCGTGGTGGACGAGTACGGGGGCGCGGTCGGAATCGTCACCGTGGAGGACATCGTCGAGGAGATCGTGGGCGAGATCCAGGACGAGCACGACCGCGCTCCGGCCATGGTGGAGCGTCTCCCGGACGGCAGCTACCGCGTCGCCGGGCGCGTCGGGATCGACGAGCTGAACGACTCCCTCGACTGGGAGCTGCCCAAGGGCGACTTCGAGACCGTCGCGGGGCTCGTCCTCGCGACGGTGCACCGTATCCCGGCCATCGGCGAGGAATTGCAGGTGGGCCGCCACAGCTTCACCGTGCTCGAGGTCGACGAGCGCCGGGTGCTGACCGTCCGCATCACGCCGCCCGCGCCCGGAGCGCCATGAGCAGCCCCCCCCACGCGGGCTTCACGGTAACATAGAGGCCCCGGTGATGCGGACGCCCCGATGAGCCCCAAAGGGGCGAAGAGGCCCCGGTGATGCGGACGCCCCGATGAGCCCCAAGGGGGCGAAGAGGCCCAACCGCCAAACCGAAGTCATCCACATTCAACCAACATAAAGGAGGCAACGCCGATGGCAGGACGCATGGTGGAGTTCCCGAGCAACGGGAAGGCGACTCAGGGCTACCTGGCGACCCCGGCAGCGGGCAACGGGCCGGGCGTGCTGGTGATCCAGGAGTGGTGGGGGCTGGTCGGGCACATCAAGAGCGTCTGTGACCGGTTCGCGGTCGCGGGCTTCTCCGCGCTGGCCCCGGACCTCTACCACGGGAAGACGGCCTCCGAGCCGGATGCGGCGGGCAAGCTCTTCATGGCGCTCAACATCGCCCAGGCGGAGAAGGACCTCTCGGGAGCGGCAAAGTATCTCGCCGGGTTCTCGGGCACCACCAGGCTCGGCGCGGTGGGCTTCTGCATGGGCGGCCAGCTCGCCCTCTTCGCGGGCTGCACCAATCCGAGCATCGGGGCGGTGGTGAACTTCTACGGCATCCATCCGAACGTCAAGCCCGACTACAGCCGGCTGGCGGGCCCCATGCTCGGGCTTTTCGCCGAGAAGGACCAGTTCGTCAATCCCTCTGCGGCGCGCCATCTGGACGTGGAGATCAAGGCGGCGGGCAAGCAGTCCGAGATCCACATCTACCCCGGCGTGGATCACGCCTTCTTCAACGACGAGCGGGTCGACGTCTACAACAAGGCCGCGGCCGAGGATGCCTGGAAGCGCACCCTCGCCCATTTCCAGGCCCACCTGAAGTAGGAGCGCCCGGCGAGGGAGCGGCCCCGTGCCGCTTCCTCGCCGCGTTCCCCCCTCGCCCACGCCACGTCCGTGCCCCTCATGTCCGACACGACCCTGGGAGCGGTGTACGCGCTCGGCTCGGGCTTGACCTGGGCCGTGACAATGTTCGTGGCAGGCCTCAAGCACGGCGGCGTCACGGTGGCCACCGTGCTCTCCTCGACCGCCCCCTTGTTCGCCCTGCCGCTGGGCGTCGTGTTCCTCGGCGAGCCGGCCCCGCGCCGCGCCATCCTCGGCACGCTCGTGACCTTGGGTGGCATCGCAGTGCTCCAGCTTTGAGACGCCAGGCCGCGCGCCCCGGCCGCCGGTGCTATACTGCGGGGCGATGGGACAGATCAGACTCTCATCCGATCTCGATCACAAGGTCCGGGCTGGCCGGAGTCCCATCACCGTGGACGAGTTCCTGGCTCGTTTCCCCGAGGTCCCCGCCGATCTGAGGGACGAGGCCGTCCTCCAGGAGTACGTGGCGACCTTCGGCCCCCTCCTGCGCGTGGCCCAGAAGCCCAGTCCGTGCATGGGCACGGGGGGCGACGCTCCGCACATGTTCTACACCCGCCTCGTCAACGACCTGGCGATTTACGGGATCGGCCTGGCGAAACGCGACCGGACCCTGGCCCGCCTCGGGAAACTCCTCGAGGAATACCGCAGGCAGCCGGCGACGTTCGCCTGCACGCTGGTGCCGAGGCGGGCCCCGGGAGCACCGCGGACCGGCTGCGCCTGACCCGGTCGACGCTCTCGCCACGGCCGTTCCCTCTCAGCGGGCGTGGACAAAAAAAGGGGGCGGCCTCGGCCACCCCCCGTTTCGATCGCGCCGCTGGCCTAGCCTGCCGCTGCGGCGGCCTTTTTCTTCCTGCCCTTCCGCGCTGCGGCCCCCGCCTCGCCCTTGGGAGCCTTCTCGGCCTTGGCACCCTTCCTGCCCTTGTCCTTCGGCGTCTCGGGCCGGTCCACCAGCTCGAGGAGCACCATCTGCGCCCGGTCACCGGGGCGCGTCCCCGCCTTGACGATGCGCGTGTAGCCACCATGCCGGTCCCCGAAGCGGGCTGCGATGGTGTCGAAGAGCTTCTTGACGACGAGCGGGTCAGGCACCATGGCCAGCACCTGGCGCCGCGCGTGGAGCGACTCCCGCTTGGCGAGTGTGACCATCCGGTCGGCGAGTCCGCGAACCGCCTTGGCCTTGGCCTCGGTCGTGGTGATGCGCTCGTGCCGGAACAGGGCGACCAGCAGGTTGCGGAAGAGCGCCCACCGGTGGGCCGTGACGCGCCCGAGCTTGAACCCGGCCTTGCCGTGCCTCATGTGGCCCCTCCCCGCCCGAGCGCGCCCAGCACGTTCGGGTCGATGCGCATTCCGAGCGAGAGGCCCAGCCCCGCCAGCGCGGTCTTGATCTCATCGATGGACTTGGTGCCCAGGTTCTTGACCTGCTCGAGGTCCTCATCGATCTTCTGCACGAGGTCGGCGACCGTCACGATCTCCGCGTTTCGCAGGGCGTTGATCGCCCGCGCCGGGAGCGGGAGCTCCTCGAGGGTCTTGCTCAGGCTCTCCTGGAGGAAACCCTGACCCGATGCCTCGATCTCCTCGTCCTCCTCGGGACGCCCCTCCGGTGCCAGCAGTGCGAACTGGTCGCGCATGTGGGCCGCCGCCCGCGTCAGCGCCTCGTCGGGGGAGACGGCCCCGTTGGTCCAGATTTCGACGATGAGCCGCTCGTAGTCCGTGATCTTGCCGAGGCGGGCATTCTCCACGCCGTACGACACCTTCTGGATGGGTGAGAAGGCAGCATCCATGGGAATCGCGCCCGCAGGGATGGTTCCGGGGCTGTGCTTGTCGGCCGCGACGTAGCCGCGACCGATGCCGATGCCGAGCTCGATGGCGAGCGACCCGCCCTGGTCAAGCGTCGCGATGTGCAGCTCCGGGTTCAGCACCTCGATCCCGGTGGCCTCCGACACATCAGCGCCGGTGACCTCCTTCGGCCCCTTGGCCTCCAGCCGCGTCGTCATCGGCTCGCCCGACGGCACGTTGACGGCGAGCTTCCGGAGGTTCAGCAGCACGTCCAGCGTGTCCTCCTGCACCCCCGGGATGTGAGCCTCCTGGTCCCGGGTACCCTCGATCCGCACCCACGCGACGGCCGCTCCGGGGATGATCGACAGGAGGGTCCGCCGCAGCGAGTTGCCCACGGTGAGCGCGTACCCCTTCTCGAACGGCTCAGCCACGAGCCGGCCGTACCGGTCGGTGTTGATCTCCCACTCGATGTGCTTGGGCCTTTGAAACGGAATCCTTGCCATGATCTCCTACTTTGAGAACAGCTCGACGATCAGCTGCTCCTGCACGGGGATCTGGATGTCCTCCCGCATCGGGAGGCCTCGCACGGTCCCCTTCTTGTCGTTGACGTCCACCTCGAGCCACGGCGGCACCGCCGCGCGGCCGGCGGCGAGATTGTCCGCAGCGCGCTCCGCCATCTTGGATCTCGGCCGGAGCTGAACGACCTCACCCACCTTCACGATGTACGAGGGGACGGATACCTTCCGTCCGTTGATCTGGAAGTGCCCGTGGGCGACCATCTGTCTTGACTCCCGGCGAGAGGCCGCCATCCCCAGGCGGAACACCACGTTGTCCAGCCGCCGCTCGAGCAGCTTGAGCAGGTTCTCGCCGGTGATCCCCCTCTCGCGCTCCGCCCGTTCGAAGTACCGGCGGAACTGGCTCTCGAGAACACCGTAGATGTTCTTGGCCTTCTGCTTCTCCCGGAGCTGCACCCCGTAGGGCGTGACCTTGGTCCGGCTGAGCCCGTGCTGGCCCGGGGGATAGTTCCGCCGATGGCGCACTTCTCGGTGAAGCAGCGCGCCCCCTTCAGGAACAGCTTGATCCCCTCGCGCCGGCACTGCCGGCAGACCGCCGCTCGATATCTGGCCACCCCTGGTCCTCCCTACACCCGCCGCCGCTTCGGCGGACGGCAGCCGTTGTGCGGAATCGGCGTCACATCCCGGATCGCGGTCACCTCGAGGCCCACCGCCTGGAGGGACCGGATGGCCGCCTCGCGGCCCGCACCAGGGCCCTTGACGAACACCTCCACCTGCTTGAGCCCCATGTCCATGGCCTTCCGGGCCGCGTTCTCGGCAGCCGTCTGCGCGGCGAACGGCGTGCTCTTGCGGGAACCCTTGAAGCCCACGCTCCCGGCACTGGCCCAGGAGACGACGTTGCCCGTCTTGTCGGTGAGCGTCACGATCGTGTTGTTGAAGGTGGCCTGGACGTGAGCGATCCCCACGCGGACCTCCTTCCGCTCTCGCTTACGGCTGCCCTTGCGGGGCGCCGCCGGTTTCTCCTCTGGGACGTCAGCCATATCAGCGGCTCCCTATTTCTTCGGCGCAGCGGCGGGAGCGGCGGCGACAGGCTTCTTCTTGACCATGACGCCTTTGCTCCGGCCCTTGCGGGTACGGGCGTTGGTGTGGGTGCGCTGGCCTCGCACGGGCAAGCCCTTGCGGTGGCGAATCCCGCGGTAGCAGCCGATGTCCATCAGCCGCTTCACGTTCATGGCCACCTCGCGGCGGAGGTCCCCCTCCACCTTGTACTCCCGCTCGATGATCTCGCGGATGCGGGCCGTTTCCTCATCGGTCCAGCTCTTGACCCGCTTGTTGGAGTCCACCCGGGCCTCGGCGAAGATCTTCTTCGCAGAGGGGATCCCGATCCCGTAGATGTACTGGATCGCGATCTCCCCGCGTTTGTCCCGCGGCAAATCCACTCCGGCGATGCGTGCCATATAGGCTGTCTCCATGGCGCGGGCGGGCGTGAGCCCGTCCGCGCCCCTCCGGGGCTACCCCTGTCTCTGCTTGTGGCGAGGGTTCTTGCAGATGATGCGGACGCGTCCCTGCCGCCGCACGATCTTACAGTTCTCGCAGCGCACCTTGATCGACGGTCTGACTTTCATTGCTCTCCCTGCTCACTTGAACCGGTAGGTGATGCGGCCCCGCGTCAGGTCATAGGGGGACAGCTCCACCTTCACCTTGTCCCCCGGCAGGATCCGGATGAAGTTCATCCGCATCTTGCCGGACACATGGGCCAGCACCCGGTGCCCGTTCTCGAGCTCGACCCGGAACATGGCATTGGGCAGGGGCTCGACGACGGTTCCCTCCACCTCGATCGCGTCTTCCTTGGTCATCCGATCCTCACACCTACGCCCCCGGCTCCACGCGCGTCAGGATCTCTGGGCCGTTCTCCGTGATGGCGATGGTGTCCTCGAAGTGAGCGGCCAGGCCGCCGTCCTCGGTGACCGCCGTCCAGCGGTCTTCGAGGATGCGGACCTCCCAGGATCCCATGGTCACCATCGGCTCGATGGCCAGCACCATGCCGGCCTTGAGCCCTGGGCCGCGCCCGGGCTCCCCGAAGTTCGGCACCTGCGGATCCTCGTGGAGCTGCCGCCCGATACCGTGGCCCACGAAGGCCCGCACCACCCCGAAGCCGTGGCTCTCGCAATGGCTCTGCACGGCGTGCGAGATGTCGCCGAGGCGGTTGCCGGGACGGCACTGGACGATGGCCTTGTCGAGGCTCTCGCGCGTCACGTCGAGGAGCTCCTGCACCCGCGGCGGGACGGCGCCCACCGCCAGCGTGATGGCGCAGTCGGCGTAGTACCCCTCGACGATGCAGCCCAGGTCCAGCCCGATGATGTCCCCCTCGGCGAGGCGGCGCTTCTCCGACGGGATGCCGTGGACAACCTCCTGGTTGATGGATGTGCACACCGTCGCCGGGTAGCCCCGGTATCCCTTGAAGGCCGACTGGGCGCCGCGCGCCACGATGAAGGCCTCCACGTCGACGTCGATCTCCTTGGTCGTCACCCCCGGCCGGACCAGAACCGGGAGCCGCTCCTTGACCGCGGCAAGGATCTTCCCGCCGGCCCGCATGTGGGCCAGCTCGCGCGCAGACTTCAGCACGATCATGCCGCGCCGGTTCCTCGCACGGCCTTCCGGATGCCGGCCGTCACATCGTCCATGGCGCCTTCGCCGCGCACGGCGGCCAGCAAACCCCCGCGCTCGTAGTACGCCAGGAGCGGCGCCGTCTGCTTCTCGTAGACATCCAGCCGCCGTGCCACCGCGGCGGGGGCATCATCCTCGCGCTGGTAGAGCTCGCCCTTGCAGGCGTCGCAGCGATCCGACGTCTGCGACGGCGCCGATACCAGGTGGTAGGCCGCGCCGCAACGGCGGCAGACACGTCGCCCGGTGAGCCGGCGCAGCAGCTCCGCGCGGGACACGTCCAGAAACGCCACGCGGTCCAGCGAAAGCCCCTGCTTGCCGAGGATCCGGCCCAGGGCCTCGGCCTGGGCCACGGTACGGGGGAAGCCATCCAGCACGAACCCCTTCTTGGCATCCGGACGCGCGAGGCGCTCGGCCACGAGCCCGATCACCACCCCATCCGGAACCAGCGCCCCCGTGTCCATGTAGCGCTTGGCCTCGATCCCGAGCGGACTCCCGTGCGCCGCTGCCTCGCGCAGCATGTCTCCCGTGGCGATCTGGGGGACGCCCCACTCCACGGCCAGGTGCCGGGCCTGCGTCCCCTTGCCCGAGCCGGGGGCTCCCAGGAGGATGATCCGGTTGCTCACGCCCGCGCCTTCGCCTTCTTCCGGAGGAATCCCTCGTAGTTCCGCATCAGGAGGTGCGACTCCATCTGTCGCACCGTGTCCAGCGCCACACCCACGACGATGAGGAGACTCGTCCCGCCGAAGTAAAACGGGGTGTTGAACCAGCGGATGAGGAAGTCCGGAAGCACCGAGATGAGCGCCAGGAACACGGCCCCCGGCAGCGTGATCCGGGTCAGCGTCCGATCGATGTACTCCGCCGTCTTCTTGCCCGGCCGCACGCCGGGGATGAAGCCGCCGTACTTTTTCATGTTGTCGGCGAGATCGATCGGGTTGAACACGATCGCCGTGTAGAAGTACGCGAAGAAGATGATGAGGCCGCAGTACAGAAGCGTGTAGGTGAACTGGCCCGGCGACAGCGCTTCGGAGATCCCCTGCATCCACGGATGCTGGATGAAACGGGTGAGCGTCGCCGGGAACAGGATCAGGGACGAGGCGAAGATCACCGGAATGACGCCCGCCGTGTTCACGCGCAGTGGGATGTGGGTGGACTGTCCCCCGTAGATCCGCCGGCCCACGACCCGCTTGGCGTACTGCACCGGGATCTTCCGCTGGCCCTCCTGCATGACGACGACCGCCGCGGTCACGGCGACCATCATGATGAGGAGACCCAGGAAAACGAACAGCTTGAGCTCGCCTGTGAAGATCAGGGTGTAGGACGACACGATCGCCGAGGGCAGCCGCACCACGATGCCGGCGAAGATGATGAGCGAGATGCCGTTGCCGATCCCCTTCTCGGAGATCTGCTCGCCCAGCCACATGATGAGCGCGGTCCCGGTGGTGAGCGTGATCATCGTGAGCAGCCGGAAGCCCCATCCCGGATCGGGGACGATGACCCCGCCGCCGGGGCTCCGCATGCTCTCCAGACCCACCGCGATGCCGAAGGACTGCACGAGCGACAGCACGACCGTGCCGTACCGGGTGTACTGGGTGATCTTCTTCCTCCCTGCCTCCCCTTCCTTGGCGAGCCGCTCGAGGGCGGGGATCACCACGGTCAGGAGCTGCAGGATAATGGACGCCGAGATGTACGGCATGATGCCGAGGGCGAACACGGTGAGCCGCCGCAGATTGCCCCCGGAGAACAGGTCCACCATGCCCAGCAGCGTGCCCTGGACCTGGTCGAAGAACTGGGCGAGCGCCGCTCCGTCGATCCCTGGCGTCGGGACGTGCGCGCCGAGACGGTAGGCGGCCAGCAGCCCCAGGGTCATCAGCACGCGACGCTTGAGCTCCGGAATCTTGAAGATGTTCCCGAAGCTCTGCAGGCCCTCGATCATCCGCGCAGTACCTCGACACGGCCGCCCGCGGCCTCGACCTTGCGGCGCGCCGATTCACTGATCTTGTGGGCGCGCACGGTGAGGGCGTGAGAGACGTCACCCTCGCCCAGGATCTTCACGGCGCCGCGATCGGCCTTCTTGATCAGCCGCGCCTGGAGCAGGCTGTCCGGATCCACCACGCTGCCGGCGGCGAAGCGCGCCACCACGTCCTTGAGGTTGACGATCGCGAACTCGGTCTTGCCCCCGTAGGGAACGAAGCCGCGCTTGGGCAGCCGCCGGTACAACGGCATCTGCCCACCCTCGAAACCCGGCCGGGCGCCGCCGCCGGAGCGGGCCTTTTGGCCCTTGTGCCCCTTGCCGGCGGTCTTGCCGTGGCCGGACCCGGGCCCGCGGCCGATCCGCTTTCGCTTCTTCGTGGAACCGGGCGCCGGACGGAGATCTTCCAGTCTCATGCCTCGTCCACCTTGAGGCAGAATCCCACCGCCTTGATCATGCCCCGTATCGTCGGGGTGTCGTCGTGCTCCACCGTGTGCCGAATGCGGTGCAGCCCCAGCGCCTTGACGGTCGCCTCCTGCTTCGGGTTGAGCCCGATGATGCTCTTCACCAGCGTGACCTTAACCTTCCTTGACACCCGCGACCTCCTGGCTCTCGCCGTCCACCGAGCGCCGGCGTGCGGCGTGGAGATCGAGCAGCCGCTTCATCTGCCGGAACGCATCGATCGTGGCCTTCAGCACGTTGTGCGGGTTGTTGGTGCCGATGGTCTTCGTCAGGATGTCCTGGACTCCGGCCGCCTCCAGCACCGGGCGCACAGCCCCGCCCGCGATGACTCCCGTGCCCTGGGCGGCGGGCTTGAGGTAGACGCGCGCCGCGCCGAAACGGCCCGTGATCTCGCACGGAACGGTGGTGTCCCGAAGGGGCACGTAGACCAGATCCTTCTTGGCGTGCTCCACCGACTTCCGGATCGCCTCGGGCACCTCGCGGGCCTTGCCGAGCCCGACGCCCACGTGGCCGTGTCCGTCCCCCACGACCACGAGGGCCGTGAAGGAGAACCGCCGGCCGCCCTTGACAACCTTCGCCACGCGGTTGATGGCGACGACCCGGTCGGTCAGATCGAGCGCACTGGAATCGATGCGTGCCTCAGCCACTCACCCCTCCTCAGAACGTGAGGCCGCCGGCTCGTGCCGCGTCGGCCAGCGCCTTGACCCGCCCGTGATATTGATAGCCCCCCCGGTCGAAAACGACGGCGCTCACGCCATGTGCGCGAGCGCGCTGGGCGAGCAGGTCGCCCACCAGTTTGGCCGCCGTCACGTTGCCGCCGGTTTTCATCTTCTGCTGAAACTCCGGCGCGCGGCTATCCACCGCCACCAGGGTCCGCCCCGACGCATCGTCGATGATCTGCGCGTAGATGTGGTTCAGGCTGCGGAACACAGTGAGCCGCGGGCGCTGCGGCGTCCCGCGGACCGTGCGCCGGATGCGCAGGTGGCGGATCTTGCGCCCCTCGACCTTGTGACTCGTGATCATTTACTTGGCCCCCGCCTTCTTGCCGACCTTCCGCCGAATGTACTCGCCCGCGTACTTGATTCCCTTGCCCTTGTACGGATCCGGCTTGCGCAGCGCGCGGAGCTTGGCCGCCGTCTGCCCGAGGAGGGCCTTGTCAGTCCCGCGCAACGTGATGGAGACCTGCTTCTCCACCTCGGCCTGGACGCCCTCCGGCAGCGGGAAGATCACCGGGTGCGAGTACCCCAAAGCGAGCTGGAGATTCTGCCCAGCGAGCTGAGCCCGGTAGCCGATGCCGACGATCTCGAGCTTCCGCTCGAAGCCGTCCTTGACCCCGTGGACAATGTTGGCGATCAGGGAGCGCGTGAGCCCGTGCAGGGCCCGCACGGTTCGGTGATCCGAGCTCCGCCCAACCGTGAGGACGTTCCCACCCGCCGCGACCGAGACGCCCGCCGGGAGTGTGTGCGAGAGCTTGCCCTTGGGCCCCTCCACCCGCACGGTGTTCCCCTCGATGGCGACCGTGACGCCCTGGGGGATGGGAATAGGCTTCCTGCCGATTCTGGACATGGTCGCTCCTACCAGACGTAGGCCAGGACTTCGCCGCCCAGCCCCAGCTTCCGGACCTCACGGTCGGTCATGACACCGCGCGATGTGGAGAGGATGGCGACGCCCATGCCCCCCAGGATGGAGGGGATCTTGTCCTTGCCCACGTACACGCGACGGCCGGGCCGGGACACACGCACCAAGCCGGAGATGACCTTCTCGTTCCCCACCCCGTACTTCAGGTACACGCGCACGGTTCCCGGCTTGGGCTCCTCGATGAGACGGAAGTTCTTGATGAACCCCTCCGCCTTGAGGATCTCGGTGACCCGGACCTTCAGCTTGGAGGCCGGGATGTCCACCTTCTCGTGCTCGGCGCCACTGGCATTACGGATGCGGGTCAGCAGATCTGCGATGGGATCGGTCATCATGGCCGCGCCCCTCCTACCAGCTCGCCTTGATCACGCCCGGCACTTCGCCCTTGAGCGCCAGCTCCCGGAAGCAGAGCCGGCAGCACTGGAACTTGCGGAGGAAGCCGCGCGGGCGCCCGCAGATCTTGCAGCGCGAGTAGGCCCGCGACTGAAACTTCGGCGGGCGCCGGGACTTCATGATCAGTGAGGTCTTCGCCATGCTCAGGACTCCCTGAAGGGCACGCCGAGGTGGGTCAGCAGCGCCTTCGCCTCTTCGTCGGTCTTCGCGCTGGTCACCATGATGACGTCCATGCCGCGCACCTTGTCCACCTTGTCGTACACGATCTCCGGAAAGATCACCTGCTCCTTGAGCCCGAGAGCGTAGTTGCCGCGGCCGTCGAAGGCCTTGGGAGCGACGCCCCTGAAGTCCCGCACGCGCGGCAGCGCCACGTTGACCAGCCGGTCCATGAACTCGTACATCCGGGCCCCGCGGAGCGTGACCTTGCATCCGATGGACGCGTTCTCACGCAGCTTGAAGTTCGCAATGGATTTCTTGGCGCGGGTGACCACGGGTTTTTGCCCCGTGATGGCCTGCAGATCCGCCGTGGCGAAGTCGAGTACCTTGGCGTTTTCCTTGCCCTCGCCCACGCCCATGTTGATGACGATCTTCCGGAGCCGCGGCACCTGGAAGGGGTTGGTATAGCCGCGCTCTTTCATGAGGGCAGGGATCACCGTGGCCCGGAACCGCTCCCGCAGACGAGGGGGAACCGCCCCCGTCACCTTTGGGCGCGCGGCCGGCGCCTCGGGGGCAGTGGACGGAGCGCCTTTGCCCCCCTTGCCCGCCGGCGCCGGCTGCTTCTTTCCAGCGGCACCGGCCGGCCCCGCCTTGGGGGCCTTCTGCGCCTTGTCAGCCTTCTTCGCCTCGGCCATGGTCTTACGCCTTGTCGATGATCTCGCCAGACTTCTTGGCGATGCGGGCCTTCTTGCCGTCCGTCAGCAGACGGACGCCAACCCGCGTGGGTGCATCGGTCCGAGGATCCACCAGCATCACGTTCGAGAGGTGCAGGGGCGCCTCGCGCTCGATGATACCGCCCTGGCGAAGCCTCTGAGTGGGGCGCTGGTGCTTCTTCATCATGTTGAGGCGCTCGACGAGGACTCGCCCCTCTGCAGGCAGCACCCGGAGCACCTTCCCTCGCTTGCCTCGCTCTTTCCCGGCCACCACCACCACCGTGTCTCCCTTCCGAACGTGGGCCTGCGCCATGATCGTCCTCTACGGCCTCCCTAGATGACTTCCGGCGCCAGGGAGATGATCTTCGTGAACTGCTTGTCCCTGAGTTCCCGGGCCACGGGGCCGAAGATGCGGGTCCCCACCGGGTTGTCGTCGGCCTTGACGAGCACGACCGCGTTCCTGTCGAAGCGGATGTAGGACCCGTCCTTCCGTCCCACCTCTTTCACCGTGCGCACCACGACGGCCCGGGCCACCTCGCCCTTCTTCACGGTCCCGTCCGGAGCGGCTTCCTTGACGGCGACGATGACGATGTCGCCAAGGGACGCGGTCCGCTTGTTCCCGCCACCCATCACGCGGATGCACTGGGCCTTCTTGGCCCCGGAGTTATCCGCCACATCGAGCATCGTTCTCGGCTGGATCATGGCTGTGTTCCGCTCTCTCCCTCGGAGTCCCTCACGACACGCGGGTCAGAATCTCGCGGATCCGCCACCGCTTGTCCCTGGACAGCGGCCGCGTCTCTTCGATGAGCACGCGATCCCCCGTCTTGCTGGCATTCGTCGCATCATGCGCCTTCAACCGCGTGCTCCGCCGGACGACGCGCTCGTACCGGGGGTGGCGGAAAACCCGCTCGATGCGAACCACACGGGTCTTCGTCATCTTGTCGCTGACCACCACGCCCTCTCGGGTCTTCTTCTCTCCCACGTTGGTCCTTTCAGCTGGGGCGGGCACCCGGGCTGTCGCCCGCCCGCCCCCGCCGGAACGCTACGCTTGCTTCTTCAGCTGCGCTTCGCCTGCCGCCGTCAACCCACGCTCGCGCAGCACGGTCTTGACCCGCGCCAGATCGCGCCTGGCGTGGCCCACGCGGGACGGGTTCTTTGCCACGCCCATGGACAGCTGGAACCGCAGGTTGAACAGCTCCTCGGTCAGCTCCTTCGCCTTCTGCCCGAGCTCGTCGCCCGACATCTCGCGCCACGTGACCGCCTTCATGATCGCCTCACACTGTCCGCGTCCGGGACACGAACTTGGTCTTGATCCCGAACTTCTGGGCCGCGAGCCGGAACCCGTCCCGTGCAGTGGCCTCGTCCACGCCTTCCATCTCGTAGAGGATGCGCCCTGGCTTGACCACCGCCACCCAGCCCTCGGGATTACCCTTGCCCTTGCCCATCCGGGTCTCGGCGGGCTTCTTGGTGACCGGCTTGTCCGGGAAGATACGAATGAAGATCTTCCCGCCCCGCTTCACGCTCCGGGCGAGCGACACGCGCGCCGCCTCGATCTGCCGGTTGGTCACCCAGCCAGGCTCCAGCGCCTTCAAGCCGTAGTCGCCGAAGGCGAGCGTCGACCCGCGCTGGGCCTTGCCGGCCATGCGCCCACGCTGGGCCTTGCGGTACTTGACGCGCTTGGGCATCAGCATGGTCGTTAGACCTCGCTGGGCCGCTGGGTGGGGAGAACCTCACCCTTGAAGATCCACACCTTCACGCCGATGGCGCCGTAGGTCGTGTGCGCCTCGGCGAGCCCGTAGTCGATGTCGGCCCGGATCGTGTGCAGCGGCACCCGCCCATCCCGGTACCACTCGCGGCGGGCGATCTCGGAGCCGCCCAGGCGGCCCGAGCAGGCGATCCTGATGCCGTCGGCGCCCAGTCGCAGGGCGGACTGCACCGCCTTCTTCATGGCGCGCCGGAACGCCACGCGCTTCTGGAGCTGCAGCGCGACGTTCTCGGCCACCAGCTGGGCGTCCAGCTCCGGATGGACCACCTCCTCGATGTTGAGGTGGACCTCCTTTGCCGTGCGAATCTGGATCTCGTTCTTCAGTTTCTCCACCTCGGCGCCCTTCCGGCCGATGATGATGCCCGGCCGGGCGGTGAAGATGGTGATCCGCGCACGGTTGGCCGAGCGCTCGATGTCGATCCGCGAGATCCCCGCGTGATAGAGCGCGGACTTGATGAAGCGCCGGATCTTCACGTCTTCGTGCAGGAGAGCGGCGTAGCCCTTGGTGGCGAACCACCGGGAGCTCCACGTGCGCGTGGTGCCCAGCCGGAACCCGATCGGATGTGTCTTCTGCCCCATGGTTACCTCGCGCCCGCCCGCCGCGACTCGGCACGCGGCGTCTCGTCGGAGAGCTCGATTGTGAGGTGACTGGTCCGGTGCTTGATGAAGAACGCCCGCCCCATGGCGCGGGGCGACACCCGCTTCATCGAGGGCCCCCCGTCGGCGATCGCCTTGACCACGCGGAGGTCGTCGAGGTTTCGAACTTGGTGGTTGTGCTCGGCGTTGGCGATGGCCGACCGCAGGACCTTCTCGATCAGCCGCGCGGCGGCTTTCGGCGCGAGCTGGAGCGTGGCGAGTGCCTCTCCCACGGACTTGCCACGGATGTGGTCCAGCACCAGCCGGGCCTTGCTGGCCGGCACCCGGATGTACCGTGCGGTCGCCTCTGTCTTCATGGCCGGTTCACGTCTTGCCCGTGGGGGAGGTCGAGGCCTTCTCCGAGGCCCCGTGCGCCTTGAAGGTCCGGGACAGAGCGAACTCGCCCAGCCGGTGCCCGACCATGTTCTCCGTCATGTAGACCGGGATGAACTTCTTCCCGTTGTGCACGGCGAGCGTGTGGCCGACGAACTCCGGCAGGATGGTCGACCGGCGCGACCAGGTCTTGAGCACCTTCTTCTGGCGCGCGCGGTTGAGGTCCTCGACCCGACTCTGCAACCGAAGCTCGACATACGGTCCCTTGCTCAGCGAGCGTCCCATGCCGTCCTCTCCCTACTTGGTCCTGCGCGTGACGATGTAGCGGTCGGACGGCCTGGCGCCTCGCCGCGTCTTGTAGCCCTTGGTGGGCTTGCCCCACGGGGTCATGGGATGGTTGCCCTTGCCCTTGCCCTCGCCGCCCCCCATGGGATGATCTACCGGGTTCATCACGGTGCCGCGGACGGCGGGCCTGAAACCGCGCCACCGCACGCGTCCGGCCTTCCCCATGGAGACGTTCTCGTGGTCCAGGTTCCCCACCTGACCCACGGTCGCCATGCACTCGAGCTTCACCTGCCGCACCTCCCCCGAGGGCAGCTTCAGGTTCGCGTGATCGCCTTCCTTCGCCAGGAGCTGCGCCAGCGTGCCGGCACTCCGGCAGAGCTGGCCGCCCTTTCCGGGTTGCAACTCCACGTTGTGCACCAGCGTCCCCAGGGGGATGTTCCGGATGGGCAACGCGTTGCCCGGGAGGATATCCGCTTGCGGTCCCGACATCACGACGTCGCCCGGCTTGAGCCCCAGCGGCGCGATGATGTAGCGCTTCTCACCGTCCCGGTAGTGCAGGAGCGCGATTCGCGCCGAACGGTTCGGATCGTACTCGATGCCCGCCACCTTGGCCGGGATCCCGAGCTTCTCGCGCCGGAAGTCGATGTCCCGGAGCATGCGCTTGACCCCGCCACCCCGATGGCGAACCGTGATGCGGCCGGACGAATTGCGCCCGTTGGTGCGGCGCTTCGGGGACAGCAGGCTCTTCTCCGGCGTCTTCTTCGTGATCTCCTCGTTGGTGAGGAACGTCATGTAGCGCCGGGCCGGCGAGGTGGGCTTCAGCGTCCGGATTCCCATGCCTCTATACTCCCTCGACGAGTTCGATCTTGTGGCCAGGCGCGAGCGTGACGATCGCCTTCTTCCAGGCCGCCCGTCGGCCCTCGAAGCGCCCCATGCGCTTCCACTTGCCCTCGCGGGCCTGGGTGCGCACGTCCGCCACCTTGACGTTGAACACGCGCTCCACCGCCTGCCGGATCTCCACCTTGTTGGCGTCCACGGCCACCTGGAACGTCACGGCGTTGAGATCTTCCTTCTGCTGCATGCTCTTCTCCGTCATGAGCGGCCGGAGCAGCACGGTCCGGGGATCTCTCATTTCGCGAGCGCCTCCTGCATGGCCAGGAGCGCCGCGCGCTCGGCGATCATCCGGCCGTTCCTGAGCAACTGGTAGGCCGAGGCGTGCGTCGGGGTTTCCAGCTGGAGCCACGGGATGTTCCGGGCGGCTCGCGCGAGGGCCGGCGCGACCTCGGACACCACCAAGAGCGTCGGCCCCGACGTGACACCGAGGTCTCTGAGCCGGCTGACGAGCACCTTGGTCTTCGGTTCCATGACGCCGAGCTGCTCCACCGCCGTCACCTCGCCCGCCGCGACCTTGGCGGCGAGGGCCGATCGGAGCGCCGACCGCCGCATCTCGACGGGCATGCGCTTGTCATACTTCCGCGGAGTGGGACCGAAGGGCTTGCCGCCGCCTTTCCACTGGGTCGCGCGGATCGAGCCCTGACGGGCACGTCCGGTCCCCTTCTGGCGCCAGGGCTTCCGTCCGCCACCGGACACCTCGCTGCGCCCCTTCGTGTCGTGGGTCCCGGCCCGCTTCGCCGCGAGCTCGCGGACCACGCTCTGGTGCAGGAGGGCGGTCCGGATCGGCCCGCCGAACACGTCCGCGGACAGCTCCATGGTCCCCTGGGCCTTGCCGTTCTGGTCGAGCACGGGAACACTCGGCATGGCTACTTCGCCCCCTGCGCCTTCTGCTGCTGCGTCTTGGTCTGCTTCACGCTCTTCCTCACCAGGATGACGCCGCCGCGAGCACCCGGCACCGCCCCGCGGAGCAGGATCAGGCTCTGCTCCGGAAGCACCCGCACCACCGGCAGATTGAGCACGGTCCGCCGATCGCCGCCCATGCGGCCGGGAAGGTGATGGCCGGGCCAGACACGCGACGGATCGGAGGACGCGCCGATGGAACCTGGCGCCCGGTGAAACATGGAGCCGTGGCTCTGATCGCCGCCGGACCAGCCGTGGCGCTTGACGCCGCCCTGAAACCCCTTGCCCTTGCTCACACCGACCACGTCCACCAGCTCACCGGGCGTGAAGAGCGCCGCCGTCAGCGTCTGCCCCACCGCGTAGGGCTGGAGGGCCTCGGTCTTCTGCAGCCGGATCTCGCGGAGGACCTTCATGGGCGTCGCGATGCCCGCCTTCTTGTACACGCCGGCCATCGGTCTGGTCACGTTCTTCTTCTTCGGCGAGAACCCGAGCTGGAGCGCGTCGTACCCGTGCGTCGCCGTGGTGCGCACGCCCACCACGGGGCATGGACCGAGCTCCACCACGGTGACGGGGATCATGTTCCCGTCGTCACCGAAGACCTGGGTCATCCCCACCTTCCGACCGATCAGCCCCTCTTTCATCGCCATGGCAGTCGTCTCGCTAGAGCTTGATCTCGACGTCCACGCCGCTGGGCAGCTCCAGCTTCATCAGCGCGTCCACCGTCTGCGGCGTCGGGTCGAGGATGTCGAGCAGGCGTTTGTGAGTGCGCATCTCGAACTGCTCCCGGGACGTCTTGTCGACGTGCGGGGAGCGGAGCACCGTCCACCGGTTGATGATGGTGGGCAGCAGGACCGGACCCGTGACTCGGGCGCCGGTCCGGCGGACGGTCTCCACGATCTCCTTCATGGACCGGTCGAGGAGATGGTGGTCGTACGCCTTCAGACGGATGCGGATCTTCTGGTCGGCGGTGAGTGTGACCATATCCCTACTCCACGATCTCCGCCACCACGCCGGCCCCCACCGTCCGCCCCCCCTCCCGGATCGCGAACCGCAACTCCTTCTCCATCGCGATCGGCTGGATCAACTCG
>JACPCX010000144.1:0-24835 GCA_016184305.1 Candidatus Rokuibacteriota bacterium | reverse complement strand
GTTGATCGGAGCCATCCTTCTCTCTTACCGGGAGGCCTGACGTGATCACCGGATTCGCGACGGCTGAAGGAACGGCGGCCTATCGGGCGGGCCTGGGCGCGGCGGCGGCGCCGGAGCACTTCCGCTCGTGGCGCGGGCTCACCCTGTCCTCCGTGGGCATCGGCACCTATCTCGGTGCCGAGGACGACGCCACCGACCGCTCGTACCGAGAGGCGGTGACGCGCGCCGTCGCGGTCGGGATCAACGTGGTGGACTCCGCCGTGAACTACCGCTACCAGCGGAGCGAGCGGGCCGTGGGTGTGGCGCTGCGCGACGTGATCGCCTCGGGTGGCGTGACGCGCGACCAGGTGGTGCTGGCGACGAAGGGGGGCTTCGTCCCCTTCGACGGTGCCATGCCGCCCAATCCCGGCGCCTATCTCGCCGAGACCTACATCGGTCCCGGCATCCTGCGCCCGGAGGACCTGGTGGGCGGCTGCCACTGCCTCACCCCGCGCTACCTCGCCGACCAGCTTGACCGGAGCCGGGCCAACCTCGGCGTGGAGACCATCGACGTCTACTATCTTCACAACCCGGAGATGCAGCTCTCGGCCGTGGATCGCCCCACCTTCAGGACCCGGATGCGCGCCGCCTTCGAGTTCCTCGAGGGCGCCGTGGGCGACGGGAAGATCCGCGTGTTCGGGACCGCCACGTGGAACGGATTTCGTCAGCCGCCCGCGGCGCCTGACTACCTCTCGCTCGAGGATCTGGCGCTCCTGGCCGCCGAGGTGGCAGGCGAGGCGCACCATTTCCGGGTGATCCAGCTCCCGTATAACCTCGCCATGACCGAGGCCTTCACCACGGCCAACCAGCGCGCGGGCGGGGACACGGTGACGCTCCTGGCGGTGGCCCAGCGCCTCGGCATCTATCTCATGAGCTCGGCCTCGATCTACCAGGGCCAGCTTGCCCGCGGGCTGCCGGAGGTCGTGGGCCGGTTCCTGCCGGGGCTCGACACCGACGCCCAGCGCGCGCTCCAGTTCGTGCGCTCCACTCCCGGCATCGGGACCGCGCTCGTGGGCATGAAAGGCGTCGCGCACGTGGAGGAGAACGGGCGGCTGGTCGCCGTGCCTCCCGTGCCGTGGCCCGAGTTCAGGAAGCTGTTCCAGGAGGCGTGACGCCGAGGCGAGTCCTTGAAATCTCCGGAGTTGTCGGCTACGGTGATGCGACGTGCTTCGACTGGCAATGGTCACCAAGATCCATCACGTCGGGATTGTCGTCGAGCGGCTCGATCGCGCCTATGGCTTCTGGCGCGACACCCTGGGGCTGCCGCTCGTCCGTCAGGCCGAGATCCCTGACCAGGGCGTGCGGGCCGCGCTCCTGGCCGCCGGCGAGAGCGAGATCGAGCTGCTCGAGCCCATGACGCCGGACAGCGGCGTGGCTCGCTTCCTGGCCAGGCGCGGGGAAGGGCTCCACCACGTCTGCTTCGAGACGCCGGACGTGGACGCGGCGCTGGGCGGGCTCCGGGCGGAGGCCGTGCCGCTCCTCGATGAGCGCTCCCGCCAGGGGCTCGCGGGACGGATCGCGTTCCTCAGCCCGACGGCGTGCCATGGCGTGCTGGTGGAGCTGGCCACGCCGCCGCAGGGCAACCAGTCCCAGGACTCGCCCGTCCGTCTCAAGCGGCTCGTCATCGGCTGCCGCGAGCCCGCCGCCGCCGCGCGAAGCTACCAGCGTCTCTTCGGGCTGCCCGAGGTCGCCATCAACGGCGGCGCGCGCTGCATGCTCGGCTGGGAGGGCGGCGGCACGATCCTCATGGTGCCGGCGGCCGAGGTGGGGGACGTGGAGGGCATGGTGGCGCTGTCCATGGTGGCTCCGGAGATGGCGCCCCTGGCGGAGCGGCTGCGGCGCGCGGCAGCCGCCATGCTGGTGGGAGCCGCCGAGGTGAGCGTTGAGCCGCGCTCGTCCAACGGCGTCCACCTCCACATCAGCCGCTACCACTTCCCCTGAGCCCTTCCACGCTCCGGGCGCTCGACGCAGGAGCTGTCCGTCATGAGACTCAGGGAAGTGGACGGCCGCATCGTCGCCCTCGGCCACCTGGATCCGGCGCGCTGAGGCGGGGCGGGCGCGTCCCCCGCTCATGACGGGGACCGGCGGCGGGCATCGCGGCCACACCCTCTGGCTCGCCGGCATCTGCATGGCCCGCGCCGGGAGTTCGGTCATGTCCATGGCCTACCCCGCGGTGCTGGCCTCGGTCCAGGAGGAGTGGGGGCTCTCCTTCACGGCGGCGGGCACCATCAACTCGGCCACCCAGGCCGGGACGGCGCTGTCCCTCGTGGTGCTGTCCGTCCTGGCGGACTACCTGGGTCCGCGGGCGGTGTTCCTCGGCTCGGCTGTCCTCGCCGCCGTCACGTCCTTCCTCATCCCGACTTTCGCCCATGGTCATGCGTCGGCCGTGGTGCTCTTTTTCCTCTCGGCCGTCGCGATCGCGGGGACCTACACTCCGGGCGTGATGCTGATCGCGGCCCGCTTCGAGCCCGCCCGGCGTGGCGGGGCTGTCGGCTGGTTCCTCGCCTCCTCGTCGGTGGGGTATGTGCTGGCCCTGGCCATCGGCGGACTCGTCGTCGCGCGTGCCGGCTGGCGCGCGGCGCTCTTCGTCCTGGCGCTGGGGCCCGTCGGGTGCCTGCTGCTGTCCCTCGTCCTGTTCCGAGGGCGCCCGGAGCGCGGCGCCGTTCCCTCCAGCCGCTTCACCTGGGACACGGGGCTCGGGGGCAACCGCGCGGCGCAGCTCATGATCGCCGGCTATGTCTTCCACTCGTGGGAGCTCCTGGGCATGTGGGCCTGGACCCCGGCGTTCATGACGGCCGTCCTCGTGGCCCACGGGACGGCCCCCACGCCGGCGGCCGGGCTCGGGGCCGGGCTCACGGCGCTCTTCCACGTGATGGGCATCGCCGCCTCGAGCACCGGCGGATGGCTCTCGGACCGGTGGGGGCGCACGGCCGTGATCGCCGGCATGATGATCGTGAGCAGCGCCTGCTCGTTCAGCTTCGGCTGGCTGCTTGGCGCTCCGTTCGCGCTGGTTCTCGTGGCCGGATGTCTCTACGGTTTCTCGGCGCTCGGCGATTCGCCCGTCTACTCCACCGGGATCACCGAGACCGTGCCGCCCGCGCGGCTCGGCTCGGTGCTGGCCATCCGGTCTCTCCTGGGCTTCGGCGCCGGCGCCATCGCGCCCAGCGTCTTCGGCATGGTGCTCGACCTCTACCAGGACCGGACCGCGGTGGCGGGTTGGGGCTGGGGCTTCTCGGTACTGGGCATCGGCGGCGTCCTGGGGCTCGCGAGCATCCTCTGGTTGCGCGCCCTCCCCGAGGCGCGGCGGCTGGCGGGGGGCAAGCGGTGAGCAGCGAACCCGTGCGGGAGGCGGCAAGACAATGGCGACCATTATGCCCAGGTCTGGCCGTAGCCAGCCCGGCCGCGTGAGAGGAATCGGGCCGGGGCGCAAGACACGCCGGACCCTCGAGCGCGGCGGGACGGGGCCGGCCGGCGAGCTGAACACCCAGCTGGGCTCCTGGCCGCGCGTGAAGATCACGCCCATGTTCGGACGCTGGGGCTACTTCGTCGGGCCCCAGCTCTTCGCCTGCTTCCCCCTTCGCGCCAAGGACACTGACCTCTGGATCCGGCTGACGCCCGAGGATCAACGGCGGGCGCTCCAGGTGCCGGGCGTCGTACCCCACCGCCGCTTCGCGGCACGCGGGTGGGTCGAGTGCCACGTGGAGACGTCGCGGGATGTGGGGAAGGCGATTCGCTGGCTGAGGCGGAGCTACGAGGCGGTGAAGCAGGATCTCGAGCGAAAGGAGCGGAAGACCACGTGAAGGGCGCCAACGAGGCAGATGGTGATGGTCTGGTTGGGGAGCGACCATATCCCCTGGGCGACGGAGACGACCCCGAAGAGCGCCGCCAGCCGCCGGGCCTCGGGCGCATGGAACGCGAAGAGGCGGCGCCGGCCCTCCTGGCGGGGCGGAGCCATCAGTCCCTCATGTCTCGATCGGGCCCGCGGCGCTCGCCGCGGCCTCGGCGCGCGCCTGCGCCTCGATCCGCTCCACCTTGACCAGAGGGACGAGGGGGAAGGCGAGGAGCGTCATCGCCGCCGAGATGAGCACCAGCGGCGTGTAGCCGAGCCAGTCGTAGAGGTAGCCGCCCACGACCTGCGAGCCCTGGGCGCCGCCATTGAAGACCGACATGAGCAACGCGAAGAACGTGCCCTCCACGCGGCGCGGGCAGGCCTTGGCGGCGAGGTCGAGGAAGGCGAGCTGGGTGATCATGCCGATGCAGCCGAACACGGTATCGATGATGATGGCGGAGGTGGCATCACGATAGACGAGGTAGGCCAGCGTCCCGACCAGACCCGCGCCGATCGCGTAGTTGATCAGCCACTTGAGCGGCATCCGCCGGGAGAGCGGCGCGTAGACCAGGGCACCCACGACGGCGGCCGCCGAGCCCAGCGAGCCCAGGACCCCGATGAACTGCTGGCTGAACTTGAGCGTGTCCGTCTGGTAGTAGACGAGCGCCGGCCCGAAGGACGGACTGAAGGTCCAGAAGAGGATGAACCCCGCGACGACCCAGATCTCGCGCTCCGCGACGGCCTCGCGGATGGCGCGGAGCGTCTCGCGAAAGGCCGCCCTGTCGGTACGGGTGGCCGCCTCCTTGATGAAGAGCGCGGCCATGAGGAACGAGACCAGCGGGAAGCACCCCGCCAGGAGGAAGGCGCTGCGCAGGTTCCGCATCTCCGCGAGCCGGCCGCCGATGACGCCGACCAGGATGGAGGCCCCGTAGATACAGGCCCACTGCACAGCCTGGAAGGCCCCGGTGAGCCCCAGCCGCTTGCCGTTCTCCACCATGAGCGCGTCGGTCAGCACGTCGGTGAAGGCCAGCCCGAGGCCCATCACCGTGAAGAGCCCCGCCAGCCACCAGTACGGCCGCTCCGTCATGAGCCCCAGCGCGAGCCCCGCCGAGGCCGCCAGCGCCGACATCAGGAGGAAGTAGCTCTTCCGCCGGCGGCCGAAGAGCGGCACGAAGTCCGAGAGGAGCCCGTACACGGGCTTGATCAGCCACGGGACCGTGCTGATGGTGAAGAAGGTCGCCACCTGTCCGGCCGAGAACCCCAGGTCCTTGAAGACGATGGTGATCGTCTGGTTGGGCAGGTACCACATCCCCTGGGAAAAGTAGACGATCCCGAAGAGGAGGGCGAGCCGCTGGGCGTCCGCGGTCTGGAACGGATGGAGGCGCTGGAGCCCGCTCAGCATCCCAGCACTATACAACGTGTGCTAGGCTTGGGCCTTGATGCGCGACATGAAGCCCTCCGTCTGCCCTCGCGACCGCCCTGGCCAGTGCTCTCTCCTCGTGTCGGTGGAGAGCGGGCGCATCACCTCGAACCTGATCGAGGTGACGACGCGTGTCCTCTGACGCCGCCTCCGCCCCACCGTCCCTCGCGGCCGCGGTCGTGGCCGCCATCGAGCGGGCGCTCGCCGTGCTTCCCGTCGAGGCGCTCGAGCGGCAGTACTGGGAGCAGGACGAGTTCCTCTTCATCCCGGACGCCGTGCCTCGAGAGACCGTGGCCCCTCTCCTGGAGGACGTCGAGCGCCTGGAGCCCGGGCTCAACCGGAACTATATCCCGCGCCACAAGAAGGGGGGGAGCGTGAGTCACTTCGCCATCGCCGATGGCGGGCCCGCGCTGCTGGCCTTCTACCGGTCCGAGGCCTTCCGGCGCTTCCTCGGCCGGCTGGTCCGGGCCGACCTCACGCTCTGCCCGGACGACGATCCCCACGCCTGCGCCCTGTACTTCTACACGGCGGCCGGGGACCACATGGGCTACCACTACGACACCTCCTATTACAAGGGGGCGCGCTACACGGTCCTCGTGGGCCTCGTGCAGGACTCCGCGAGCCGTCTCCTCTGCCGGCTCCACACGCGCCAGCCGGGACGCGCCCCGCGCGACCTGGCCGTCGCCACGACGCCCGGCTCCATGGTCATCTTCAACGGCGACAAGGTGTACCACGGCGTGAGTCCCTCGCAGGCCGGCGACCGGCGCGTCGTGCTGACGCTCGAGTACGTGACGAGCCAGGAGATGGGCCGGGCGACGAAGCTCTTCTCGGACCTCAAGGATGCTTTCGCCTACTTCGGCGTGCGGGCGCTGTGGCAGGGCCGCCGCCGCGCGCGCCGGCGTACCGGCATCGTGTCGAGTCACACATCCGACGTGACGTCCTGAGAAAGGGCACAGCGATGGCTGCAACGACTGGTTCGGGGAGTCCCGCAGTGAGGCGCGCGCAGTGGGCTCCCGTGGAAGGCGCCGCGGAGCTGTTCACCCCCGAGTTCCTCGACTACGTCGTCCGGCTGCACGACGAGCTCACGCCGCGGATCCGCGCGCTGCTCGCCAAGCGCCACGCAGTCCTCAGGCGCGCGCTTGACCAGGGCCTCCTGCCCACGCATCCGCCAAGGACCGCCATCAACACCGGGGACTGGAAGGTGCCGCCGGTGCCGGAGGACCTGCGCAAGCCGGGCATCGAGATCTCGGGCCCCTGCTCCATCACGAGCATGTTCATCAACGCGCTGAATCCCGGACCCGAGGGGGAGCGGGCCGTGGGCGATCTCGACGACGACGAGGACTCGGCGGGCCACCGGCTCGTGGACACGGCGCGCGCCGCGCACAACCGGCTCGCCGCCGTCAACCGCGAGCTCCGCGCCTTCGACGCCGGGAAGGGCAAGGAGTACAGGATCCTCGACGGCGAGCTGCCCTTCTTCATGCACCGCGAGCGGGGCATCCACCTGGACGAGCCGGACTTCACCGTGGACGGCCAGCCCATCCCCGCGGCGATCCTGGGCACCGCGCTCACCTTCTACTATGCGGGCCGGGCGCAGGCCAACCGCGGGCAGGGGATCTACTTCTATCTGCCGAAGCTCGAGTCCGCCGAGGAGTGCGCGTGGTACCGCGACCTGTTCGACCGCACGCGCGAGTGTCTGCCCTTCCTCGAGCGCGCCGTGATCAGCGCCGTCCCGCTCGTCGAGTCCCTGCCGGCGGTGTACCAGATGGAGGAGATGCTCCACGCCCTCGGTCCCTACGCCGGGGGGCTCAACGCGGCTCGCTGGGATCTCAAGGCGAGCATTTTCGAGTTCATCATGGCGGACCCCAGGTCCGTGTGGCCCGATCGGTTCGGTGTGGACATCAAGACGACCCCGTTCCTCGCCAATATCTTCCGGCGCCTCGTGGCCATCTGCCTCAAGCGTGGTGCGGCGCCCATCGGCGGCATGGCCACGGCGCTGCCGAGCAGCGATCCGGAGGTCAACCGCGTGGCCGGGGAGGCCATCCGGAAGGACAAGGAGTGGGAGGCGCGCCAGGGCTTCATCCGTGCCTGGGTGGCGCACATCTTCCACATGAAGACGGCGAGCGACCCGTTCAGGGAGCTGATCGCCTCGGGCTGGAAGCCGACCGCCGACATGGCCAACCCCGACAATTACCCGGTCAAGATCGAGGTGCCCGAGGGGCCCGTCACGGTGGAGGGGACGCGCCGCAACGCGCGCATGGTCGTCGAGTACCTGGAGGGCTGGGTCAACGGACGCGGGGCCAAGGGGATCGACAGCCTGGCGGGCAAGCCCGGCGTCCATCCGGCGCTGATGGAGGACCTCGCGACGGGCCGGATGTCGGTGGCGCAGATCGCCCAGCGGATCCGGCACCGGGCAAGGACCACCGACGGCGCGCAGGTCCACGACGTCCCGCTGGTCAAGCGGCTCCTCCAGGAGGAGACCGAGGACATCCTCGTGCGCCTGAAGGCCACCGTGAGGGACGACAAGGGGCGCGCGGCCTACGCCGAGGCGGAGCAGCGCTACCGCAAGGCCGCGAAGATCGCCATGCGCTGGATCAGGAGCTACACGGAACTCGATTTCCGGAGCCTGGGCTCGTACACGCGGGCCGACCTGGACCGGATCGCCACCGCCCCCGACGCCTTCTAGCGCCGGTCCAATTAACTTCGCCTCCGCCCGCTCCACAGGACCAGGATGAGGAAGATCGGGGTCCCCATCGCGGCGAGGACGAGGAACCAGGCGGCCTTCCCCGCCGCCGCCAGGAGCACGATCAGGTAGATGAAGTCGCGGTGGGCGAGCGCCTCCACCACCCGCGACGAGGGCGAAGCGCTCGCGACAGGGACAAGGGTGTGCGCGCCGCGCCGGTATACCGCGACGGCCGCCCCCGCGGTGCCCACCACTGCCACGGCGCCGAATACCAGGGGCCAGGAGGCGCGGGCGTCCAGGCTCCAGCCAAGGGCCATGCCCGCGAACACGGCCACATGCACCAGGTTATCCCCCCAGAAGTCCAGGATGGCCCCGTGAGGCGAATCGAGGAACTTCAGACGGGCGAGCTCGCCGTCGCAGCCGTCGAGAATCGAGTGGGCCAGGAACAGGAGCGCCCCGGCGAGCTGCCAGCCTGGCGCCGAGGACAGGAAGAACGGCGCGGAGGCCAGACCGACGGCGACGCTCACGAGCGTCATCAGATTCGGGGTGATTGCCGTCCTGACGAGCCGGCGCGTGAGGGCCAGCGACAGCCGCCGCTCGAAGTGGCGCGACATGAATCCCTCGCTGGGCGTGATCAGGCTGCGCAGCAGCCAGCTCTCGGCGGGGCGGCCATCGCTTCGCCCGCGCTGCGGGCTCGGGCCGCCGCTTCCACGACGCGCGCCGACTCCGTCGTCTCGATCACGGCGACCCAAGCGTCGTCGACGCAGAGCTGATCGGGCTCCAATGCCCTCTCGCGCAGGCCGCGCAGCCACGCGGGCTGCGGAACCACGTTGGCGGCCAGGAGGACGATGCGCGGCGGCAGCGGCGAAGGGAGCGCGCCGGCGCCGCCGATCGGGGTGGCCGAGGTCCCAGCGAGAAGCGGCTGATCCTCGGACCGCAGCCCGCCCACCAGCACGGCGCCGAATCCGGCACGATTCGCCGCCAGGACGATCCGGCGCAAGAGGGGCAGGCCGGCCACGAGCAAGCTCGGCGGAATCCCACGGCCGTCCGGCTCCGGAGGCAGGATCAGCAGGACCCCACCCCCGTCCGGAGCCGCCCCCGCCAGGGCCACCCTCAGACCGACGGCCCCCGCCCGACCGCCGGCCGGGTCAGCGGCAGGGGGATGGGCTGCTCGCCGCGCTGGCTCGATTCCCGCGCGGAGGCTTCCAGCGCCACGCAGAGGGACACCTCCGCGAGGTTCTCGCCCCGGGGCGCCGAGCCGTCGATCTCGGCAAGGAACTGCTCCGCGACCGGGCCGAACCAGTCGGGGTGCTGGGAGCCGTCGGACATCGCCGGCGGGCACGGCCACCGCTGCTCGCGGGGCGCCCCGTCGCGCCGGGTCAGCACGAGCGTGTCGTCCTCGATGCACAGCGTGCCCTCGGTACCCGTGAGCTCGACCCAGTTGCGTCTGACGTCGGAAGCCCAGGTGAGGAACACCTCCGCGGTGGCGCCAGGGAAGGTGAGCCGCAGCCGGGCGGTGTCCTCCAGCGGCCACTGGAAATGCCGGCGCCGCTCGAGCGCGGCGCTCACGGTGAGGGGCTCGCGCCCGATCCAGCGCCGCAGGACGTAGACCACGTGCCAGCCGTGGTCCGTGAGCACGCCGCCCCCCGCCATGGCCGGGTCGGTGCGCCAGTTCCCGGCGTGCTCGTCGTGGGTCGCCGCCGGGCGGGTCCGGAGGGTGTGCCAGACGACACGCAGGACTTGGCCGATAGCGCCGTCGCGCACCAGCTCCCAGGTGCGCCGGACGATGGGCGCGTGATGCCAGTTGTGGACGGTGTGGAGCACAAGGTCGGTGGCAGCGGCGATCTGGGTGACCGTGGCGAGCTCGCCCGGAGAGCAGACCAGCGGTTTCTCGCAGAGGACGTGGAGCCCGCGCCGCAGGGCGGCGGTGACCAGGCCGGCATGACTCGACGGCGGGGTGCAGATGTCGACGAAGTCGAGCCCTTCCACGGCCAGGAGCTCGTCGGCCGAGTCGTACCAGCGGGCGCCGGGCAGCCGCGCTGCGGCCTCGGCCCGCTGCGCCGGGCGCGCGTCGACGGCGACGTTGCCGAGACCGATGATGGCGCCCCGCCGCATCCTAGCAGCCTCCTGAAAGACCCGCAGGCTGCTCAAAAAGGCCCAGATGCGAGGCGGCACCCGACGGCCGCACGCGAGGCGTACTCTGTGTACGTTGAGCGTGCGGCCGAGGGCGCCAACGAAGCAGATGGGCCTTTTTCAGCAGCCTGCTGGGCCATGACCGCGTCACTCGAGCCCGTGCCGGGGGAGGATGGCGGCGAGCGCCTCTTCGAGGAGGCCGAGCCCCTCGAGCGCAGTGTCCTCGGAGATGACGAGGGGCGGGTTGATCCGGATGGTGGGCGAGTACGTCATGGCGACGAGGCCGCGCCGGAGGCACTCCTGGTAGAGCGCCTGCGCCACCTCCTTCGGGACCGGCTCCTTCGTCAGGCGGTCCCGGACGAGCTCGATGCCCAGCATCAGGCCCTTGCCGCGCACCTCGCCGACGGAGCGGAACCGCTCCTTCATCTGCTCCAGGCGCGCGAGCATGACCGCGCCCACCCGGGCCGAATTCTTGACCAGGTCCTCACCCAGGATGATCTCGAGGGAGGCGAGGCCGGCGGCGGCGGCCAGGGGATTGCCGCCGTAGCTCGACGAGCTGGCGCTCGGATTCGACCAGGGCGGGAAGCCCGTGAGCGCGTCCGTGGAGATCACGCCGCTCAGGGGGAAGCCCCCGCCCATGCCCTTGCCCACCGTCATGGCGTCCGGGACGACCCCGTCGTGATCCGAGCCCCACATGGATCCCGTCCGCCCGAAGCCTGTGATCATCTCGTCGGTGATGAGCAGGGCCCCGTGGTCGCGGGCGAGCGCCTGGACGGCCCGGAGGAACCCCTCGGGCGGCACCACATTGCCCGCAGTCCCCTGCATCGGCTCCACGATGATGGCAGCGATCTCGCCGCTCGTCTGATGGCGGATCACGTCGCGGAGGTACTCGGCGCAGGCGATCCCGCACTCGGGATACCGGAGCTTCAACGGGCAGCGGTAGCAGTCGGCGTACGGCGAGAGGTACTGACCCGGCAGGAACGGGCCCAGGTGGTGCTTGAAGTCGCTGCCGAGGAGGCCCAGCACCCCGCCCGTCTTGCCGTGGAACCCGCCCCAGAAGCCGAGCACCTCGTGCTTCTTGGTCACGGCCTTGGCCAGGCGCAGGGCCGCCTCCACCGCCTCGGCGCCGCCCGAGAAGAGCTGGATCCGGGTGAGCCCGGGAGGAGTGACGGTGGCGAGGAGCTCGAGGAACTTCGCCCGCACCTCCGTCGTGAAGCTGCCGAAGGTGAGGCGCTCGACCTGCCGCTTCAGCGTCTCGACGTAGTGGGGATGGCAGTGGCCGACGCTCCCGACGGCGATGCCCGCGATGAAGTCGATGTAGGTGTTTCCGTCCTCGTCGATCAGCGTGCAGCCGGTGCCCCGCGCCATGGCGCGCCCGGCGCGCAGCGCGAAGGACTGCAGCCCGGCCGCCATGTGCCGCTGCTCCTGCGCGACGATCCTCCGCGAGCGGGGGCCCGGGACACGAGGCGTCGTCACCGGGCTCCTCCCGTGAGCCGCCGCTCGAGATAGGCAGCGATCTCGGTGCTGGCCTCGTCGCGGTACAGGGCGAAGCTCGGCCAGGCGTTGAGATCGAGGAGCACGAGGTCCCCGCGCGCGGTTGCGATGGCGTCGCCCCCATACACCTCGAGGCCCAGGGCCGCCGCCGCCGTCCGCGCGAGGCGCGCGAGGCCGCGCGGATCGAGGGGATGACCGGCAACTGTCTGGTCCTTGTGGTAGAACCACCTGAACCACGGAGGCCCTCCGTCGCGACCGCCTCCGGTGCCGATGCCATAGAACTTGACGAGGTCGCCCTCGAGGTGCTCCTGGAGCACGGCACGCGGCAGGCCGCGCCGCGCCAGCGCCTCGAGGGCGGCGCGGCAGGCTTCCTCGGTGGCGGCGAAGACGACGTCGCCGTCCTGGGTGTTGTGGACATCGGACCGCTTGACCCAGACGGGGAGCGATGCCGGGCGTGGCGACGCGGCTGTGGAGACGAGGGTGCTCGGGATGAAGGCCACGTCGGCCTCCTCGAACCGGGCGATCATCCGCTCGCGGTACGTATTGAGGACGGCGACCGGACTGTTGACCTGGCGCAACCCGCCTGTCTCCCAGTTGCGGAGCTGACGCAGGACTTCCGCGCCCTCGCACATGAGAAAGACGAAGTCCGGGGGCCCCTCGGCCGGCGCCATCAGCTCGTCCGGGCTCTTGAGGACCACGTCGAAGCCTCGCTCCTCCAGGTGCTTGCCCGTCAGACGGAGGATCTCGGCATCGTCGACTTCACGGTTCGGCGAATGCGTCCGTTCTCGAAACACGCCCCAGGAGCGCCCACGGCTCACCCGGCACCACCTCCCACTGCCGAATGGGTCGTGGCGGCGACCAGCGCTTCAGCGAACGCAACATCGCTCGCCCGGTCGACGTCCACCACCGTCTGGATGATCTCACCGTATACCGGCTCTCCCGAGCGCACGAGCCATCCCAGGAGATCCCGCAGCCGCCCGAGCCCCGGCGGAGGGCGGAGGAGCCGGATGCGCTCGGAGAGCAGGTACATGCCGGCGGTCACGAAGGTGCCGCCGGACTCACCGAGCTGCACGATGCGGCCGCCGGCGCCGAGCCGTGCCCACAGGGGTTTCTCGTCGGCCACGAGCGGCGTCACGGCCAGGACGGTGGCCTGGGGCGGCCGCCGCCGCGCCGCCTCGACGAACCCGACGAAGTCGGTCTCCCGGCACCACGCGTCCACCGTGGAGACCAGGAGCCGCCCCGTCCCGGACCGCGCCGTCACCTCGAGGAAGCTCTCGAGCGAGGAGCGGGTGGTCTTCACGATGAACTCGAGATGGAGCCCGGCGAAGCGCCCGCGCGCCCATTCCACGCAGTCCCGCTCGCGCTCGTTCACGATGACGACGACGGAGGTGATGCCGGCGGCCACGAAGTTCCGGATCACCGACTCGATCAGGGGCACCCCCGCCACCGGGACCAGCGGCTTGGGCATCGCGAAGCCCGCCTCGCGCAGGCGGCTGCCGTCCCCCGCCGCGATGATTCCGCCTTGCAACCGTCCCTCCTGGGTCACAGCAACAGCCCCTCCAGATCCTTCAGGGAATGCACGATGGGGTCACCCGGACAGCAAGAGCCTCGCCCCTGAGACGCCTCGGCGGCCAGCCACACGTGAGGCATGCCCACCGCTCGCGCCGCGACCATGTCGCGTGGGAGGGAATCGCCCACGAACACCGCCTCGGCCGGCCTCACGCGGAGCGCTTCGAGCGCCGTCCGGAATATGCGCGGGTCGGGCTTGCGCCACCCCACGCGCGCCGAGTCCATGATTGTCGCGAAGAGGCTCCGGACGCCGCAATCATCGCACACGGCCTCGAGATTGCCATAGAAGTTGGAGACGATGCCAAGGCGGTAGCGGCCGCCCAGGGCCTCGAGCAGAGGGGCGTTGGCGCGCACGGCCGCCAGCGACTGCTGGAGGAACCGCGTTGCCACACGGTCCGCTACCGCCGCATCGGCCAGCCGGAGCCCGCGGGCCACGCCGGCGATGAGCCGGTGGACGGTGTCCGCGAACGACAGCGTGGGCGGCACGGCCCCGACGAGCGCGTCGTCGGCCGCGTAGAACACGGGGTCGAAGCGCTCGGGGGTGAGGGCGAGCCCCTCCTCCCCGAGGAGCCGGGCGACGCGCTCCTTCCAGGGGTGGCCGTCGGCGTCGAGGGTGCCGCCGAAGTCGAACAGCACCGCGCGGCACCGGGTCAGCGGGCGAGCCGCGGTTGGGGAGGCTGTCCTCATGCGGCGGCGGAGGTGGAGATGGAGTCCCCCACGGGCTGCGCGGCGTGCCGGGGGATCATCCGCAAGACGACCGGCAGCACCACGAGCGAGGCCAGCAGGGCGCAGGTCGCCCCGATGGTGAGGAGCAGCCCGAGGCCGAAGATCCCGCGGTGGTGGGCGATCATCAGGCTCCCGAACCCGACGATCGTCGTCAACCCGTTGAGCGCCACCGCCATCACCGTGCTCCGCGCCACGAGCGGGCCGCCGTGCTCGCGCCCTTCCAGGTAGCGCATCACCACGTTGAGGCCGAACTCCGCCGAGGTCCCGATGATCAGGGGCAGGCCCCAGACGTTGGCGAGGGTGAACTGGAGACCGAAGAGGCGCATGAGCCCGATGGTCCACACGAGGCCGAGCACGAGGGGCAGCAGGGCGAGGAGCGTCTCGCGGACCCGCCGGATCATCCAGAAGGTGAGCCCGCCCACGAGGATGAACGCATACACCGTCCCCTGCACGTACGCACGCTCCATGAGGCGGATCGCCTCGTAGGTGATCACGGGCGGGCCCGTCACGTTCGGGTCCACCGAGCGCAGCTCTCGCACGAACTGCTCGGCGCCGGCGCGCTCCCAGATGTCCACCTTGGGGTGCACCTGGATCAGGAAGTGCCCACTGGCGCCGATGAACTTCCGCCGCAGCTCCTCCGGCACGTCCGTGGGCGTGATGATCTTCGGGCGCAGGCGGCGCTGGAGTCCGTAGAACTTGTCCACGAAGTCCCGGTAGAGCTGGGCCTGCAGGTGGGTGAGGGCGGCCTCGGCCACGTCCCGGTCGGCCGACTCGAGGCGCGTCAGCAAGGCGGCCGCCAGCTCCCGGAGCCGCTTCATCTCGGCGGGGAGCTTCGCGCCCGCCTCGGCGGCGGCCATGTCGAGGCGTCGATTGAGGTCGCGCACCGCCTGCGTCAGCCGGTCGAGGTCCACGGGACTCGATCGCCCGATCCGGACAGGATTCACCAGCGGCGCGAAGCTCTTGATGATCGCAATCTTGGCGGCCTGGTTTTCGGGGATCAGGTGGAGCACCGAATCCACCTCGGAGACGGACGGCAGCCGCTCGAACGCCTCCTGCTTCCGCCGGAGCTCCTCCAGCGAAGCCGCGGAGGCGAGGCCGTTGAAGCCTGAGCGGCCCGTCGTGGCCAGGATGCGCTTCTCCCAGACCACCGACTCGGTGCCCTCCGCCTGCAGGTTCAAGAGGTTGTAGTCGAAGCCCACCGATGGCACCCCCCAGGCCGCCAAGACGGTGAGCACGCCCGCAGCGGCCAGGATCGTCCCCGGGTAGCGCGTGAGCCGCTCGAGGACCGGCACGTGTATTTGCTCGAGGTGATGGGCGCGGGGTTTCTGGTCGCGGGGCCGAGCGGCGTGGCGGCCGTCCACCAGCACCAGGAGGGCCGGGAAGAGGGTCATCATGCTGAGCCACGCGAGCAAGATGGAGGTCCCCGCAATGACGCCCAGCTCCTGGATGCCGCGGAAGTCGGTGAGACGGAGGACGTAGAAGGTGCCGCCCGCGGTGAGGGCGCCGAGCAGCATGCCGGGTCCGGTCCGGGCGGCGGTGACCTCCAGGGCCTCGTTGAGGTTGCGGCCGAGGAAGATCTCCTCCTCGTAGCGGAAGAGGAAGTAGATGCCATAGTCGATCCCGATGCCGATCACGATGGAGATGAACATCACCGAGAAGATGGTGAGGTGGCCCACGATCAGCGTGATCGCGCCCATGGACCACGCCAGGCTCACCGCGAGGACGACCAGCATCAGGAGCGGCTTCCCCACTCGCCAGAAGGCGAGCGTGATCACGAGCAGGGTGAGCGCGAAGGCGATCAGTGTGGCGACCTTGCTGTCGGCGAACGCCGCCGCCATCTCGTCGTTGGACAGCGCGGGGGCGCCCGTCACCCCCGCCTGCACGTCGGGGAAGACCGGGCGCAGCCCGGCGATGGCTCCGCGGATGGCGTCGATGGCCCGGTGGTCGCCGACGAAGCTCCCCTTCTCGCCCTGCGGCGCCTCGACCAGCACGAAGAGCAGGCTCTTGTCGTCCGACAGGAAGTAGCCGGCATCGGAGTCCACGTCGGCGCCGAAGGTGAACATCGTGGCCCACGGCGAGCGGTACTGCGTCGGGTGGTCGAGGCGGCTCGTGATCTGGTCCAGCAGCACCCGCGGGAAGCGCGTGTCGACCGCCTTGTCCTCCTGGAGGCCGAGGTCAAAGATGTTGGTGAGAAAGCTGGCGGCGATCTGGGTGTTGATCCCCTCCAGGAGCTGGGCGAGGCTCGGATCCGCCGCGAAGCTCTCCATGAACTCCTGGTGGTCGAAGATCTTGTCCCGGATCTCGCGCAGCTTTGCCGTGGACAGGTAGAGGAGCTGGCGACCCTCGAAGCGCTTGGGATCGATCCGGTACGAGGCTCGGGGGAACTTCACGGGGGAATTGCGCAACTCCTGAACGAGGCGGCTCGCGTAGTCCCTGGCGGCCTCGAACGAGCCGGCTTCCACGACCACCACGATGTCTTCCAGCTCACCGAAGTCCCGGGAGTACTCGGCGTAGCGGAGGACGTAGCCGGCGTTCTGGGGCAGCAGGTCCCTCCCCGAGGTCTTGAAGCGAAGACCCTGGACGGTGTGCGCGGTGCCCGCCAGCGCGAGGACGAGGGACACCAATACCGTCAGGACCGGGCGCCGGCAGGACACCCGAACCAGGCTGCGCAGCAGACGACCGGTTCTGGAGATGGCGATCATGGGCAGGGACAGCGAAGACTCTGGCAGTGTACCACCATGCCCTGCGGGGGCCGAGATATGGTCCCGGGGATGAGAGACAGGGGCCAGGAGGGCGAGGCGAGCTCGGGGCCGGGGTTATTCGTCGCCGGTGATGAACTGCTCCAGGCGCGTCCGGGCCTGCTCGTCCGACCACTGCTCGGGCGGGGACTTCATGAGGTAGGCGGAGGGGGCCAGGAGGGTGCCCTTGAGGCCGCGGTCCATGGCGATCTTGCAGCAGCGGATCGCGTCGATGACGACGCCGGCCGAGTTCGGCGAGTCCCAGACCTCGAGCTTGAGCTCCACGTTGATCGGCTGGTCCCCGAAGCCGCGCCCCTCCAACCGGATGTGGGCCCACTTCCGGTCGGCGAGCCACGGGATGTAGTCGCTGGGCCCGATGTGGATGGCGTCGTCGGGCAGGTCGTGGGTGAGCTGGGAGCGGACGGAGTCCGTCTTCGAGATCTTCTTGGACTGCAGGCGCTGGCGCTCCAGCATGTTGTAGAAGTCGGTGTTCCCGCCGACGTTGAGCTGGCTGGTGCGGTCCAGGTGAACGCCCCGGTCCATGAAGAGCTTGGCCAGCACCCGGTGCACGATGGTGGCGCCGACCTGCGACTTCACGTCGTCCCCCACGACGGGCAGGCCGCGCTCCTCGAAGCGGCCGCGCCAGTACGCCTCCCGCGCGATGAACACGGGGATGCAGTTGACAAACCCGCAGCCGGCGTCGAGCACCTGCTCGACGTACCACTTGGTCGCCATCTCGCTCCCCACGGGCAGGTAATTGACCACCACGTCCGTGCGGGTGTCGCGGAGGATCCCCGCGATGTCGGCCGTGGAGCCGGGTGCCTTCGTGATCACCTGGGACAGGTAGTGGCCCAGACCGTCGTGGGTCATCCCGCGGTGGACCGGGACCCCGAGCCGCGGCACCTCCGCGAAACGCACGGTGTTGTTCGGCGCGGCGGCGATGGCCTCGGAGAGGTCGGTCCCGACCTTGCGCGCATCGATGTCAAAGGCCGCCGAGAACTCGATGTCGCCCACACGGTACTGGCCGAGCCGGGGCCGCATGAGGCCCGGGATGAAGCCATCATCATCCGCCGTCCTGTAGTACTGCACCCCCTGGACGAGGGCCGAGGCGCAGTTGCCCACTCCGATGATCGCGACGCGAACAGAGCCCACGGGCGCCTCCTTTGGCTGTGCCGTCGTCGGCACGCCGTCCTGGATGCGGGACGCGCGGTCCGCGACGAGCGCCCCGAGTCTAGCACACCGGGAGGCGCCGGGGTCGAGCCCGGCGCTACATCGCGGAGCCCTCGACGCCGGGCGCCGGGCGCGCCGACAGCAGAGCCATGGCGGCCAGGCCCACCACGATCCACGCCGCCTCGCGCAGCCGGCGGATCAGCGTGTACGAGAGACCGGCGACGCCGCCCAGCCCGAAGGCGGCGAAGATGGCGACATTGCCCCCTTCGAGCGCCCCCAGCGAGGCCGGGATCATGAAGCTCGCGAACTTGATCGCGGTCCCGAAGGCCTCGATCGCCACGGCGGTCGGGAGCGAGACCGGCAGCCCGAGAAAGCTCAGCACCAGGTAGATCTCGAGGCTGCCGGCCGTCCAGGCCATGAAGTGAAGCAGGATGCCGGCGAGGAGACGCCGGCGGTGATGGCGGTAGAAGATGAGCAGGGCCCGGTCGAGGCCATCGAGGCGTTCCTGACCGCGTTCTCCTGGCCCCATGCCGAACCGCCCGAGCAGCCGGCCGCCGCGGCCGGCGGCGCCCTGGAGCTGGACGAAGACGAACCCGCCCACGGCCGCGGCTTCCACCGCGAGGAGCACGAGCATGGCGGTCATCACGGGGTTCGAGACCGGCATGCGCGTGGTGGCGACGAGGAGGCCGAGCACGAGGAAGAGCCCCTGGCCGACGACGATCGCGGTCTTGTCGACGATCACCGAGGCGAGCCCGTCCTGCAGCGAAGCCCACGGGCGCATCAGATAGGCCTTCACGGGCTCGCCGCCGACGGAGGCCGTCGGCGTGGTCGCATTGACGGCTTCCCCCGCGAGCCGCGCCCCCCACAGCTTCCAGAAGGGCAACCCGCGGCCGCGGAAGGCGCAGCGCCACGCGAGCGTGTCCAGCGTCGTCGTGAGCGTGTAGGGGAAGCAGAGCACCAGGAGGAGGCGCCAGGAGAGCGTGCGCACCGAGTCCCACACGGCTGCCGGGCCCACCTCGTACACGAGGTACGCGATGAACGCGACGCCCGCGAGGAGCAGCAGCGGGCGGAACATCCGGACGAGAGCCGGGCCGAGGTCGACGGGAAGACGGGGCACCGGATGCGGTCGGGTGGCGGACGGCCCTATCGCGTCGCCGCCCCTCGCCGGATCCGCGCGACGCAGGCGATCCAGTACGACTGGGAGCCCACGGCGACAACGGTGGCGAGGAGGGGCAGCAGCGCGGGCCGCGCCCACCGCAGGAGAACGAAGGCCACGAGCAGCAGGTAGAAGAAGTCGCGGGTGCCCATGTTCCTCAGCGCGCCGCCGACGCTTTCGCCCACGGCGATCTCGCGCGGCAGAGAGCGCGCGAACAGGGCGCTCAGCGTCACTCCGGCCGCGCCGAGGAGGCCGATGGCCATCATCGATGGACCGGGCGCTGCCGACACGGCCATGCCGAGCACGAGCGTCGAGTGGATGATCGTGTCGACGGCCCAGTCCAGGCTGGCACCGAAGCGCGATTCCTGGAACGTGAGCCGAGCGATCTCCCCGTCCACGTGGTCCAGCACCACCGCGACCGAGTAGAGGGCCACCCCCAGGATCGCGCTCACCGGCGTGGCGTGCCAGAACGCCCAGAAGGCGCCGAGCCCGATGGCGAGGCTCGCGAGGCTCACGTGGTTCGGTGTGACCGGGGTGCGGACCAGGAGCCGCGTGATCTGTCGCGAGCAACGCCGGTGGAGGAACCGGTCCACGCCCGTGTCATCGTCGGTGCCGAGGGCGACGTAGAGCGCGGTGTCGGCGTCCCGGAGCCGCGCCTCCGTCCGCACGTGCAGGCAGAGACCCGCTGCCGAGCGGAGCTTGGGCCGCGTCTCCTCCAGCAGGCGGACGAGCTCGGGCCCCAGCGCCTCGCCCGCGGCCAGGCGCGGCCAGAGCCGCTCCATGAGCTCGGGCGGCGCCAGCACGACCGGGGCTCCGCCCTCCGCCGACTCCGCGATCGCGGCTCCGCCGACCTCCATCGGGCCCTCCAGGAGGCCGGCGAGCGTGCGCGGCTCGACGAGGACCGAGGCCGGCAGCAGCAAGCAGGGCTCACTGGCGAAGGCGCGGGCCTCGGCCGGATCGCGCGCGTCGAGCCAGCGCAACACGCCCGCCAGGCCGCGGGTGCGCCGCAGGGCCGTCTCCAGGGAGGGGGTGCGCAGCGCGGCCGGGACGCCCACGATCTCGACCCCGCCCCGCGCGGCCGCCACGATCGCGCGCAGCGCCAGCGAGCGGCCGGCGACGGAGCGCGCGGGGAGGCGGCGCTCGGCCGGATCGGGAAGGTAGAGGACGGCCCGCGCCACGTCAGTGCCCGAGGCGCTCGATCCTCGGGAGCACCTGGCTTTCGGCGCGCCGCAGGTCCTCGACGAAGTCGACCTCGGTCCAGGGCAGGCCCGTGACGTCCACCCAGCCGACCTCCACGACGCCCAGGAGGTGGTGGAGCGCGTCCTCGTACTCGTTCACGCCGCCGGTCTGCTCGATCGACTCGGCCAGCAGCCGGATGTACTCGGGGGCGTGCGCGGGGCTGCACTTGAAGAACCCGATGCCCTCGCCGATGACGTCCCACTGCTGAGGCACGAACTTCTTGCCGAGGGCGATGACGCGGTCGCCAACGCCGTAGAGCTTCACCTCCTCGCCCGTGTCCGTGAAGCTCTGGTCGAGGAGCAGCGCGCTCGCGTGCGGCGAGGCGATGAGACGGGACAGGAACTCCGTGGGGAACAGCACGTCGCCGTCCATCACGATGGTCGTGCCCTGGGTCAGGATGTCACGCGCCCGCCAGAGGGACAGGATGGAGCCCTTCTGGTACTCGGGGTTGTCCACGTAGCGGATGCGCATGGCACCGCGGCAGTCACCCGCGGCCGCGCGGATCTGGTCCTGGCAGTGGCCGACGACGATGACGGTCTCCGCGACGCCGTTGTCCGCCAGGGAGGACACCATCCGGTCGAGGAGCGAGTGCCCGCCGATCGGGATCAGGCACTTGTGGGTGTAGTCGGTGAGCGGGGCCAGTCGGCGGGCGACGCCGGCGGCCAGGATGATGGCCTTCACGGGCGCTCCGTTCCGCGGCGGCCGAGGGCGCGCCGGAAGCGGTCCCGGATCTCCCCGGGCGCGTCGGGGATCCGCGGCGCCGGCCGGTCCCCGACCGTGACCGTGGCGAGCGCGACCGATGAGCCCCATGAGGGCGAAGAGGCCAAGCCGCCGCGTGAGGGCCTTCACGTTCAGGCGAGACAAACCGATGAGCCCCATGAGGGCGAAGAGGCCAAGCCGCCGCGTGAGGGCCTTCACGTTCAGGCGAGACAAAAGAAGGGGCCCCGCTGAATGTCGCCGTTGGCGGTCACGCCGTCGCCATCCCCCTGGCCCCGGGGCCTCGGCGGAGCAGGGGGGGCGGGCAGCACGCGGTCGTGGTCATGGAGACTCCGTCGGGCTACTGCGTCTTCGACGTCTTGCCCTTCTTCTGGGCCTCGTCCTCGAAGGAGACTTCGTCCTGCTTGGCCCGCATCTTCTTGACGAGCTCGCCGTACGAGGTGGTCTGGATGATCTTGTTGAACTGGGTGCGGTAGTTCGAGACGAGGCTGACGCCCTCGATGCTGATGTCGTAGACGAGCCAGCGATCTCCCCGGCGGAGCAGGCGGTAGTCGATCGGCACCTCGGTGCCGTTCTTGGTGATGATCTTGGTGCTCACCACCGCTACCTCCGCGTCCATCCGCTCGTTCGTGTAGAGGATCTTCTCGCCGCCGTACAGCTCGATCTTGGAGATGTAGGAGCGCTCCAGGAGATCGCCGAAGAGGGAAATGAACTCCTCCCGCTCCTTGTCCGTGCGTCCCTGCCAGTGCCGCCCGAGCGAGCGCCGGGCGATCTCCCCGAAGTCGAAGATGTCGTTGGCGATCTTCCGGACGGCGGTCCGGCGCTCGCCGACCTTGCTGTCGCCCTTCAGGGCCGGGTTGTCCAGCGCCTTGATCACGCGGTCGATGGCGCCCCGGAGCTGATCCGTGGGCGCTCCCGCCCAGGCGCCGCCTGCCGCGGCCAGGACGAGGAGCCACGCGAGTCCCATGCCCACCACCCGAGAACGCATCATCGAGAGACCTCCGCTGTCGTCAGTGATGGATAGGCTTCCGCCATGAGCGCCCGGAGCTCTTCCAGATCGCGACCCGCGGCGTTGTCCAGTCGAGCCAGCCCTACGCGATAGTTGAACACGGCCTGGAGGTACTCGGCGCGGGTTTTGGCCAAGGCCAGTACCGCGTCCGCCAGGTCCTTGGTGTCGCCGATCCCCAGGTCGAAGTTGGCACTCGCCGAGACGGCCCACTTCTTGGCGTTGCCGTGGGCCCGGTCGAGCGCCTCCACGTTCCGAGCCGCCTCGCGCACCTCGCCGTGGGCTTTCGCCACCTGGAGCGCGATGCCCTCGACGACCTGGGCGCGGAGGGCCTCGATCTTGCCCACCTCCGCCTCGGCCTCGCGGACACGTCCCGAGGAGACGCCGAAGTCCAGGTCATACTTGAGTCCGAGCACCGGGCCGATGTAGGCGTGCTGGAGCGGATCGGAGATGTAGGCGTTGTTGAGCACCCGGTCCCGGTTCGTCGCCTGGGCCACCGAGCCCTGGATACCGAAGAACACCATGGGCCAGGCTCGGGCGCGCGCGGCCTCCACGAGCGCCTGCCTGGCGCGGAGCCCCTCTGCCAGCTGGGTGAACTCGGGGCGCTTCGCGCGGGCGTCCTCGACGAAGCTCTCGAGCGGCGCCAGGGGCTCCAGGTCCGCCGCGAGCCGGCTCTCGCTCGGTTCGATCATGACGCCGGGCGGACGTCCCGTCCAGACGCGGAGCGCCTCGGCGGCAATGCTGTGCCCGCGAGCGGCCACGTTGATGTTCTTCTCCAGCTCTCCCTGGAAGGCGCGCAGCTTGAAGAGATCCTGGTCGGCGGCGAAGCCCCCCTCCTGCAGGAGCTCGAGGCGCTCGCCGGCCTTGATGAGCTGCTCGTGGAGGTCGCCCAGGAGCGAGCCCAGCTCCTTGAAGAGCTGGAGCCCTGTGTAGGCCTCCCGCACCCTGAGGCCGACCTCCGAGGCCGTCTTGTCCCGACCGGCCTTCTGGGCCCGTATGCCGTGCTCGGCCGCGGCCCGCAGGTTGTCGATGAGCCCGAACGTGTAGATGGGCTGGGCCAGGAGGAGATCCAGCCGGCCGAAGGCGCCGTTGACCGTGCCCTCCCGGGCATTGATCGAGCGCAGCGGAGTCGAGAGCCCAGAGCCGTCCAGGCGCTCGGCCTCGGCGGAGGGCCCGACCACGCCCAGCGCCGTGAGCTGAGGCCAGCGGGCCCTGTCTGCCTGCTGTTTCTTCGCCAGGAACGCCTCGACGTCCAGGGCCGCGCCCTTGACTTCCGGGCTCCGGGTGAGAGCGGCCTTCACGGCGTCGCGGACGGAGAGCACGACCGTGCTGCCCTGCGGCGTCTGGGCCGCGGCCCCGCCCGCGCTGGCGAGCACGAGACTCAGGGCGCAGAGCCCGACCCGGACGGGGGTTACGCCACGGCGGCGGTTCATGCGGCGCGTCTTCCTCTCACCGGTGCTCACACCTTTCCGAAGATGTACTTGGACAGGAGCTCCTCGAAGTCCACCGGAGGCTCCACCTCGGTGATGCGCCCGTTGGGCGCGATGATCTTCTCGGAGCCCCCCGGGTTGATGCGGATGTACTTCTCACCGATCAGGCCCTTGGTCTTGATCGAGGCGATCGAATCTTCCTGGAGCCGGATGCCCTGGCGGATGCTCATCAGCACCCGGGCCTGGTAATCCGACAGCGTGATCGCATCCACCCGGCCCACCTCGACGCCCGCGATCTCGACGGTGGAGCCGGCCTTCAGCCCGCCGACGGAGGGGAAGTCAGCCGTGATCGCGTAGCCGTGGCCTCCGAACAGATCGACCCTGCCGAGTTTAATGGACAGCCACCCCAATGCCAAGATGCCGATCAGCACGAACACCCCTACGGATAGCTCGAGCGTGGACCGCCTCATGCCGAGCCTCCCAGGATTCGGGTTGTCTCCATTGGTATCCTCACTCGGGCCGGAGGGCGCCCTCGACGTCCCCGCGGACGAACTGCTGCACGATCGGGTTCGCGGACCCCTGGATGGCGTCCGGCGTCCCTTGCTCCACGATCACCCCGTCGTGGAGCATGGCGACACGATCGGCGATGCCGAAGATCTCCGGGATCTCGTGGCTCACCATCACCGCCGTGAAGCGGAACTTGCGGTGCATCCCGAGGATCAGGTGGTGGATCGTGTTGACCAGGATCGGGTCGAGCCCGGTCGTCGGTTCGTCGAAGAACACCACCTCGGGCTCGGTGACCAGTGCCCGTGCGATGGCCACGCGCTTGCGCATGCCTCCGGAGATCTCCGCCGGGTTCTTGTGTCCCATGCCCGCGAGGCCCACCTGGTCGAGCTTCTCCTCCACGCGCCCCGCGATCTCTCGGGAGCGGAGGCGCGTCTTCTCGCGGAGCGGGAAGGCGACGTTGTCGAAGACCGACATGGAGTCGAAGAGTGCGCCGCCCTGGAAGACGACGCCGTAGCGCTCGCGGATGCGGTCCAGCGCAGGGCCCCGCAGATGCGTGATGTCCGTGCCGTTCACCACCACGCGGCCCGAATCCGGCCGGAGCAGCCCGACGAGGTGCTTGAGCAGCACCGACTTGCCGCCGCCGCTCCGCCCGATGACGACCATGATCTCGCCCGGGGCCACCTGCAGGCTGAGCCCCCTGAGCACCTGCTGGCCGCCGAACGACCGGTGCAGATCCTCGACGCGGATCACGGGAGCACCGACCCCAGGAAGTAGTCCCAGACCAGGATCAAGACCGACGACAGCACGACGGCCTGGGTGGTGGCCCGCGCGACGCCCTCGGCCCCGTGCCCGCACTGGAAGCCCTTGTAGGTGCAGACCCAGGTGACGATCACGCCGAAGGAGAGCGCCTTCCAGAAGCCGGTCATGATGTCGGTCATGTCCACGAAGTTCTGCATCTCGCCGAAGTACGTGCCGGACGAGA
>JACPCX010000071.1:0-3751 GCA_016184305.1 Candidatus Rokuibacteriota bacterium | reverse complement strand
GCGGATCGTCTGCCGGGTGTCCCGGACGCGGAAAACGTAATGAATCGGGTCCTCGATCCGGTACTGGACGATCCACTGGACGTCGATCACGTTCAGGTCCCCGGTCAGCATCAGGGAGACATCCTTGAAGGCCTTGCTATCCGCGTATTGCGTTCGCCGGCCGGCAGCCGTGGCGGCCGTCAGGAACCCGAATTCCTCCTTGAGGACCCGGGCCGTGGGAACGAGGCGAACCGTCTCGACCCCGTACGGGGCCTTGAAGTGCAGGCCGGGCCCTACCGTCCGGACCACCGCCCCGAACCGCTGGACCACGCCCGTCTCCTCGGGCTGTACCGTGAACCAGCTCGACCAGAGCAGGATCACCACGAGCACGATACCCACGCCTGCGGTAATCTGCCCACCCCGGAACCCGCGGAAGCGATCCCGCAGCTCCCGGAGGGCGCGTTCGAGATCGGGCGGTGGCCAGCGGGTCCCGCCGGGGTTCTCCGGGTCATAGGCTGACATGGTCATTCTCCCTGGCCAGCCGTGGCTAGCCGCGCAGCGTGGTTGGCCTTTCCGTCTTCAGTTCACTCGCCGAGACCAGGCGACTTGCAAGAAAAAGACCATGTGTGGCGCTCTCCGGTCTCGTCCCTGTGCGTGGGGCGCGTAGTCGTGCCAAGTCCGGAGCTCGATCGGAGGATGGGCGAGGCCTGCCACACCATTCCGGCATAACGATCTCATTAGCCAGCGCCTCCGAGACTACCTCTCTTGATTCAGCTCACGCAGTAATTCGCCGTCGGCCTTCCTTCCCGGCCCAGGGTCGCGGGGTCCGCCGACAGAGTGTCGCGCGAGCGACATGTTGTCGTGCGCCACCTTCGCCGGAGAGCGCCTATTCCTCGCGCGAAACCTTCCAACAGCTCCACTTTCCACACCTGCGCGCCCATCCGAACTGGCCACATACCCGGCCCGGCGCTCGCCCATCCATTACACGATGTCCCACGAAGGTTGGCCGCGCGAAGAGCGCCGGGATCCCCAGCCTGCGCCCGTTGTCATGGTCATCGACGATGACGGAGAGATGCGCGCGGTGCTCAGAGACTTCCTTGCACGGGAGGGCTTTGACGTACACGAGGAGGCAGGAGGCGAAGGCGTCGTCGTCGCGATCGAGTCGCTGCACCCGGCGGTCAACCTTCGGGGCGTCGCGCCGAGAGTCCTACCTCCACGAGATGGACGCCCCCCTTCGGTAACGGATATTTTGAGTCGATCCGGGCCCTTGCCCACGGGTCCGGCACCGACTACCATGGGCGAGTCAGAGGCTTCCCCATGGGTCTGCGCTTCCGGCTCTTCCTGCTCGTCATCCTCCCGACGGCCCTGGTCCTCGGCGGCTACGGCGTCATGCGCATTCGCGTGGAGACCCGGCAGGCGGCCGAGGCCGAGCGGCGCCAGAGCGCCGTGACCGCCCGGGCCGTGCAGATCGCCATCGAGCACGCCCTGCGAGACCGCCAGATCGCCGACATTCAGAGCCTCGTCTCCGAGCTGGTGATGAGCCACGCGCAGATCGAGCGCATTCTGGTCGTGGACCGCGCGCTGAGACCGCTGGCCGCCCAGCCGCCCCAGACCGCTCCGCGGCTGGACCGCCTCCGGGAGGTTCTCGCCACCGGCCAGGTCCGCCACGACGTCGAGCAGCCCAACATCACCCGGTACGCGCTAGCGCTCCGGGCGCCGCGGGGTGGCGTCCTTGGGGCGGTGGAGATCGCCTTCACGACCTCCTTGCCCGAGGAGAGCCTCATCCGCACGATCTGGGACGTGGGCCCCCGAGTCGCGGTGATCGTGCTCTTCGTGACGGTGCTGACGCTTCTGGCAATCCACCTGGATCTGATCCGGCCCCTGGGCCGACTGACGGCCTCGATCCAGGCCGTGGGCGAGGGACGCCCCGGACCGCCCCTTCCGGCGTCGCGACGCGACGAGCTGGGGATAGTGGCCCGGTCGTTCAACCGGATGGTCGAGCAGCTGCAGGCCGCGCGCTCCGGGCTCGTGGACGAGACGGAGCGCGCCCTGGAGCTGGAGAAGCAGCTGCGCCGCGTCGAGACCCTGGCCGTGGCCGGAAAGCTCACCTCGGCGCTGGCCCACGAGGTCGGCACGCCGCTCAACATCATCTCGGGGCGGGCCGAGATCGCGCTGCGCGCGCTGCCGCCGGACCATCCCGCCCGCGGAGAGCTCACGGTGATCGCCTCCCAGGCCGAGCGCATCTCGAACACCATTCGCTCCGTGCTCGACACCGTGCGCGGCCACAAGCCGGAGATGCAGCGCGTGGAGCTGCCACGCCTGCTCCCGCAGCTCGGCGGCCTGATGAGCCACGAGGCCAGACGGCGGAGCATCGTCCTGGAGGCGCCGGTCCCCCGGGGCCTGCCGCCCCTGCTCGCGGACCCGGGCCAGGTCCAGCAGGTGCTCCTGAACCTCCTGACCAACGCCCTCGATGCGACGCCCGCGGGCGGCCGCGTGAGGCTCGAAGCGCGGGCCAGCCGGCAGGCGGACGGGCGGGCCGGCGTCGCCGTGACGGTGTCGGACAGCGGCGCGGGCATTCCGGCGGAGATCCTGGGGCGCATCTTCGATCCCTTCGTCACGACCAAGCCCGCGGGCCAGGGCACGGGGCTCGGGCTCGCCATCTGCCGCGACATCGTCCGCGAGCATGGCGGCGCCATCGACGTGCAGAGCGACGAGGGTCGGGGCACGACCTTCGAGGTGTGGCTGCCGGCGGCGGAGGAGGCTCGATGAGCCCGGCCCGCGTGCTCATCGTGGACGACGATCCCGAGATGCTCGCCATGCTGCGCGGGCACCTCGAGGGCGAGGGCTTCGTGGTCCTTATCGCGGCCGGCGGGCGCGAGGGCGTGGCCATGCTGGAGCGCGAGGAGTGCGACGTGATCTTCACGGATCTCGTCATGGACGACGGCGGGGGCATGGAGATCCTCGCCGCCGCCCAGCGCCAGCGCCCGAGCGCGCGCGTGATCCTCATGACCGCCTTCGGCAGTCTCGAGACGGCCATGGAGGCCATGCGCCACGGCGCCTATGACTACCTCACCAAGCCCTTCAAGCTGGCCGAGGTCACGCTCACGGTGAACCGGGCCCTCGAGGACAGCCGGCTCCGCCGGGAGAATCAGCGCCTGCGCGCCCACGTGGAGAAGGAGCAGGGCATCGGGCGGATCCTGGGCCAGTCGGCGCAGCTCCGCGCGGTGCTCGACCAGATCCGCGCTGTTGCCGACAGCGATGCGCCGGTGCTGCTGCTGGGCGAGAGCGGCACCGGCAAGGAGCTCGCGGCCCGGGCGCTGCACTGGGGCAGCGCGCGCTTCGGCGAGGCCTTCGTCCCCGTGGACTGCGGCGCCATCCCCGAGCACCTGATCGAGGCCGAGCTGTTCGGCCACGAGAAGGGGGCCTTCACCGGAGCCGAGCGCAAGCGCCCGGGGCTCTTCGTGGCGGCCAATCGCGGCACCCTGTTCCTGGACGAGATAGCGGAGCTGTCCCCCCCGCTGCAGGCCAAGCTCCTGCGCGCGGTCCAGGATCGCGCCGTGCGGCCCGTCGGGAGCACCACCGTCGTTCAGCTCGACCTGCGGCTCGTCAGCGCCACCAATCGCGATCTGGCCGTGATGGTCCGGGAGGGCCGCTTCCGCGAGGACCTCTACTACCGGCTCGCAGTCATCCCCGTGAGGCTGCCCGCTCTCCGCGAGCGGCCCGAGGACATCCCGCTGCTCGCCGCCCACTTCCTCCAGCGCGCCGCCCGGCG
>JACPCX010000143.1:0-20921 GCA_016184305.1 Candidatus Rokuibacteriota bacterium | reverse complement strand
ACGGGGACACTGAGGGCGCGGCTGATGCGACAGGTCTCGGCCGCCTCGCGCAGCTTGGCCAGCTGCGTGGCGTCGAGCGCGCCCTCGAGGAATAGCTCGACGTCGATGTATCTCGCCCCGCACATCAAGGCGTACAAGGAGCGGGTGCGCGAGGCCAAGCCCGTCGGCACGTTCATCAACGACCAGTAGCTCTCCTCCACCATGGCCTTCTGCGGCTGGGACAACTCGGCTGCCCGCGAGCTGGCGGCCAAGTCGCTGCGAACCTTCTTCGGGCCGGATCGCCCCTATCTGAAGGATCAGACGCAGCTCTACGAGCAGCTCGTCGCGTCCTGGGGCGGCGTGCCGTTGTAACCAGGGCACCCACGTGCGCTGGTCGTCGCGCTCCACCTCCGCGGCGCTTCAGATCCAGCCCTCGCCACGGTAGGTGCTGGCGAAGTACAGGCGCGAGCTGCCGATGTGGCCGACGATCTCACCGATGCTCCATCCGGCCTCGCCCTCGCGTTCAGGCGGACGCCACGCCGCCGCCAGGGGCGGGAGCGCCGCGACGTCACGCTCCGTCCGTCGTCGCATGCTGTCGAAGAAGCGCAGAGAGGACGCGATGTCGGTGATCATGCCGATCCTCCTCTCGCGCCGCTGCCCAGCGAATCTCAGCGCGGCGTGTGCTTGGCCAGGAACTCTTCTGCGGCTTTCTTCGCCGCCGGCTGGTGCTCGGGCCTTTCCAGAGTTCGATGAGCGTGGCGTTTGGCGCCAGCGCGGCGACCTCTCGTGACGAGGACTGTGGATGGTGCAGATCATTGCCCAGCAATACCAGCTTGACGCTGGCGCGCTGGAGCGGCGACGCCTACCTCCTCACCTCGCAGAAGCTCCTCCAGGACCAGTACGAGCGCGAGTTCGGCGACGCGCTACAGCTCGTGAAGGGCCGCGAGAACTACCTCTGCGAGCGGTATGCTCCGCCCGCCCGCGTGACCACGACCCACGGGCTGTGCCGGCGCCCGCGGGCGCCCTTCTGTCAGTGTCCCTATGCGCGCGCGAAGCTGGCTGCCCAGAACGGCCCCATCTTCTGTACCAACACCGCCTACTTCCTCACCCTCCGGCAGTGGCAGCGCGAACAGCTCCGGCGGCGCCGCGTGCTCGTGGTGGACGAGGCGCACAACCTCGAGGTCCAGCTCGTGCGCGTCTTCACGGTGGCCTTCGCCCCCGACCAGATGACGAAGTGGTTCGGGGGACCGCTGCCTCGGCTCGGCAGCGCCGACGAGTACCGGATCCTCTTCGAGGACGACGTGAGCCGTCTCGACATGGCGCTGGCGCTCATCGACGACCGCCTCGCGAGCCTGCGCCCGCCCGGGCTCGTGGACGACGACCTCCTGAGCTATCCGCTCACCCCGCAGGAGCTGGCGCTTCTCGGCGAGCGCGACCTCCTCGAGAGTGCCCTGGCGCGCCTGCACTTCTTCCTCGATGCGGAAGACACGGAGTGGGTGGTGCGCTACCCGACCGAGATCAGCGCCGCGCTATCGCCCGCTCCTACCCGCCTGGTTCCGCGAAGCGGCGGAGCCGGCGCTGCGCGCCGCCAAGGCGCGGCCATCGTGACCTACTCGAGCGCGAAAGACCCTTGCGTCGGTCGGCCTCCGTATGGCACTGTCTGGCCTGCATGGGTCACGACAACGGCGACGCTTCCGGCGCTGACCGTTACCACGCAGCGAGGCGCGAACGAGACGAACCGATGGACGACCTGGATTCCGAGTGGCAGCGCAAGGGCGCGACGCTCAGCGACAAGACCGCGCGGAAGGAGTTCGGGTTGACGCAGGACGAGATCGTCCAGGCAATCCGGGCTGGCAAGCTCCACTACCGGGAGGCTTCGATGCACGGCAACCCGTGGTTGCGGCTCCTCCGGCGCGAGGTGGAAGCGCTGGTCAAGAAGAAGCACGGCGACGACTACCTGAAGGACCAGCAGGCCAAGACCGAGCTGGGAGGCATCAACCGCGAGCTGAAGCGGCTGAAGACGCAGGTCGCCGGCCTGGAAGAGCGGAAGGCAAAGCTGATGGCCGATCTCGGGACGTGACGGGATCAGCGGAAGACTTCCCTACCGAGGCCGCCGCTGACGCTGTGCGTGTCCTGGCCGGGGGACACCAGAAGGGCGTCGGACGAACACGTCGCGCCCGGCCGCACCTCGATGAGGAGTTCGTGGACAAGAAGGTTCCGGAGTGGGGATGCGGTACCCGGCGGTCTCGTTCGTGGCGGCGGTGCGACCGTTGCGGTAGGCATTGATCACGCCGTCGCGGTGGACGCTCACGGAGTCCTCGCGAGAGGTACGCCTCCCGGCGTAGCCGGTCTCGGTCCCGTGGGCGCGATCCGCGCGGCTGCTTGCTCTGACGCTCTGGCACGACCACCCCGCGGGCGGCGTTGGCTCGCCCGTCTGCGCCGTCGGGCTGTTGGAGCGGTTGAACATGGAGGCACCCTTCGCGTCCTGCGCCCCCCTGTCCCTATCGCTCTACCCCTGCCGGGGGCGAGGGAACCGGAACGACTCCCTCTCACTCCGAGACAGAGACGGTCGGGGTGAGAGCGGGGGGCTTATCGCACATCCGCATCGATGGGCTACTAGTCGGGGTCGATACAGGCGGAACGTTCATCGACTTCGTCCTCCTCGAGGAACGAAGCGGCCAGGTCTTCAACTTCAAGCTTCCCTCGACGCCGAAAGACCCGGGGGGGCTTTGGTCGAGGGCCTGGGCGGGCGCGCGCTGGCGGAGCCACTGAAGAACGGCAGGCGGTCGCGGGAGTCCTATCTACCTCTGGACCGCCCTGGACCGCTGAGGGCGGTCAGCCACACCGGGGCCTCGAAGAAGAAGAGGCGAGGTGTGCACAGGCAGACGTCCTCCGTCGCCCGCGACAAGGGGCATTTTAGTGGGTCGCGTGGGGCGTGCTTGCTGCTCGACTGTCCCCTCTCCCCGGCGTGGAGAAGGTGCTATTGGGGCCGGTAATGTTTCCTGTGGGCCCGCGCACCGCCCGCCGGACGGCGGGCAGCGTTTCCTGGTACATTCCGCGTAAGGGAAAGCCCCGGGTTGACACCCCCCCGGCCAGGGGCTATACGTCGCGCCATGTGGCGAGCGCGGCGACGTCGGTGAGCGGCGCCGACCTGCTGCGAGGCGACCGACCACCAAGGAGAGAGGAGAGCCCCATGAGAAGGATCTGGACAGTGGCAGTGGTTTTCATGCTCGCGTCCTGCCTGGGCGTCATGCTGGGGGACACGCCGCTCGCGCAGGAGAAGGCAAAGAAGGAGCCGGTGCGCTTCACGGTGGTCAACACCGTCGAGCCCGGCTTCCCGGGTATCGAGAAGGCCCAGCTCATTCAGTTCGAGATGGATCCCGGGGCAGCCGTGAAGGACTTCAAGGTGGGGTCCACCGAGATCCTCTGGGTGACGAAGGGCGTCTTCACCTACAAGTACGGGGACAAGGTCGCGGAGAAGAAGACGGGTGAGAGCTGGCTCCATCAGGAGGGGATCGTGCTCGACGTGTCCAACAAGGGCAAGGGCGTCGCCATCCTGCGGGGCATTCAGTTCCTCAAGAAGAAGTAGCGATGAGCTATCCGGGTTTCGAAGACGCGTTGCGGCGGGTCATCACCGGGGACGACGCGAAGGGGCAGTCGGTCATCATCGTCGACGGTCCGCCCTCCGCCGTGATGGCCGAGGCCGGGCTCGGCGGCCTGTTCGAGATCTGGGCCGACGCCGCCTCGGGGCCCCTGGATCCGCGCGAGGGCGCGGACCGGGGGCCGAAAGGGGCGCCGGTCCTGTCGCCGGCACGCGGGGAGGTGAAGGTGCGCTGGTTCATCGTCGAGCCGCCGCCGCCCGGCGCGCCGAAGGCGGCCCTGGACGCGGCCGCCAAGGCGGCCTTCGCGCGCATGGGCGCGGCCGCCCACGTGCAGGACCAGACGCGGCATCACGCGATGCACGAGACGCACACCCTCGACGTCATCTGCCTCCTGAAGGGGGATGCGTCGCTGATCCTCGAGAGCGGCGAGACGCGGCTGAGACCCGGCCAGATCGTGATCCAGCGCGGCACCAGCCACGCCTGGGCGGCCCATGGTGGACCGGCGCTGTTCCTCGCCGTGCTCATCGATCGCCCGATCACGCCGCGGATTTGACCGGCACCGGCGCCTCCAGCTTCAGCTCGCGCTCTCGGCCGCATCCGCCGCTTGACCGGGCCTCCGTCGCCGAAGCGATATCGCTCCCGGCGGAACCGGCACCCCGAGCGGTCCTGGTCGCCGTTCAGCCGGCGGGCCCGCGCCCGCAGGGGATGCCAAACCACGCGGAGGAGGACCCGGAGCGCGCCACGTCCCTCGCCGACACAGGGAGGCCACACGTGCCGCTCCGCCACTGGGGGCTCACCCTGCCGTGGCGGTTGCGCGACCGCCTGGCGGGGGACCATGCGGTGTGTCGCGCGGTCTCGCGGGGCGAGGACGGCGTGATACAAGAGCAAGTTGGCCGCCGGCACCGCGCGGCGACAGCCTTGGGGGTCAGCTCTCGCCCTGGTCCTCGACGCGAGCAGGCTTCTGGGGCGCCGAGCTGGGCTTGAGGGAGCCGGTCACGGCCGTCAGCAGGCGGTCCAGCGCGGTGAAGAGCAGCTCCACGCTGTAGCCGCCGATGAAGGCGAGGACGACGGGGGTGATGCCGCCGGGTATCGTCCCGCTGTCGCGCACAAAAATCCACTGGAGCGTAATCCCGCTGAGCATGCCGAGGAAGATCCGCACGACGAACTCCCCGGTCTGTCGCGGGTCGAAGCTCCGCTGGACCATCTGGGCGTAGATCGCCCGGAGGATGTAGGCCAAGGTTCCGAGCGCGCCGTAGAGCACGGGCAGGATGAAGCCCCCGAGGATCATCGCGATCGGGAAAATCACGTTCCGCAGCTCGGCCCAGTCCACCACGCGCACGAAGCGGCCGAGGGTGGCGTAGCCCTGGTCGATTCGCTGCTCGAGGCCGATCTGCTGCTCGCGCAGGTGGGCGAGCCGGGCATCCAGCTCCTCGCGCTGCTTGATCAGGCTCGCGCGCACGACGCCCGGAGACTGGCTCTGGCGGCCCAGCTCGGCGTCGAGCGCCTTGATTTGGTCGCCGAGCAGCCGGAGGGCGAGCCGCCCCGTGCGCATCTCCTCCCGCACCTTCACCAGCTCGTCCTGGCTGGTGATGATCGCGGTGACGAAGGTGCGCGTCCACTCGCACGTGCCGATCACGAGCAGCAGGAAGAGCGCGAGGAGGCCGAACCGGAACGAGACAACCTGGGCGTCGGAGGTCGAGCGGAGCCGGAGGAGCCGCGGGAGGAGCGAGCGGCTGTCCTCGTGGCGGCTCGTGGCGCGGAGCGTGGCCACCGTCACCGGCGCAACCATGACGGCCAGGCGCGAGTAGGCGCCGAGGAAGGCGCTCTCGTCGGCCGGCGACACGGGCTCGCCCCCGGTGACCGCGGCCCGCGTCTTGATGATCGGGTCGCGGATCGCAGGCTCGACCGTTCTCCCGGCGGCGACCGCGTGATAGAGCAGCGCGCTGGCGTCGCCCACCACCTCCGACAGGGGCTTCAGGTTCTCGAGGCTGGCCGCTGGGAGGCTCGCGCCGCGGGCGCTCCCGGTATTGGGCTCGCTCACGGGATCATGCGGACGCGAAAAGAGCAGCGCTGGTCGTCCCACGTGCAGATGCGGTCAGGCCCGTAGGCGATCTCGGCGATCCAGTTGCCGGGCGTGAGCCTCGCCGGGATCACCACCCGAAGGGGCAAGGCGCTCGCCTTGAACGCGCGGTCGGTCTTCAGGTCCTCGCGCAGCACCGGGCTCGCGCCCGGATCGAAGTACCAATAGAGACTCAGTGGGATCTCGCTCTCGCCGAACGAGGCAAGCTGGGCCCGGCACGCTTCGGGGCAGCGCAGGTCGACCCAGACCCAGACGTTCTGGCCCATCCGGAAGGATGTCAGGTTGAGGAGCGGGGGCTTGCTGTCCTGGTCGGTGAACAGAACCTTGCTCAGGTGGACCACGGGACCCTCGCGCTCGTCACCGCGTGGGACCCCGCGGGTGGCTGGTGGCGGCTCTTGCCGGACCGAGCCACCGCAAGGGCACGAGGACACCCCGCCCTTGCAGCACACGGCACGGCCTGCCCGACAGCCGCATACACCGCCGCCGAAGTGGCAGCACCCACCGTCCGCGGCCTCGGCGCGGCCGGCGCCGAGCACGCGGCCCGCGCACTCGGACGCCCACCGGTCCGGCGCGAACGCCTCGGGGTGACTCGAGGCAGCCGGGAGGAGGAGGCCGAGCAGCAAGACGAGCCAACGGACACCATGCGCCATGCCAGCACCTCGCGCCCGGGCTCTGTTCGCCCCGAGGGGTGAACGGTGAGCCGAGCCCATTGGTCTCCGCGGACCTTATCGCGTACGCCACGGGCATGTCAAGCAGCAGCGCGGAGGAGCAGCGTGAAGCGGCCGGGCCTGCACCTGCGTCAGAGCCGGGCGGTCTCGGCTCCAGGGAGAGGGCTCCGGGGCCGGCGGCTCGACGACGCTGGGGTCTTTCAGGGGGTACTGGAGGCCCGCTAAATGGGGCCGCTGCCGGTGTCGCGAGCCCCGGGAGGCGGATCGGCGCCGGCCGCCCGGGCCGATTGACGGCGCCTCACGGGATGATATAGATGAAGCTGCGGGAGAAGGCCGTCAGGCGTCGGCGGATCCAGGACGGCGCGCGACGGAGTCGTGTTCACCATTCCCTGCAGGAGGTTTCCGAGCGCATGAGCGAGTTCGTCTGGACACCCACACCGGAACTGATCGCGCAGAGCACCCTCACCGCCTTTCTCCGGCGCGCCGGCTGCGCGGACTACGACGCGCTCGTGCGCCGCGCCGACGCCGACCCGGCCTGGTTCTGGGGCGAGGTGATCCGCTTCTTCGATCTGCGCTTCTACCGTCCCTACGAGCAGGTCCTGGACCTGTCAAAGGGGCTGCCCTGGGCGCGCTGGTGCGTGGGCGGCACCACCAACATGGTGCTCAACTGTCTCGACCGGCACCGCGGCACGCCGGTCTGGGACCGGACCTACCTCGTCTGGGAAGGGGAGACCGGCGCCCGGCGTACCCTCAGCTATCGCGACTTCGACGCCGAGGTGTGCCGGCTCGCCAACGCGCTGCGCTCGCTGGGCATCGGGCGCGGAGATGCGGTGGGGATCTTCCTGCCCAACCTGCCCGAGGCCTTCGCCGCCTTCTTCGCCATCGTCAAGGTCGGCGGCATCGTGATGCCGCTCTTCTCCGGCTTCGGGCCCGAGCCGCTGGCGCTCAGGCTGGCCGACGGCGGCGCCCGGGCGGTGATCACCTCCGATGGGGCCTGGCGGCGCGGCAAGCCCGGCGCGATGAAGGCCGTGCTCGACGAGGCGCTGCGGAGCGCGCCCACGGTCGAGCACGTGATCGTCGTGCGCTACCTGGGCGAGGGCGTCGAGACGCCGATGACGCCCGGGCGCGATCACTGGTGGCATGAGCGGGTGGCGCCGCAGCCGCCGGAGGCCCCGACCGAGGAGATGGGCGCCAGCGACCCGGCGGTGCTGATCTACACCTCGGGCACCACGGGCAAGCCCAAGGGCGCGGTGTGGACGCATATCTCGAACGTGGCCAAGATGTCGCTGGACTTCGGCGTCTGCCTCGACTTCAAGCCCGAGGACCGCTTCTTCTTCATGTCGGACATGGGCTGGATGGTGGGCCCCATGAGCGCCATGGTCCCGTCCATGTTCGGCGGCAGCGTGCTGCTGGCCGAGGGCGCGCCCGACTACCCGGACACCGCGCGGCTCTGGCGGCTCATCCAGGACCACCGGGTCACCTTCCTCGGCGTCTCGCCCACGCTGGTGCGCGGCATGATGCGCTACGGTGACGAGGCGGTGGCGTGCCACGATCTCTCGAGCGTGCGCATCACCTGCTCGAGCGGCGAGCCCTGGACCGACACCCCCTGGCACTGGTTCTTCGACCATGTGTGCAGGCGGCGGCTGCCGCTGCTGAACATTTCCGGCGGCACCGAGGTGGGCTGCCTGATCCTCACGGGCACCGTGCACCACAAGCTGAAGCCCTGCTCGTTCGGCGGGCCCGTGCCCGGCATGGGCGCCGACGTCGTGGACGAGGCCGGCCGGTCCTGCCCGCCTGGCCAGGTGGGGGAGCTGGTGCTGCGGCAGACTTCCATCGGGCTCACGAAGAGCCTGTGGCGGGACGATCAGCGCTACGTCGAGAGCTACTGGAACGTGATCCCGGGCCTGTGGCTGCATGGCGACTTCGCCCAGCGCGACGCCGACGGCTGCTGGTACATCCTCGGCCGCTCGGACGACACGATCAAGGTCTCGGGCAAGCGCACCGGCCCGTCGGAGCTCGAGAACCTGCTGATGAAGACGGAGAAGCTGGTCGAGTGCGCGGTGGTGGGGGTGCCCGACGAGCTCAAGGGCTCGGCCATCGTCTGCGTGTGCGTGGCGCGCCCGGGCGTGGCCCCGGACGCCGCTCTGGAGAGCGAGCTGTCGCGCGCCCTGGTGGCGGGCATGGGCGCCTCGTACCGGCCGCGCGGCATCGTGTTCGCGCGCGACCTGCCCAAGACGCGGAACCTCAAGGTGATGCGCCGCGTGGTGCGCGCCGCGCTCACCGGCGGCAGCGCCGGCGACCTGTCGGCGCTGGTGAACCCGGACGTCGTGGAGGAGCTCAGGGCCTCGCGCCTGGCGGGCGCGTAGGGGAGACCGATGGAGCGGATCTGGACGCGCCACTGGGCCCCGGGCGTGGACGAGGCGGCGATCCGCCTGCCGGCCGAGCCGCTGCCGGTTTTCCTCACGCGCAACGCCGAGCGCCTGGGTGACAAGCCGGCGCTGATCTTCTACGGCCGGGAGATCTCCTTCGCGGAGCTGGACGAGGCGAGCGACCGCTTCGCGGGGTGGCTCCAGGGGCGGGGCCTCTGTCCCGGCGACCGCGTGGCCATCTATCTCGAGAACTGCCCGCAATTCGCCATCGCCTACATGGGCGCGCTCCGGGCCGGCGCCATCAACGTCTGCCTGAACCCGATGCACAAGGCGGTGGAGCTGGAGCACGAGCTCCGCGACTCCGGGGCCAGGGTGCTGGTCGCTGCCGACCAGGCCTGCGACACCGTCGCCGCGGTGCGGGGCGGGAGCCCGCTCGAGGCGGTGGTGATGACCTCGTACGGCGACTACGTGCCGCCGTCCCCCGCGCTGCCGGTGCCCCCGAGCTTCCTGGAGCCGGCGCGGCCGTGCCCGGACACCGAGGACTTCCGGGAGATCGTCCGGAGCGCGCCGCGACTCGGGGCGCCCGTGGCGTGCGCGCTGGACGACACGGCGCTGATCCAGTACACGTCGGGGACCACGGGGGTGCCGAAGGGGGCCGAGCTGACCCACGGCAATATCGTGGCCAACTGCGAGCTGCTGCGCGTCCTGATCCAGGCCACGGCGGCTGACGTGGTGCTGGGCGTGCTCCCGTGGTTCCACATCACGGGCATGGAAGTCCAGCTGAACATGATGGCCTTCACCGGCGCGACGCTGGTGGCGCTGGGCCGCTTCGACCTCGAGACGGTGCTGCGGGCCATCCAGCAGTACCGCTGCACGGTGACGACCTTGATCGCGACCGTCAACGTCGCCATCGTGAACGATCCGCGGACGCGCCAGTTCGACCTCTCCTCGCTCCGCGTCTGCTCCTCCGGCGGCGCGCCCGTGCCGGCCGAGATCGCGCGGCGCTGGGAGGCGGTGACGGGCCACAAGCTCATCGAGGGCTACGGGCTGAGCGAGACGACGGCGCCCACCCACAGCAACCCCCTGCACCGGCCGAAGTACGGGACCGTCGGCCTTCCGCTGCCGTTCACCGACGTCAGGATCGTGAGCCTCGAGGACGGGGTGATGGAGATGCAGGCCGGCCAGTCGGGGGAGATCGTCGTGCGCGGGCCCATGGTGATGAAGGGCTACTGGCGGCGGCCGGAGGCGACGGCCGAGGCCATCCGCGACGGATGGTTCTACACGGGCGACATCGGGCGCGTGGACGAGGAGGGGTACTTCATCATCGAGGAGCGCAAGAAGGACATGATCAAGGCCTCGGGCTACAGCGTGTTCCCGGCCGAGGTCGAGGCGCTCATGTACCGGCACCCCGCCATCGCCGAGGTGGGCGTGGTCGGGGTGCCCGACCCCTACCGCGGCGAGGACGTGCTGGCCTTCGTGGTGCTCACGCCGGGTGCCCGGGGCACGGTGACCGAGGAGGACATCGTACAGTGGTGCCGGAGCGAGATGTCGGTGTACAAGGCGCCGCGCCAGGTCCGCCTCGTCGAGACGTTGCCGAAAACCGCCTCGGGCAAGATCCTCAAGCGCTCGCTGCGGGAGCAGGCCGCCCGGCAGGCGTGAGGCTCCCGCCCCAACCGCGGGTCCCGGGGCGCGGCGCGCCCTCGGCTGGCCCTCAGGGGCGAGCCGGCTCGAAGAAGGGAAGCCATCCTAGCGAAGCCGCTGATGCTCCACCAGGAGGCAGCGGTCCTGCACGACCTGGATCCCCGCCCGGGCGAGCGTCTCGGCTGCCTCGGCGTGGATGATGCCGAGCTGGAGCCATACCACCTTCGGCCTGGCGGCGAGGATGTCGGGCAGATGCGGCGGGATATCCCGCGGCCGCCGGAAGACGTTGACCATGTCCACGGGGCCAGGGATCGCCGCGAGCGTCCGGAAGACGGGGCGGCCGAGAATCTCGGTCACCTCGGGGTAATAGACCGGCACGGGGATGATGTCGTATCCCTGGGCGGCCATGTAGGCCGGCACGGAGAAGGCCGCCCGATCGCGCCGCGCCTCCGGCTTGATCCCGAGCACGGCGATGCGCCGGCTCTCGCGCAGGATCCGCGCGATGCCCTCGGCGGATGTCACCAGGTTCTCCCGCCAGCCGCTCATGCCCCCCCAGTCTAGCATCGGCGCGCTGCTGTGATAGCGTGAGGGCGGGAGGGACGCGCCCATGCCAATCCGGATCACCCGGGTCTACACGCGCACCGGCGACAAGGGAGACACCGCTCTCGTCGGCGGCACGCGCGTGCTCAAGGACTCGCCGCGTATCGAGGCCTACGGCACCATAGACGAGCTGAACGCCGTCATCGGCCTCGCGCGCGTCTTCAACGCCGAGCGGCTCACGAAGGGGAAGGACTCCCGCTGGCTCGACGAGGTGCTCCGGCGCCTCCAGAACGAGCTGTTCGATCTGGGCAGCGAGCTGGCGACGCCCGACGACGCGGCGTACGAGGGCATGCACCGAGTGGGCGAGGCCGAGGTGACGGGGCTCGAGCGGTTGATGGACCAGTGCCAGAAGACCCTCCCGCCGCTCAAGTCGTTCGTCCTCCCAGGCGGCGGGCGCGTCGGGGGTTTCCTCCACCAGGCGCGCACCGTGTGCCGGCGCGCCGAGCGGCGCATCCTGGCGCTCTCGCGGGTCGAGCCGTCGAGCGAGTGGCCGCTCAAGTACGTCAACCGGCTGAGCGACCTGCTCTTCGTTCTCTCGCGCTGGGTGGGCAAGCGCCTGGGGGAGACGGAATACCTCTGGGAGCGGGGGCTCGAGTCCCATGCGAGGCGCAAGCGCTAGGCACGCGCCTGGCGGATATCTGATCCGGCGGGCAACCGCAGCCGATCACGATGCCGTGGCCCGCGAGCTCGCGGCCTACCTCGCCTTCCTCGGCGAGCGGCTCGACGGCGACGGGCTCGACCGCGACATCGCCCGCTGGCAGGAGATCTACGACGGCGCGCGCGGCGTGATGCTGCTCGTGGTGGATCCCGCGGGCACCGTGGTCGGCACCGCGGGCGTCCGGCTCCTCGAGCCCAGCGTGGGCGAGCTCAAGCGCATGTGGATCCGGCCGGAGCATCAGGGGCGGGGCCTCGGCCGGCCGCTCCTGGACGGCTGTCTCGCCGAGGCGCGCGGCCTCGGCTGCCGCCTGCTGCGGCTGGACAGCGAGCGGCGGCTCGAGGCGGCGGTGCACCTCTACCGCGCCTACGGCTTCACCGAGATCGCCGACTACAACGGCAATCCGCGCGCGGAGCTGTGGATGGAGGCGCGCCTTTGAGGAGGGGATGTCGTCTTCGATACTGCCGATTTGCGGCGCCGTGTCGACCAGGACGCAACACTGCCCTCGCGAGCCCGCTTCCTCGCGTCGCCCCCAGACTCATTGGTGGCGGATCTCGACGAGGGGCAATCTGTCCGTGATTGTATTCGGCGACTTGTTTCTCAGCGTGAGAGCTCGGGCTGGCACATTCAGAGTGGGGAGGCATTCGCTGAGCTGCGTAGCCCACCTGGCTTCACGCTCCGGATAGACCTCGGCGAGCCTCACGTGCCGCAGGGTACCCCCAGGGACGGAAGCAGCCTGCCCGGGGCCCACGAAGGTCCCCGGGAGGCTGCGAGGGCAATGTAGTCCTTGACGGGCCTGAGGGCGGCGCGCCTTGGCCTCGCTCCGATCCAAGACGAAATCAGCATGCCACGGGCTTCGATCACGCGCTAGAATCATAGGCGCCTCCGGGCGCCCATACTGACATGAGTTACGCCGCGTATCTCAGACCGCGCGCCGAGACGCTGGCCGGCGAGATCGAAGGCATCATCGATCTCGCCAACCTCAAGGACACGCGCCGGAAGCGTCTCGAGGCGAGGCCGGACGTCTTCTTCAGCCTCACGTACCCGACCGCCGACGTCCGCCAGGTGGTAAGCCTGCTCGACCAGCGGTTCGGCGAGAAAGCCGGCGCCCCGGGCCTCTTTCTCTTCGAAGGGTTGAAGGGTAGTGGCAAGTCCCACCTGCTCCTCCTCGTCTACCACCTGTTCAGAAGCCCGAACGAAGCGCGCCGGTGGCTCGACCGGCACGGGTTGAGGTGCCGGCTTCCGGAGAGGGTAACGCCGGTCGTCAACAAGTTCACTGACCTGCCTCTCTCGTCCATCTGGGATTTCGTTTTCGAGCAGGTGAAAGGGCAGCGCCCTCCACGCAGCATGGTCCAGCCGAGCCTCACCGAGGTCGAGTCGGCGCTCGCCGGGCGCCAGGTAGTCCTGATATTCGACGAGCTGGAGCAGGGCGTTCGCGTCCTCGCCGACGCCGCAGTCAGGGCCCAGAACATCGCATTCCTCCAGATGCTCTCGGAGTGGGCCAACCGGTCGGTTCAGGTGACCTTGTTCGCCAGCATCTACAGCGACCAGCAGGAGCCCGGCGCGACGCTCAAGCGAGTGGCGGCCTGCCGTGTGCAGTTCGCCCAAGCCGAGGATCGCGCCCGCGTCGTGCTTCACCGCGCGTTCGAGAACTATCTCGATTTCAAGGCCGATTCGGTGGCGCCCGTCATCGGGAGCTACCTCAACAGGTTCATCGCTGGCGCCGGCGGCCTCGAGATCGAGGAGGAGCCCCTCGGCACTGCCGCCTCGAGGGAGGACGTCGCGATCTTCCTCAGCCAGCACGTCTATCCACCGCAGCTCCTGGCCGAGCACCTGGAAGCCCGGCTCGCCCAGGTGAAGGGGCAGGGCGTCCGCGAGATCGATCGTGAGTACCGATCAACGTTGGGCTTCCCCGTTCCCACCCACGCGGGCTCGCTCACACGGGCTGTCCGCTCCCTCTGCCGCGAGCGGAAGCTCGGCATCTACCACAGCCGGAGTAACTTCTGCGGGGCCGACCCGGCGCTGAGCGATGCGGAGCTGTTGGATGCGGTCGTCGCCGAGCCCTTCGAGGGCTCCGAAGCCCTGCCATCATCGCCACCGAGAACTGGAACACCCTCTTCGCCGGTGGCGGGCCAGGTGCCACCAGAACGTGGGCAGCGGCCTACGCTCACCGAGGGCGAGCAGCTCCCTGTGCGCACCGGCTCGCAGACTGGGATCGGGCCTCTGCGCCAGGCGGTTGCCGCGCTCCTGCAGGAACACGCCTCGGCACGCGTGCACAGAGCGAGGTTTACCGTCTTCCTCCAGCAGACCACTGGCGATCTGAGCAGCTTGCCGGCCGCCTATCGCGGCAGCCTCGCCGGTCCAGGGTCGCTGACGATCGAGATCGCGATCACAAAGGAGGAAGAGCTGTCCAAGGCCCAGGTCGAGCAGATGATCGAGCGCTTGCCCAACGTCCCGCACGCCGAATACAGCGCCGACCTGATCCTGCTGCTCCCGGCCGCAGAGGACCGTGCCCAGTCTTAGCCGGGAGGGTTTCGACCGCCTCACTGCACCCGGAGCCCGCCTGGATTGGCTTCGACACTGGCTGCTCGACGAGGTTTGGTCATCAGGGCGCTACGAGGACCTCGGGGCCGCTGAGTTCCTGAACCGGGGCGAGCGTGATGTGAACGAGATGGAAGAAGTGCTTGCCGCGGCCGCGCCCCGGATCTACGACGAGCTGCTGACCGACCCTCCCGGTGACCGTCATCTCCGCGTGTTCCTCGAGCGCCAGCAGCCCTGCGCCGCCGTGGTCTTCGACGGACTGTCGCTCCGCGAAGTCCCAGTGGTGCTTCGCCTGGCCAGGGAGGGAGGTTTCTCCGCCCGCCAGGTGGACGTGGCGACTGCCGCCGTGCCAAGCGAGACGATTGATTTCGTAGCCCAGCGGCTCCAGGCCGGGCGCGTCTCGCCCTCCCAGCTCCTGGGCCGCCGCGAGCTTCGGCAGGCGGGGATCGAGACGTTCTATTATGGCCACGAGGGCCAGCGTCACCAGCTCCCGCCGGACTGCCCCGCGCTGTGCCTCTGGTCGGCCTTCCCCGACCAGACCTACCAGGACTCCGGTGCCCGCTTCGCGAACCACTTCGCAGAGCTTCACCGGCGGCTCGAAGCCTTCTGGCGGAACACCGTGCAGGCCGTGCCACCTGGACGAACGATCGTGGTGACGAGCGATCACGGGTACGTGTTCTTCGGACCGGGCTGCTCGTCGCCAAGTCGAGCCTGGGCAGGAGCCACCCGCCCACCGCGATCTTGCCGTCATCGCGAGCAGGCAGGTGGCCATGGTGCGTGGGCGTGTCCAGACCCACCCGCCGGGCCCCGCCGGGGCTCGCCTGTACAAGCACGGCGGGCTCTCAATGATGGAAATGCTGACCCCCTGGATCGTCCTGGAGCCGGCCCGGCCGTGAGGCTCCGGCTCTACCTCGACACCTCGGTGATCAGCGCCCACGTGGACGACCGGCTTCCCGAGCGCCGGCGGGCCACGCTCGAGTTCTGGGAACGGCTCGCGGGCTACGAGGTCGCCATCTCGGAGCTGACCCTCACGGAGGTCCGCGCCACGGCCGACTCCGCTCTCCGGGAGCGGCTCCTCGCCCTGGTCGGCGATTTCCTGAGTCTCCCGATCGAGCGAGAAGCCCGTGATCTCGCACGGGAGTATGTGGGGCGCGGTGTGTTCTCCGCGGCGACGGCCATTGACGCCCTCCACGTGGCGATTGCGGTCGCCGCGCGGCAGGATATCCTTGTGAGCTGGAGCTTCCGCCACCTGGTGAACCGACGGCGCCGGGCCCTGGTCAACGAGGTCAACGTCCTCGCGGGGTACCCGTCGATCGAGATCCTCGCCCCGCCGGAAGTGTGAGGAGGCCAGAGAGATGTTATTCGATTACAAGACTGCCGCTGACCGCGCCGGCATCGCCCGGGACAAGCTCGAGCGCTTAACAGCCATCATCCGCGCCGAGTATCCGGACGACGAGACCATGGCGGAGCTGCACATCCTCCGGGCAGTCCTCGCCGTGGAGCGCGGCGAGGCGAGCCTCGAGGGGATCCTGCGGCAGGAAGTCGCGGGCTGACGTCCGGAACAGTTGATGAAACGGGCCATCGAGGAAGGCTTCCCCATCGTCGAGATCAACCGGCTCGCGGAACAGCTTCGCCATCACGCCCGAGACCTGCTCTTCCTGTCGGCCACCCCACACCAGGGCGATCCCTACCAGTTCTGGTCGCTCATCCAGCTCCTTGCGTGCCGAGGCCGACGCCGTCGTGGCCCAGGTCAAGCAACGGCTGGCTCGCCGGGCAGAAGAGGAGAGCACGTCCTGGGCTCTCGACGGTGACGAGGAGGGCGACGAGGGAGTGTACGCAGACTCCGACATTCCCGACGAGGCCGCCAAGGTGCGTGACCTGCTCGGGCTCGTCCCTGATGGCACAGACCGGAAGTACGACACCCTGGTGCGCGCGCTCGAGCAGCTACGCCGGCAGAACCCGTCGGAGCGATTCGTGATCTTCACACAGTACCGCGAGACCCTGGAGTTTCTGCGCGAGGAGCTCGGCAAGATCTACGGCGGGGCGCGGATTGCCACGATCAAGGGCGGCCCGCTGGACGACAAGATCGCCGCGATCGAGGCCTTCTGGGACGAGGCCGGCGCCAGGTTCCTCATCTGCACCTCGGCCGGCGGCGAGGGCATCAATCTCCAGATCGGTCGCATCCTGTTCAACTATGACCTGCCGTGGAACCCGATGGCGGTGGAGCAGCGGATCGGCCGCATCCATCGCTACGGGCAGCAGGATACAGTCCAGGTGTACAACCTGGTCGCCGAGGATACGGTCGAGGAACGGATCTACCGCTTGCTCGAGGAGAAGCTGCTCGAGATCGCCGGGGCCATCGGGAAGCTTGATCCCGTGACCGGCGAGGTGGTCGAGGATTTTCGCTCGGAGATCCTCGGCTTCCTCGGCACTGCGCCGAATTACCAGGACCTGTACAAGAAGGCGCTCGTGGATCCCGACTACAAGCGGACCGAGCGGGAGATGGCCGACGCGATCGAGCGAGCACGTGAAGCCAGCGAGGCGCTCCGGGCTCTCACTCAGGATCTGGACGCCTTCAATCTGGAGCACTACCGGACGCTCCGCGGCCACTTCACCCTGGAGCACCTGGGGCTCTTTGTCGAGCGCGCGATCCTGCGGCTCGGTGGAGCCTTCGTGCCGAGCGGCCCCCTCGTCCAGATCGAGACTCCTGAACCGCTGATGGGCTATCCCGGTGTGGTTCGGAGCTACCGTGACGTCGCCTTCGATCGCGATCTCGCCATGCGCCGCAAGAACGTCCAGCTCTTGGGCCTTGGGCACCCTCTCGTGGACGCTCTGATCCGCCACTTCCAGCGGCCTCAGCAACCGGGCGACGTGGCCGTGCTGGTTGGCTCCTCCGGCGCTCGTGGCCAACTGTCGGCCCGCGCGATCGTTTACCTCGACCTGGACAATGGGCGTCGGCACTCCCAGTACGTGAATCTTCTGGTGGATGCGAATGGCTCTTGGGTCGACGCTCCGCCGGCCGTTGACGCCGAAGTCCTGCGGTCTTTGGACCGGGAGCCCGTCGTCGAATCCGTTTCTCACGACGTTCCTGCGCTCAGACAAGGTACCGAGAGCGCCGTGGCTGCTGTTACGGCTCGCCTCCGCGCGGACGTGGAGGGGTTGGCTAGCTTGCGCAGCGCGCTCGTCGCCTTGGCGAGTTACTGACGGAGGAATGTGCCTGAGGGGGGTATAGGAAGGATTAACGCCAGTTCTGCTGGGGCGGCGGGCGTCCGGCCAGGTCCGGCCGCCTCCCGCGAACCCCGGCACCGGACCCGGGAGGGCCCGTTCGGCCCGTTCGAGGTGGACGAAAGACGAGCAGCGGCATCGTAAGCGCGCGGGCCCCGAGTCGTCCCGCGCGGGCGCGGGCTCGCGGTCAAGCAGTGAGCGGAGAGTGCGCGGGCGGGGCCGGGGGTGCCGACGGGGGTCAGGGGCAGCGTCGACAGAGGCCCTCAGGAGCGGGCTACGTGAGGGCGACCCCGGTGGATCACGATGCCGTGGCCCGCGAGCTCGCCGCCTATCTCGACTTCCTCGGCGAGCCGCTCGACGGCGACGGGCTCGACCGCGACATCGCCCGCTGGCAGGAGATCTACGACGGCACGCGCGGCGTGATGCCGCTCGTGGTGGATCCCGCGGGCACCGTGGTCGGCACCGCGGGCGTCCGCCTCCTCGCCCCGGGCGTGGGCGAGCTCAAGCGCATGTGGATCCGGCTGGAGCAGCAGGGGCGGGGCCTCGGCCGGCCCTCCTGGACGGCTGTCTCGCCGAGGCGCGCGGCCTCGGCTGCCGCCTGCTGCGGCTGGACAGCGAGCGGCTCGAGGCGGCGGTGCACCTCTACCGCGCCCACGGCTTCACCGAGATCGCCGACTACAACGGCAACCCGCGCGCGGAGCTGTGGATGGAGGCGCGCCTCTGAGCCGTCCGCGGGCGCCCCCGCGTCTCAGCGCGGTCGCCGGCTCACCGTCTTCCGCGTGGAGTACTCAGCCACACGCTCGGCGAGGCGGGAGACGAAGCCTTCGTCCCCCAAGAGGTCGTCCTTGGTCGGAGGCCGGCCCCCCTCCATGTACTCCCGGAGCGCGCGGTTGACCTGAGTCTGATAGGGTTCGGCTCCTCGCTTGGCGGCTCTGGCCTTGAAGAATTGCAGCACATCGTTGTCCAGCATGATCGTGATCCTGACCTTGGTGTGCCGGTCCAGATCCTCGATCGGTGGAAGATCCCGAACGGTCCGCCGTTTCGCTCGACTGAAATCATATTCCTTCTTCATGGCTCTTGACCTCGCGCCGAGTGGCGCGCCGTGAGGAGATGATCCGGATGTGGTCTCCGCCCTCGGTGAAGACGGTCACCAGGAGGCGCCCTCTGTCGGACCGCCCGATGCGGATGATCCGCTCCTCCGCGTGAGAGTGATCCTCGTCACGCAGTTTCCTTCCCAGGGGGTCGAAGAAGGTGGTCCGAGCCTCCGAGAACTCCACCCCGTGCGACCGAAGATTGCGCTGTGCCTTGGCGTCGTTCCACAGGAACCGCACGCAGACAGTATATGCATGTAATGCATATCCGTCAAGCGAGGTGGCGGTGCGGTCAGGCCGTCCAGGTCCCCCAGCGGCCGTGCTCCACGGCCGCGAGGAATTCGGCCACGTGCAGGTTGAAGGCGCCCGGCTCCTCGATGGTGGTCGTGTGGCCGCTCATGGGCAGGATACAGTGCAGCTCCACACCGTTGACGCGCGTGATGGGCATGTGGCCTCCGGCGATGGGGGAGTCGTGTGCTACACTTCCCCGGCTTCTAGCACGCGCGCGTCGCAGCATGCAAGCTCCTGATTGAGGAGGGCCCTTGGATACCGGCCGGCCGCTGACACAGACACCGCGAGGCATGGTGGCCTCGCCCCATCCGCTGGCCTCGCGGGCCGGCGTCGAGATCCTCGAGGCGGGCGGCTCCGCGGTGGACGCCGCCATCGCCGCCGCGGCGGTGCTCTGCGTCGTCTACCCGCACATGACGAGCGTGGGGGGGGATGCCTTCTGGCTCATCCACGATGCCCGCCGGGGCGGCGTCCGGTTCCTCAACGGCGGCGGCCGTGCCGCGGCGGGCGCCACGCTCGGGTGGTTCGCCTCTCGCGGGCTCGGCGAGATCCCGCTCCACGGCATCGTGCCCGCGACGCTCACCGTGCCCGGGGCCGTGGACAGCTGGTGCGAGGCACAGGCCGGCCACGGCCGGCTGACCCTCGCGCGCGATCTCGCGCCGGCCATCGGGCACGCGCGCGAGGGCTTCGAGGTGACGGAGCGGCTGGCGCGGTGGACGGGCGAGGCCGCCGAGGGGCTCGCCGCGAGCGCCGAGGCCGCGGCCATCTTCCTCCCCGGGGGCCGGCCGCCGCGGGCCGGGCAGCGGCTCGCCAATCCGGACCTCGCGCGGACGCTGGAGGCCATCGGGACCAGCGGCCGCGGCGCGTTCTACCAGGGCGAAGTCGCGCGGGAGATCGTCCGCCACTCACGCGCGCATGGCGGCTTCTTCTCCGAGCGGGACTTCGAGGCCCAGCGCGCCCGCTGGGGCGAACCGCTGTCGGGGACGTACCGGGGTGTCACGATCTACGAGACGCCGCCGCCCACCCAGGGGCTCGCCGTGCTCGAGATGCTGAATCTCCTCGAGCCCTACGACCTGGGGGCGATGGAGTATCTCGGGCCCGACCACGTGCATCTCCTGGTGCAGGCCAAGATGCTCGCCTTCCACGACCGGGACCGCCTGCTGGCCGACCCGGACTTCGCGAAGGTCCCGGTGGAGCGGCTGCTGTCGCGCGCCTATGCCGACGCGCGGAGACGGCTCATCGATCCCGCGCGAGCCCTGCCCTGGGATGGCGTGCCGGCCTCGGGGAGCCTCGCGGGCGACACCGTCTACGTCTGTGCGGTGGACGCCGAGGGCAATGCCGCCTCGCTGATCCAGAGCCTGTACGGGATCTACGGCTCCGGCGTGGTGGCCGGGAGCACCGGGATCGTGCTCCAGAACCGCGGCGCGTACTTCTCGCTGGATCCGCAGCATCCCAACCGCCTCGAGCCGGGGAAGGTGCCGTTCCACACGCTCATCGCCTCGCTCGCCTTCCGCGGCGACCGGCTCTGGCAGGTGTTCGGCTGCATGGGCGCCGACGGTCAGCCCCAGATCCACCTGCAGGCCTACACGGCCATGATCGACTTCGGCCGGAGCGTCGCGGAAGCCCTGGCCTCGCCACGCTGGCTGTCGGGGCGCTTCGCCCTCGGTGATCGCGCGGCCACAGGATCCACCGCTGGGGGCCGTGGAGCGAGCTGGCGGGGCACGCCCACGGCATCACCGTCGACCCCGAGCGTGGCACGCGCCTGGGCGCAGCCGATCCGCGCAGCGACGGCGCGGCCATCGGCTGCTAGCCCGTGAGCTCGCGGCGGACCAGCGCGGCGCCCTCGGCCAGCGCCCGCAGCTTCCCGCGGGCCACCTCGCGCGAGAGCGGCACCATGCCGCAATTGGTGCAGGGGGAGATCCGTTCGACGGGCACGTGTGTCATAGCCTCCCGGATGACGGCCGCGACCTGGGCCGGGGTCTCCAGCCGGTCGCTCGCCACGTCGATGGCGCCGAGGAGGATGTCCTTGTCGCCGAGGAGGCCGATGAGCGAGATCGGCACGTGCGAGGCCGCGCACTCGAGAGAGACCCCGCCGATCCGGCTCGCGGCCAGCAGGGGGAAGGTCCGCTCGTATTGCCGCCACTCGCCGCCCAGCGTCTGCTTCCAGTCGGTGTTGGCCTTG
>JACPCX010000140.1:0-15220 GCA_016184305.1 Candidatus Rokuibacteriota bacterium | reverse complement strand
GAGAACATCCTGCGATTCGGCAGCGACCGCGGCGCCCGGCGCAGCGAGGACGAGCCGCTGCTCACCGGGCGCGGACGTTTCACCGACGACATCGACGTGCCCGGACAGGCGCATGCGGCGTTCGTGCGGGCGCCGGTCGGGCACGCGGGGATCCGCGGGGTGGACGTGTCGAAGGCCAGGACAATGCCCGGCGTGATCGGCGTGTTCACGGGAAGGGACCTCGCCGACGAGGGGCTCGGCGCGATCCTCCCCGTGGCGTCGTTTCCGGGGCGCGGCGGCAAGCCGATGTTCGCCGCGGCGATGCCGCCGCTCGCGGCGGCGCGCGTGCGGTACGTCGGCGAAGCGATCGCGGTCGTCGTGGCGGAGACCCTCGCGCAGGCGCAGGATGCGGTCGAGGCGGTGGTCGCCGACCTCGCGGAGCTGGCGGCCGCGGCGGACGTCGAGCGGGCGATGGCACCGGGCGCGCCGACCATCTGGCCCGAGGCGCCGGACAACGTCGCCTTCGACTGGACGGACGGCGATGCGCCGGCGGTCGAGGCCGCGCTCACGGGGGCCGCCCACGTCGCGCGCGTGCGGCTGCTCGACACGCGCCTGGCCCCCGCGGCGCTGGAGCCGCGCGCCGCCATCGGGCAGTGGGATGCGACGACCGAACGCTATACGCTGATCGCGGGCACGCAGGGCGTCGCGGTGGTGCGCCGATTGCTCGCCGAGGGCGTGTTCAAGGTACCGCCGGAGAAAATCCGCGTGCTCACGTACGACGTCGGCGGCGGCTTCGGCATGAAGGTACAGGCGTACCCGGAGTACGCCGTGGTGCTCTGGGCGGCGCGGCGGGTCGGCCGCCCGGTGAAGTGGCGGGCGACCCGGGTCGAGAGCTTCCTGGCCGACACGCACGGCCGCGACGGCGTGCTCGAGGGCGAGCTTGCTCTGGATGCGCAGGGCCAGTTCCTCGCCCTGCGCGTGCGCACGTTCGTGGGCATCGGCGCCTACGTCTCGACGTACGCGGCCATCTTCGCCACCCACAACACGAAGAACTGTCTCTCCAGCGTGTATGCGCTTCCCGCGATCCAGATCGACGTGAAGATGATCCTCACCAACGCGGCGCCGCTGGGGCCCTACCGGGGCGCTGGCCGCCCGGAGGCGCTCTATCTCATCGAACGCCTGATCGACTCGGCCGCGCAGGCGATGGGCATCGACCGGGTGGAGCTCCGGCGGCGGAACTTCATCCCACCGACTGCCATGCCGTACCGGACGGCGACCGGCCAGGTGTACGACAGCGGGGAGTTCGAGACGGTGATGGGCAGGGCGCTGGCGCTGGCGGACTGGCGGGGCTTCCCGGCGCGGCGCGCGGCGTCGGAGCGGGCGGGCAGGCTGCGAGGCATCGGCCTGTGCTGCTTCCTCGAGGTGGCGGGAGGCATCCTCGACGAGACCGTGGACCTCCGCTTCGAGGACGACGGCCGGGTCACCCTGCGCACCGGCGTGCAGGCGCTCGGGCAGGGACACCTGTCGACCTTCCCGCTGCTCGTCGCGCGAAAGCTCGGCGTGGGCGCGAGCGCGGTCCGACTCATCCAGGGCGACAGCGACGAGGTGCCGGTGGGCACGCCGAGCGTGGCGTCGCGCTCGATGATGATGGCCGGCAGCGCGACCGCGCTCGCCTGCGACGCGGCGATCGAGAAGGGCCGTCGGATCGCCGCACGCCTGTTCGAGACGGCGCCGTTCGACGTCGAGTTCCGAGACGGCAGGTTCCGCGTCAGCGGGACCGACCGGGAGATCGGGATTTCCGATCTGGCGCGGCGCACGCGCACGATGTCGGGGATGCCGGAAGATCTCGCGGGTGGACTGGACAGCGCCGCGAAGTTCATCTCGCCGCAGATGAGCTTCCCGAACGGCTGTCACGTCTGCGAGGTCGAGATCGATCCGGCGACCGGGGTGACGACGGTGGTCGGCTACGCCGCGGTGGACGACGTCGGCAACATCGTGCACGCCGCCATCGTCGAGGGCCAGGTCCACGGCGGGATCGCGCAGGGCCTCGGCCAGGTGCTCGGCGAGAGCGTGGTCTACAGCGAAACCGGCCAGCTCTTGACCGCGTCGTTCATGGACTACATGGTGCCGCGAGCCGACGACATGCCCGACATGAAGGTCGGGCATCACAGCGTCGCATGCACCACGAATCCGCTCGGCGTCAAGGGGGTCGGGGAGTCGGGCGTGGCGGGGTCGTTGCCGGCGGCGGTGAACGCGGTGCTCGATGCGCTCGCGCCGCGCGGCGTTCGGCATCTCGATCTGCCGATGACGCCGCAGCGCGTCTGGGCGGCGCTGCACGGAGAAGGACGGCCCTGAAGGTCAGCGCCGTCACCGCCTTCAGGCCTCGATCTCGATCCAGGCGCGATTGCGGATGCGCCCCGCGAGCCGCGAGAAGAGGTCGGTCAGCCACATCTGCCAGCCATACTTCGCCCGGAGCGCCGTGCGCGCCCGGTCGATCGACGCCGGCTCGGTGAGGATGGTTGCGGTTGCGTCCCGCCAGGCGCCGCGGGGTCGGCCGCGCGCATCCGAGGGGGCGATGCGCGCGCGCGGCGAGTGGCGCAATCGCTTGACCTTGCCCGACGCGCCAGCCGTGAAGACGTAGAGCTTTCCATCGCCCGCCGCGAACCAGACGGGAGTCGTCACCTCGGCCCCGCTCCGGCGGAAGGTCCCAAGGCTCAGATAGCGATGCCGATCGAGATCGCTGATGTCGCTCACGGTGCGCCGACTGCGCTCTCGAGCTACTTCTCCGCCTTGCCCTCGGCGAAGACCTTGGTGGCAGTCAGGAGCGCCTCGCGGATGAGAGGCAGGCCCACGTAGCCGGACATGTGGAGCAGCGCCTCGGTCAGCTCCTCCTCGGTCCAGCCCTGGCCGCGGGCCATCCGCAGGTGGATCGCCAGCTCGGGCTCGCGGCCGGTGGCCGCGTCGGACACCACGCAGACGAGGGCTCGCGTCTTGAGATCGAGCCCCGGGCGCGCCCAGAGCGCGCCGAACACCGTCTCGGTGGCCAGGTCGATGAACTTCCGCATCACCGGGTCGGCGTAGGTGGTCGTGTCGGACCGGTCGACGTAGGCATCCCCGAGCAGCCGCCGCCGCACCTCGCTGCCCTTCCGGTACATCTCACTCTGGGCCATGGCTGCCTCCTCGGACTCTCGTGCATGCGTGGGAACCGGGTGAGCCGAGAGTAGCACGCGAAGCGTCCGGCCCCGCTCCGCATCCCTCTCCCCCGGTCCCGGACGAGAGATGGCGTGTGGTATCAAGGACATCGTGAATCCCACGTTCGTCAAGGAGGCCATCCGCCAGCTCGGCGGCTGATGGGCGCGCACCCGGCGACCCGCCCGTCCGCGCCGGCCCCGATGGCCCGCGCGTTGCCTGATCCTGGGCGCCCTGCTATCATCGCTGCGCCGTGAGCCCGCCCTTCGGGAAGCTGCTGGTCGCCAATCGGGGCGAGATCGCCGTCCGCGTCATCCGAGCCTGCCGCGAGCTGGGGATCGCCACGGTTGCCGTGTACTCCGAGGCCGACCGGGAGTCGCTTCACGTCATGATGGCCGACGAGGCAGTCTTCCTCGGACCGCCGGCCCCGGCCGACAGCTACCTCGCCATCGAGAAGATCCTCGCGGCGGCGCGGGCCACGGGGGCCGAGGCCGTGCATCCGGGCTACGGCTTCCTCGCCGAGAACGCGGCCTTCGCCGAGGCCTGCGCCGGGGCGGGGCTCGCCTTCATCGGGCCGCCGGCCGCGGCCATGCGCGCCATGGGGGACAAGATGGCGGCGCGCCGCACCGCCCTACGGATGAAGGTCCCGGTGGTGCCGGGCACCGAGAGCCCCGTCACCGACGACGCCGAGGCCGCGCGCGTGGCGGGTGAGATCGGGTACCCGGTGATGATCAAGGCGGCCATGGGCGGGGGCGGCAAGGGCATGCGGCTCGTGCGCACCCCCGCCGAGCTGGCCGCGGCGCTCCGGGGCGCGCGCTCGGAAGCAGCCTCGGCCTTCGGCGACGCCTCCGTGTACATCGAGCGCTTCGTCGAGGAGCCGCGCCACATCGAGATCCAGATCCTGGCCGACAGCCACGGGAATGTGGTCCACCTCGGCGAGCGCGAGTGCTCCATCCAGCGGCGTCACCAGAAGCTCATCGAGGAGAGCCCGTCACCCTTCGTGACGCCCGAGATGCGCCGCCGGATGGGCGAGGCCGCCTGCCGCCTGGCGGCGGCCGTCGCGTACGTGAACGCGGGCACGGTGGAGTTCCTCGTGGACCGCGATCGGAACTTCTACTTTCTCGAGATGAACACGCGGTTGCAGGTGGAGCACCCCGTGACCGAATTCGTCACCGGGCGCGATCTCGTGAAGGAGCAGCTCCGGATCGCGGCCGGCGAGAAGCTCGGCTTCGCCCAGGACGACGTGACCTGGAGCGGCTGGGCCATCGAGTGCCGCATCAACGCGGAAGACCCCTACGCCAACTTCATGCCGGCGCCTGGGCGGATCACGAGCCTCCGCATCCCCGGTGGGCCGTGGGTGCGCGACGACTCGGGCGTCTACGCGGGCTGCATCATCCCGCGCTTCTACGATACGCTCATGGCGAAGCTCATCGTCTGGGGAGCGGATCGCGATGCCGCCATCGCCAGGATGGCGCGGGCGCTGGGCGAGTACCATGTGGCCGGCGTCCGGACGACGATCCCCGTGCTCCAGCACATCATGCGCCACCCCGACTTCCTGGCCGGGCGCCTGTCCACCGCGTTCATGGAGCGGCTGATGTCGGTGGATCGCGCCGAGGCGGCGGGCCGGCGCCGCACCGTGGCCCTGGTCGCCGCCGCGCTGACCGCCTACGAGCAGGCGGGGAAGCGGGCGCCGCTGCCTCCCCCGGCGGGCCTGAGCCCCTGGACGCAGGCCGGGCGTCCGAGCCGGAGACCGCGGTGATTCCGCTGCCGCCGCCACCCTCACCCCGGCCTTCTCCCTCGAACGGAGAGGGAGGGTGCGCCCGGTGAAGTTCGAGGCGCAGCTCGACAGCGCGACCGTCCCCGTGGATGTGACAGGACAGGACGGCCGATTCCAGGTTACTGTCGAGGGCCGGATGCTGGAGGTGGACGCGCGGCGCGCGGCGGAGGGCATCTGGTCGCTCCTGATCGGGGGCGAGTCGCTGGTGGCCGACGTGAGCGAGGAGGACGGCGTCTTCGTGGTCCAGGTGGACGGCGAGACGTACCGCATCCGGGTGGAGGAGGAGACGCGCTACATCATTCGCACCCGCGGCGGCGCCACCGTCCACGGCGGCCAGGTGCTCAAGGCCCCGATGCCCGGGCGGGTCACGGCCATCCAGGTGGAGGTCGGGCAGGAGGTCCAGCCCGGGGATGGTCTGATCATCCTCGAGGCCATGAAGATGGAGAACGAGTTCGACGCCACCGGGCGGGGGACGGTGCGCGAGATCCGGGTGCAGGTGGGGCAGGCGGTGAACCCGGGCGACGTCCTCGTGGTGATCGAGTAGCGGCGTGGCAGCGGCCATCGAGTTCAGGGGCGTCAACAAGTGGTTCGGGCCCCTGCATGTCCTCCAGGACGTCGATCTGACGGTGGAGGCGGGGGAGGTCGTGGTCGTGTGCGGACCGTCGGGCTCGGGGAAGAGCACCCTCATCCGGTGCGTGAACCGGCTCGAGGTAATCCAGAAGGGGGAGATCGTCGTTCATGGACAGTCCATCACGGGCCCGCGGGTCCACCTGTCCCGGCTGCGGGCGGAGGTGGGGATGGTGTTCCAGTCCTTCAACCTCTTCCCCCACATGACGGCGCTCGAGAACGTCATGCTGGCCCCGCTGAAGGTGAAGGGGCTCCCGGGCGCGGGGGCGGAGAAGATCGCGCGTGATCTGCTGGAGCGCGTGCGCATCCCGGACAAGGCCGACCACTACCCGGCGAACCTCTCCGGCGGCCAGCAGCAGCGGGTGGCCATCGCCCGGGCCCTGGCCATGCAGCCGCGCATCATGCTCTTCGACGAGCCCACCTCGGCGCTCGACCCCGAGATGATCAACGAGGTGCTGGAGGTCATGACCGATCTGGCGCGGGAAGGCATGACCATGATGGTGGTCAGCCATGAGATGGGCTTCGCCCGGCGCGTCGCGCACCGGGTGGTGTTCATGGATGGCGGCCAGGTGGTCGAGGTGCAGCCGCCGGCGGCGTTCTTCGCCGCGCCCATGTCCGACCGCGCGAAGGACTTCTTGTCCAAGATCCTGTCCCACTAACGAGGAGGAGACACCATGAAGAGGATGCTCGGCCTGCTGCTCGCCGTCGCCATCGTGGCGGCAGGTGTGGTGCCCGCCCTGGCGGAGACCACGCTCGAGAAGATCAGCCGCACCGGGGAGCTGACCATCGGCACCCGCACGGGTTCGCCGCCCTTCGCGTACGTCAACAGCAGGAATGAGTGGGTCGGGTTCTCCATCGACCTGGTGGACCAGCTCATCGTCCCGTCCATCTCGAAGAAGCTCGGCAAGCCCGTGAAGCTCGTGAAGAAGGAGTCGACCCCGCCGACCCGCATCCCGCTGCTCTCCTCCAACGCCGTGGACCTCATCGCGGGCACCATGACGGACACGCGGACGCGGCGGGACAGCGTGGATTTCTCCATCACGTTCTTCGTGACGGGCGCCCAGTTCCTCGTCAAGAAGGGGAGCCCCATCAAGGGCATCGGCGACATCGGCGGCAAGCGCATCGCCGCCCAGCAGGGCTCCACGAACGCGAGGATCATGCGCGAGCGCGTGCCGACGGGCCAGCTCCGCGAGTTCCCCGACCAGCCGGCGGCCTTCCAGGCACTCGTGCAGGGGCAGGTGGACGCCTTCACGAACGACGGCATCCAGCTGGCCGGACTCAAGGTCAAGGCGCAGAACCCGGCCGACTGGGAGATCGTCGGCGACTTCTACTCCTACGAGCCGTATGGCATGGCCATGCGGAAGGGCGATGCCGACTTCCGGGCCGCCGTCAACAACAGCCTCTTCGAGGGCATCGAGTCGGGCAAGTTCTTCGAGCTCTACGACAAGTGGTTCGGGCCCAGGGGCGAGCTGCCGTATCCGATGAGCGCGGCGGTCCGCTCCTTCATGCTCTACCAGGTGGTGCCCAAGTAGACGCCGCGACGTCCCGCCGGCGAGGGCTGTCATGGTGAGACTTGTTGTAGTGTCATTTTGACGCTATGATCTGAAGTATCGTGACAGGCTACCGTCGGCGCGAGCTGGGAGCGGCCGTACGCGCGGCGCTGGCGGAGATGCCGGTGGTGGTGGTCACCGGCCTCCGGCAGGCCGGCAAGAGCACCTTCCTGCAGCACGAGCCCGGGCTCGGCGGGCGCCTCTACCTGAGCCTCGACGAGTTCGCGCAGCTCGAGGCTGCCCGGCGGGACCCGGCGGCCTTCGTGCGCGGTGGGCCGCCCCTGACGATCGACGAGGCGCAGAAATGCCCGGAGCTGTTGACGGCGATCAAGCTGGAAGTGGACCGCGATCGCCGTCCGGGGCGCTTCCTGCTGTCCGGCTCGGCGAACTTCGCGCTGCTCCGGAGCATCACCGAGAGCCTGGCCGGGAGGGCAGTGTACCTGACGCTCTGGCCGTTCACCCCGCGCGAGGCCGCGGGGGAGCTGCGCGCGGAGCCGTTCCTGAAGCGCTTCTTCGAGACGCAGCGCCTGCCCCGAGGGCAGACGTTCTCGCCGCTCGGCGACGCGGACGTCCTCCGCGGGGGCATGCCGGCCGTGTGCCTGGATCGGGCGCGAGATGCCGATCTCTGGTTCAGGGGGTACGAGCAGACGTACCTGGAGCGGGACGTGCGCGAGCTCGCCCCTGTCGCCGATCTCGTGTCCTTCCGCCAGCTCCTGCGCCTGGCCGCGCTCCGGACGGCCCAGGTCCTCAAGCTCTCGGAGCTGGCGCGTGACGCGAAGCTCGGCAGCGCGACGGCGGGGCGCCACCTGGGGCTCATGGAGACGTCCTTCGTGTTCCACCGGCTGGAGCCGTTCCTGGGCAACCGCGCAAGCCGGCTGATCAAGTCGCCCAAGCTCTACGTGAGCGACTCGGGGCTGGCGGCGCATCTCTGTGGGCTCTCGGTGCGGGAGCGCCTGGACGACTCGGCCCTCCGGGGCGCTCTGGTGGAGACCTACGCCGCGCAGAACATCCGCGCCACCATCGAGGCGCGGTGGCCGGAGGCGCGGCTCGCCTACTGGCACGTGCAGGGGCGCCACGAGGTGGACTTCGTCATCGAGACGGCGCGCGAGAGCCTGGCGGTCGAGGTGAAGGCGTCGAGCCGCTGGGACGAGCGCGACACCGCCGGGCTCCGCGCCTTCCTCGATCGGACACCGCGCTGCCGGGCCGCCATCCTGGCCTACGGCGGCACGTCCGCCACCGCGCTCGGCCCGCGCCTCTTCGCGGTGCCGCTCGCCGCGGTGCTCGGCTGATGCCTCGCCGGGAGCGGGCGTCCCCGTGACGTATCAGTTCAACTGGTCGGTGCTGTGGACCGGGCAGTCGGGGCAATGGCTGCTCAGCGGTCTGATCCTCACCCTCGAGCTGTCGGTGCTGGCCTGGCTGATGGCCGTGGTGCTCGGCATCGTCGCGGGCGCCTTCCGGACGGCGCCCTGGAAGCCCCTGCGCGCGGTGGCGACGGTCTACGTCGAGTTCTTCCGGAACGTCCCGCTCCTCGTCTGGATGTTCTTCTGGTACTTCGGGGTGCCACCGCTCCTGCCGAGCGCCCTCCAGGACTGGGTCTTCGCCCACAGCCTCGAGTTCTGGGCGGCGGTCTGCGCGCTGGGAGTCTACAGCGGCGCGCGCTTCTCCGAGGTCCTCCGGTCCGGCATCCAGTCCATCCCGAGGACGCTGCTCGAGGCCTCGGTGGCCTCCGGCCTCACCGTGACCCAGGCCTATCGCCACGTGATCCTGCCCATCGCGCTCCGGCTCATCATTCCCCCGGCCACCAGCGAGTCGCTGAACCTGCTCAAGAACTCCTCGGTGGCGCTCACGATCAGCGTGGCGGAGCTGACGTTCCAGACGCGCCAGATCGAGACCTACACGGCCAAGGCCATCGAGGCGCTGACAGCGGGCACGCTCATCTACCTCGTCCTGTGCGTGTCGATCGCCTCCATCATGGCGTGGGTGGAGCGGCGGACGGCCATTCCAGGGCTCATCACCGGCGGCCGTGGGGAGCGCCGATGAGTCTCGCGCGGAGGCCGGGCGCTCGGCGCGGGCGGACGACAGTCCGGGTGCCCGCGTGATGGGGAGGGGACGAGCGGAGCGAGTCGCAGGGCGCGGGCGGACGACAGTCCGGGTGCCGGCGCCATGGTAATGCTGGACTTCGGGGTCGTCTGGCGCAACCTGCCGTTCCTGCTGATCCAGGGGTTCCTCGGATTCGGCAACTTCGTGGGCGGGACGCTGCGGCTGGCCATCCCCGCCATCGTCCTGGGCTTTCTCCTCGGCATCTTCATCGGCCTCGGCCGGCTCGCCCCGCAGGCCTGGATCCGCCTCCCCGCCACCCTCTACGTGGAGTTCTTCCGGGGCGTGCCGCTGGTCATGGTGATCTTCTGGATGTGGTTCATCATGCCCATCGTGCTGCAGACGGCCATCCCGGAGTTCGGGGTGGCCCTGGCGGCCTTCGTCATCTTCGAGGCCGCCTATCTCGGGGAGATCGTGCGGGCCGGGATCCAGTCGGTGCCCCGCGGGCAGGTGGAGGCGGCGACGGCCGTGGGACTCACGGGCGCGCAGACCATGCGGCATGTCGTCCTCCCCCAGGCGCTGAAGAACATGATCCCGTCGCTCGTCACCCAGTTCATCGTCCTCTTCAAGGACACATCATTGGCCTCCATCATCGGCTTCATGGACCTCACGAAGGCCGCCCAGGTGGTCAACAACCGCGAGATCCGCCCCTTCGAGCTGTACCTCTTCATCGCCGTCATCTACTGGGTGTGCACCTACTCCATGTCGCGCTACGCCCGTCATCTGGAGAGGAGGCTGGGCCCTGCTTGACACCGGCGCGGTGCCGCGACGTCGGCTCTTCTTCCACGGCAGCGGTGGCTCGCTGTTCGGCATCTACATCGTCAACGTCCTGTTCACGCTGGTGACGCTGGGCGTCTATTACTTCTGGGCGAAGGTGCGTGTCCGGAAGTACGTGCTGAGCCAGTCGGAGATCGAGGGCGACCGCTTCGCCTATCACGGGACCGGGCGGGAGCTCCTGATCGGCTTCCTCAAGGCCATGCTCTTCTTCGTCGTTCCAGTCATCGTGCTCACGGTCGTGCGCGACGTCCTCGATGTCTGGATCGGGCTCAAGGTGCTGGCGGGCCTGCTGGTGTACCTCCTGCTCGTGGTCTTCATCCCGCTGGCGACGGTGGGGGCCCGCCGCTACCGGCTGAGCCGCTCCTCGTGGCGGGGGATCCGCTTTTCGTTCCGCGGCCGGGCGCGGGACTTCGTGAAGATCTTCGTCGTGGGATCGGTGGCGAGCTCCTTCACGTTTGGTCTCTACTACCCATTCTTCGACGCCCAGCGCCACGCGTTCATGACTGCCAACTCCTGGTTCGGCACCCGGCGCTTCGATTTCGACGGTGCCGGCCGGGCCCTGTTCGGGCCTTTCCTCCTGACGCTCCTGCTGACACCCTTCACGCTGGGGCTCATCTGGTTCTGGTACCTGGCGCGGAAGCGGCGCTACTTCTGGGGGCATACCTGTTTCGGCGCGGCGCGCTTCCGCTCCACGGTGACGGGCTGGCCGCTCCTCCGGTTGATGGCAGGCAATCTCCTCTTGCTTGTTCTGACGCTGGGGCTCGCCTGGCCCTGGGCCAGGGTGCGCAGCGTCCGGTTCGCCTTCCGCTACCTGACGCTCGAGGGGCCGCTGGATCTGGACGCCATCCAGCAGGACGCGCGGGCAGCCTCGGCGACGGGAGAGGGGCTCGCCGGCCTGCTGGACGTGGGGGGCGGTTTTGACCTCGGCTAGCGTCAGGAGCGACTGGGAGGGCGTGTACCTCGACGGGCGGACGCCCGCGCGCCAGCGGGCGCAGATCCGGCTGATGCGCGGGGGGCTCGAGGTGAGCACCGAGAGCGGCGCGACGCTCTGGTGGCCTTACGGCGAGGTCCGTCAGACCCAGGGCTCCTACGCAGGAGAGCAGGTGCGGCTCGAGCGAGGCGGGGACTTGCCCGAGGCCCTGCTGGTGGCGGATGCCGACTTCCTGGCGAGTCTTCACGGGATCTCCCCGGAGGTCGCGTCGCGCTTCCACGATCCCGGCCGTCGCCGCAGGCGCGTGGCGCTCACGGTTCTTGCGGCCCTCGCGGTGGTCGCCATCGCGGCGGGGCTCTATCTCTGGGGCATCCCTGCCGCGGCGGCCGTGGCGGCTGCGCGCGTGCCCGTCTCCTGGGAGGAGCGCTTCGGCCGTTCGATCGTGGAGCATCTGGTGCCGGCGGGGAAGGCGTGCGCGGAGCCGACGCGCCAGCGAATCATCGACGACATGGTCAAGGTCGTGATCGCGCCGCTTCCCCGGACACCCTACACGTTCCGCATCACCGTGGTGGACGATCCGACGGTCAACGCCCTGGCGGCGCCCGGCGGCTTCATCGTGGTCTTCCGGGGTCTCCTGGAGCGCACGCGCACGCCCGAGGAACTGGCGGGGGTGCTGGCCCACGAGATCCAGCATGTGCTGCAGCGCCACGCCACGAAGGCGCTGGTCCAGCACGTGTCCACCGGGCTTCTCTTCACGGCTCTCACCGGGGACGTGAGCGGCGTCATGGCCTACGGGCTCGAGAGCGCCCGCGTGCTGGGCACGCTACGCTACAGCCGCGCCGCGGAGGAGGAGGCCGACGCCGAGGGCATGCGACTTCTGCTCGCGGCCCACATCGATCCCGCGGGCATGATCGCGTTCTTCGAGGGGATGGAGAAGCGGCGCGGCGAGGCGGGGCCGCTGCTCAAGTACCTCTCGACCCACCCGGCCCCGGAGGAGCGGGTCGCCCGGCTCACGCGGCTCGCCCGCGCGCCGGTGCCGGCGTCATCACGGAAGCTCCTCGACGGTTACGACTGGGCCGACATCCGGCGCATCTGCGGCTAGCGGCCGAGGGCCTGCAGCATCTCCTCGACGCGCGTGAACTTGACGCGCGGCCGGCCCATGGCCCGGCCGCGACCCACCTCCAGCTCGTTGAGCCTGAGCCAGTCCTGGAACGAGAAGAATCGCGGCTGGCGCTCCCGGATGAGCCGCTCGGCCGCCTCGCCGCTGGGCGCGGCGGGATGGAGCGTGAGCCCCTGCGCCAGGTCCTCGACCATGCAGGCCACGGTCTCGGCGGCATCCGGTTTGTTGGTGCCGATGACGCCGGTGGGCCCGCGCTTGATCCAGCCCCCCGTGTACTCGCCGACGAGCGGCTGCTTCGTCCCGGGATCGAGGACCCGCCCCTTCTCGTTGAGGATGACCGCCCAGGAGTCGTTGAAGGGCACGCCCGGGAGCGGCACGCCCCGGTAGCCCACGGAGCGGAAGACCAGGCCCACCGGCAGTTCCTCGAACTCGCCCGTTGGCTTCGGCTGCAGCGTCCCGGTCGCCGTGGCCCGGAGCGTGTTCTTCACGAGGCGCATGGCCACCACCTCGCCGGCGCTGTTGCCGATGAGCTCCACCGGAGAGACCAGGAAGCGCACCGTCAGCGTCCGTGTCTTGCCGCTGGGCCTGCGGAGCGCGTAGCTCTGGAGGATCTCCACCTTCTTGGTCGTGGCGCGATCCGGGTCGCGCTCGAGGGCCCCGCGGCTCAGCTCGTCCAGCGCGACCTCCTCCGGCCGCACGCCGATGTCGGCGTCGGCCAGCTCCCCCAGCTCCTTGATCTCGGGGTTGGTGAACGCCGCCTGGGCGGGGCCCCGCCGGCCGAGGAGGTACACCTCCTTGATGCGGCTCTTGCGCAGCGCCTCGAGGGCGTGGTCGGCGATGTCGGTGGCCACCAGCTCCTCGGGCGTCCGGCAGAGGATGCGCGCCACGTCCACAGCGACATTGCCCACGCCCACCACCGCCGCCCGCTCCTGCGAGAGGTCGAAGTGCAGATCGCGGTAGTCGGGGTGCCCGTTGTACCAGGCCACGAACTCGGTGGCCGGGTGGCTGCCCGCGAGGTCCTCGCCCGGGATCCCCATGCGCCGGTCGGTCTGGGCGCCGGTGCAGTAGAAGAGCTGGTGGTAGTGCTGCCGGAGGTCGGCCGCGGTCACGTGCTTGCCGAGCTCGACTCCGCCGAAGAAGCGGAAGCGCGGGTGGGCGGCCACCTTCTCGAAGGCGGCCGTGACGGACTTGATCTTCTGATGATCGGGCGCCACGCCGGCGCGCACCAGGCCGTAGGGAGTCGGCAAGCGGTCGAACATGTCCACCTGGGCGACGACTCCTTGCTGCTTGAGGAGCTGGTCGGCGGCGTAGAAGCCCGTGGGCCCTGCGCCCACGATGGCGACGCGGAGCGGGTGAGCCTCGGTTCCGGGCTGGGTCATTGAACGCCTCTCAGGTCTTGTTGGCCAGGAGCTGGGTCTGCATGGTTTCCACCTCGCCCTGATACTGGTCGCGCTGCGCCTTCACCACGTCGCCGATCGAGACGATCCCGACCAGCGCCCCACCATCCATCACCGGGAGATGGCGGATCCGCCGCTCGATCATCGTGTGCGCGACGGAATGCAGGTCGTCCTGGGGCCCGCCGATGACGACGTCCCTCGTCATGAGCGCGCTCACGGGCTGGGTGAACACGCCCTCATTCCTCGCCGCCTCGCGCACGATGTCGCGCTCCGAGAGGATCCCCACCGGCTGCTGCCGGCTGTCCACCACGATGAGGGCGCCGATATTGTGCTGAGCAAGGAGGCCGAGCGCCTGCCGGATGCTGTCCTCCGGCTGGATCGTGACCACCCCGCGGCCCTTCCCGGCCAGCAGATGCGCGATGCTCATGGCATACCCTCCGGGAGCCGCCGGGCCCCCTCCGGTCCGTTAGTCCTCCATCCCCCGATCCGGACGCTTCCGACGCGACACTGACGATAGCAAATTTCGGCGCCGGAAGCATGAGCCGAGCGGCCCAGATGAGCCCGCGCCCGCGGCTCGCAGGAGCCGGTCCTTCTGCGCCCGCGTGAGCCCCTTGATCCGGCGCTCCTCCTTGAGGGCGCGACTCCAGGAGCGCACCCGGCGCGTCCAGACGAGCGTCACCGGCAGCCGCGAGCGCGTGTAGCGCGAGGCGCGCCCGCTCGCGTGCTGCGCGAGGCGGCGGGCGATGTCCTTCGCGCTCCCCGTGTAGAGCGACCCGTCCCGGCAGCGCAGGATATAGACGAAGGGCATTTCGGATTATGGCGTCCGGCAGTGGAGAAGGCGAGGCGGGGGGCCGGTGCCGGGAATCACTCCGGCAGGGCGAGGGCGAAGCGGAGGGCCCGGTCGAGGGCAGCCACCTTCTCGAGGGACAGGGCAACCACGCGCGGGGTCAGCCCCCGCGGTCGCCCGGGCCGCCGAGGACACGAGCCCACAGCGCCCGGCACTCGCGGGGCAGGGCGGGGAGGCGGCTCTCGACGGCCGCTACGGTGGCGGCGCGCTCCGCGTCGCCCAGCAGCTGGTGGATGTCCCAGGCGTCCTGGGGCCCTCCCGCGTAGAGCTTGAGGAGGATCGGGGCGGCGCCTATCACCGCGAAGGACGTCCCGCGCGCGCAACAGGGCCACCGCCCCCGGAAGCAGGCTCACGCCAGCAACGCGTCGATGCAGCCGGAGCGCCGCCGGCCGCGCTGACGCTGGCGGTCCAGGAGCCGTCTCGCCTCGGCACGGGAGAGCGGCGGGCGCCGGGCCGCGCGGAAGAGCTCCAGATCGCGCTTCCCCAGGGCCAGCGCGAGGGCGACGCGCTCGGCGGCGCCGAGCGCGTGCAGCGCCCGGCGGTCTTCGGCGCGAAGCTCGTCGGCTAGGCTGCGCATCCCGTCCCCGTGCTCACGCCTTCGGCTTCCAGCTCTTGAAGCGCTCGCGGAGGACCTTCTTGTCGAACTTGCCGACGCTGGTCTTGGGCACGGCCTCGATGAAGGTCACCTCGTCGGGCAGCCACCACTTGGCCACGCGCGGGGCGAGGTAGTCGAGGATCTCCTGGGCCGTGAGCGAGTCCTTGTGCTCGGGCTTCGGCACCACGCAGGCCAGCGGCCGCTCCTGCCAGCGCTCGTGGGGCACCGCGATGACGGCGGCCTCGAGGACTTTCGGGTGGCCCATGATGGTCGTCTCGAGGTCCACGCTCGAGATCCACTCGCCGCCGGACTTGATGAGGTCCTTCGTGCGGTC